>JBQTJM010000269.1:0-26187 GCA_052387115.1 Gammaproteobacteria bacterium | reverse complement strand
TTGCCAACCAGCGTCGCCTTCAGCCGCTAACGGGGCACTTGACGCGGCCGCCCCTCGGGCCCGCCCTTCGGGGGGGGGGGGTTTCGTCTCGGGCGAGGAACGACATCTATCAGCATGGCCCGCATCGTCGGCCTGGGTCTGGCTTGCGCGGCGCTCCGTCCGGACCGCCGTGACCTAGGCGCCGACTTCCTCCGCGATCACCCGTTCCACCTCCGTGAGGCGAGCCTCGACCTTCAGGGGCGGGGCGGATGATTGGGCGATCGCGATGTCGGGGTCCTTGAGGCCGTGGCCGGTCAGGGTGCAGACGACGAGGCTGCCCGCGGGGATCTTGCCGCGTTGCACGTCCCGCATCGCACCCGCGATCGAGGCCGCGGAGGCGGGCTCGCAGAAGATCCCTTCCTGCTCCGCGAGGAGCCTCTGGGCCGCGAGGATCTCGGGATCGGATAGCTCATCGAACCATCCGCCGGACTCGGCTTGCGCCCCCAAGGCCAGGTCCCAGGACTGCGGGTGGCCGATCCGGATCGCGGTCGCCACGGTTTCCGGGTTGTCGATCATCCGGCCGCGCACGAAGGGCGCGGCGCCGCTCGCTTGAAAACCGCACATGCGCGGGAGGTTTTCAATCAGGCCGTGCTCGTGGTATTCCCGGTAGCCCATCCAATAGGCCGTGATGTTGCCGGCGTTGCCGACCGGCAGGCAGTGGAAGTCCGGCGCCCGGTCGAGGGCCTCGATCACCTCGAAGGCCGCGGTCTTCTGCCCCTCCAGGCGATAGGGGTTGACGGAGTTGACGAGCGTCACGGGCAGACGGGCCGCGACCTCCTTCACGAGACGCATGCCGGCATCGAAGTTTCCCTGGATCTGCATGACAACCGCGCCGTGCAGGACGGCCTGCGCGAGCTTGCCGAGCGCGATCTTGCCTTCGGGGATCAACACGAAGGCCCGGATCCCGGCGCGCGCGGCATAGGCCGCGGCGGAGGCGGAGGTGTTCCCGGTGGAGGCGCATAGGATCGCGCGGCTGCCTTCCTCCACGGCCTTGGTGACCGCCATGGTCATCCCGCGGTCCTTGAACGAGCCGGTGGGGTTGAGGCCTTCGTATTTGACGTACAGGGCGATGTCTTTACCGAGGAGATTCGGGATGTGGTGCAGTCGCAAGAGCGGGGTGTCGCCCTCGCCGAGGCAGACGATGCGAGTGTCCGCACCGATCGGCAGGTGCGCGCGGTAGCGTTCGATGATCCCGTGATATCCGGTCATTCCAGGGTCTCGAGGCGGATGCGGGTCACGGCGCCCTTGATCGCGGGCAGCGCCTCGATGCGGGCGATGGCGTCGTTCATCGCCCGTTCCTGTACCCGATGGGTGAGAAAGATGATGGGTACGTGGCGTTCCTCCGGCGCGGGTTCCTTCTGCAGGATCGCCTCGATGCTGATCTTTAAATCTCCCAGGATGCGGGTGATGTCGGCCAACACCCCGGGGCGATCGACGGCGCTCATGCGCAGATAATAGGCGGTCCGCACGTCCTCCATGGGCGCCACGGCTAGATCCGAGAGCGCGTGCGGCTGGAAGGCGAGGTGGGGGACGCGGTTCTCGGGGTCCGAGGTCAAGGTCCTGACCACATCGACGAGGTCCGCGACCACCGCCGAGGCCGTGGGCTCGGCGCCCGCACCGGCGCCGTAGTAGAGGCTCGGGCCAATGGCGTCGCCCTTGATGAGCACGGCGTTCATGACGCCCATGACGCTCGCCAGCAATTGGCGCTTGGGGATGAGGGTCGGGTGTACGCGCAGCTCGATGGTCTGCCCGCTGTTCCGGGCGATGCCGAGGTGCTTGATCCGATAACCGAGCTGGTCGGCGTAGTCGATGTCGGCACGGGTGATCCGGGTGATCCCCTCCGTGTAGACCCGCTCGAACTGGAGCGGGATCCCGAAGGCGATGGCGGCGAGAATCGTCAGCTTGTGGGCGGCATCGATGCCCTCCACATCGAAGCTCGGATCGGCTTCCGCATAACCGAGGCGCTGTGCCTCGCGCAGGACGCTGGCGAAGTCGCGCCCGCGGTTCTGCATCTCCGAGAGGATGAAGTTGCCGGTGCCGTTGATGATCCCGCATAGCCATTCGATGCGGTTCCCGGCCAGCCCCTCGCGGATCGCCTTGATGATCGGGATGCCGCCCGCGACCGCGGCCTCGAAGGCCACCATCACACCGCGTTCCTGGGCGGCCTTGAAGACCTCGTTGCCGTGGATGGCGATGAGCGCCTTGTTGGCGGTGACCACGTGCTTGCCGTTGGCGATGGCGCGCAACACCAGCGTGCGGGCCGGCTCGAGCCCGCCGATGAGCTCGACGACGATGCGCACCTCGGGGTCATCGACCACCGCCAAGGGGTCCTGGGTCAGCCGGATGCCGTCGAGCGTGAGGTCGCGTGGCTTGTCGAGATCGCGGGCGCTGGCACAGGTGATCTCGATGGCGCGCCCGGCGCGGCGGCTGATCTCGTCGTGGTTGCGGCGCAGGACGCGCAGGGTGCCGCCGCCCACCGTCCCCATCCCCAGGAGTCCGATCTTGACCGGGTTCACTTCTCGTCTCCCATTCCGGGCCTAAGAGGCCTCAGAGCTTCGGACCTCGACGACCCTGTCCCTCTTGAGCAGGTCGCGGATCCCGCGGATCGCCTGGCGGGTGCGGTGCTCGTTCTCGATGAGCGCGAAGCGTACGAAGCCATCGCCGCAGTCACCGAAACCGATGCCGGGGGACACCGCAACTTTGGCTTCCAGGAGCAGCCTCTTCGAGAATTCGAGCGAGCCCAACCGGCTGTAGGCTTCCGGGATCGGGGCCCAGACGAACATGGTCCCGCGCGGTTTCTCGACGGCCCAGCCGATGCTGCAGAGCCCGTCGCACAGGACATTGCGCCGTTTGCGGTACAGCTCGCGGATGTTGTCGAGACACTCCTGGGGCCCGTCGAGGGCGGCGATGGCGGCCACCTGGACGGGCGTGAAGATGCCATAGTCAAGGTAGGACTTGATCCTCGTCAGGGCCTTCACCAAGGTCGGGTTCCCGACCATGAACCCGACCCGCCAGCCCGGCATGTTGTAGCTTTTCGACAGGGAGAAGAACTCGACGGCGATGTCCTTGGCGCCGGGCACCTGCAGGATCGACGGCGCGACGTAGCCGTCGAACACGAGGTCCGCATAGGCCAGGTCCTGCACCACCCAGATGCCGTGCTGGCGCGCGATCTCGATCACCCGCTCGAAGAACGGCAGCTCGACGCATTCGGTGGTCGGATTGCTCGGGAAGTTGAGCAATAGTAGTTTGGGGCGCGGCCAGCAAGCGCGGATGGCGTTCTCCAGCTCCGCGAAGAAATCGACACAAGGGCCGCTCGGGACATGGCGCACGTCGGCCCCGGCGATCACGAAACCGAAGGGATGGATGGGGTAAGCCGGGTTCGGCACCAGGACCGTATCACCGTGATCGACGACCGCCATGGCGAGATGCGCGAGGCCCTCTTTGGAGCCGATGGTGACGATGGCCTCGGTCTCGGGGTCCAAGCTGACCCGGTAGCGGCGCGCGTACCAGTTACAGATGGCCCGGCGCAGCCTCGGGATCCCGCGCGAAACCGAGTAGCGGTGGGTGTCCTCGCGTGCCGCCACCTCGCAGAGCTTGTCGATGATGTGCCGGGGCGTCGGCTGGTCGGGGTTGCCCATGCCGAAGTCGATCACGTCCTCGCCGCGATGACGTGCGGCCATCTTGAGCTCGTGTACGGTGCTGAAGACGTACGGGGGCAGGCGCTCGATGCGAGGGAAATGGCCATTCAGTCGGGTCACGAGGGGCATGGGATCCGTCGAAGCGGCGGGTCCGCCCCGCTCAGAGGTAAGCGGTGTATCGATCAAGGGGCGAAATTACCTGCCGGTCGGTGAACTGTCAAACCGGCCTGGCCGCTCGTGCCTCGGTACCGCGCCCCGGGATCCGGTCGACCAGATAGGCACTGAACGGCAGCGCGCAGGTAAAGGCGGGCGACACGGCGTTGAGGACATGCGACGAGCGCTCATCCCCCTCGAAGCGAAAGTCCGGCTCGAGCCGGCCGGTCTCGAGGTTGACGAGCTGGGCCCGGATCCCGGCCTCGCCCCAGACGCGGAAGTGCTCGGCACGCACCCCGTCGACGAGGCGCGCGGCCTCGCGCACGAGGTAGGGTCTGAAGCAGCATCGCAGCTCGGTCAGCGCGAGGCGCGTGTAACCGCTCGGATCGCTACGCCACAGGCGATAGCAGAGGCGCAGCACCGCGCGGAGCTCACCACCCTCGAATCCGCCCCATCCCCGATACTGTTCCCGCCACAGCGCCGGGATGGCCGTCGGGCCCAGGGTCACCCCGCCCTCGGGGCCCACGGTGAAATGGGCACCCAGGAAGGGATAGGCGGGGTCTGGCACGGGATAGACGTTGGTCTTGAGCGATCCGGTGGGCTCCGAAGATCGCAGGTACAGGCCCTTGAAGGGCAGGATGGCGTGCTCCTGCGCGAAACCGAAGTCGCGCGCCACGGTGTCGGCGTACACTCCGGCGGCGTTGACGACGTGGCCGGCATCGATGGCACCGCCCGTGGTCAGGACCGTGCTCTGGCGGCGGCCGAGATACGCTGTCGAAGGACGCAGAACCACGCCGGACGCCTCTGCGTCCGCGGCGAAGGCGGCGACCACACGCCTAGGGTCGACGGTCGCGGTCTCGGGAGAGTAGAGGGCATGGCCGAACGTCTTGACCCGGGGCTCGATGCGGCGCGCCTCATCCTCGGTGACGAGATCCAGTGGGACCCCGTTGGCCCGACCGCGCTCCAAGAGATGGTGCAGGCCCGGCAACTCCGTCTCGTCGCGGGCGACGACCAGCTTGCCCGTGCGGTTGACCGGGATGCCGCGGTCCCGGCAGTAGTCCTTGAGGGCACGGTTCCCGTCGAGGGTGAAGCGTGCCTTCCACGAGTCCGGGCCGTAGTAGAAGCCGGCGTGCAGGACCCCGCTGTTGCGCCCGCTGGCGTGCCGGCCGCAGCCGCTCTCCTTCTCGATGAGCATCACCGTGCAGTCACCATAGCGCCGCTTGAGGTTCAGGGCCAGGCACAGCCCGATGACCCCGCCACCGATCACCAGGAAGTCGGTCGTCGCCACGGGTCCGCAGGCATCGCTCGACAGCATCGGTCGTTCAGCCTGGATTCAGGGTCGGGCGCTAGACTGCGGCGCGTAAGAGGTAGCTTACAGTCCAATCGAACCAACTGAAAAGGAGAGCTTGAATGAAGACTACTGCATGGGTCGGTACCGTCATCGCCGTCGCGCTCATGGCCCTGTCGGCGGCGAGCCATGCCGATGATGATGATGGGTGGCGCAAGCATCGGCACCGCCACGGTGGTCACCACCATGGCGGGCAGCGCCATCACTATTATTATCCACCCCCGCGGCCGCGCCCGGTGTACCACCAACATCAACACTACTACCGTGAAGACCATGCTCCTGCGCCGGTAGTCTATCGTCCCTACTACGGCTACGGCGGTGGCGGCTACGGCGGCCGGTACTACCGTCGCGGTCACTCGTCCCTGCCGATCCTCTTCGGCGGCGTTCTGGGGGGCGTGCTGGGCCACGAACTGAGCGGCGGTGATCCCTTGCTCACGACCACGGGCGCCATCGCCGGTGGCGTGCTGGGCCACGAGCTCGATCATTGATCGATCGCCGTCCGATCCTCATTTAGCGTCTTACGAGCGGCCGAGGCCGCATGCAAGCACGCGTGCCCGCATGCCCGGCGGTGGATCCGTATCGGGCGAACTGGCGCCATTCTAGCGGCAGTGTTAAACTAAATCCCCCGGCGAGTGGCGTGACGGTGGGGTGAACCGCAGTAAAACAGGAACGCACATGTCTTGAGTACCGCAGTAGAAAATGAACGCAGAAGCTCGAAATAGCGCCAGGCGACCGACCCATGCACCCGCACCGCATGATCGGGATTTCTATAGATGGGCGACGGAGACCGCGCAGGCCATCCGCGAGCGGAGTTTCACCGCAGTCGACTGGGAGTCAGTCGCCGAGGAGTTGGACGACATGGGGCGTAGCGAGCAACGGGAACTGGAAAGCAGGCTCTGCGTGTTGCTGGCGCACCTGTTGAAATGGCACCACCGACCGGAACCCCTACCGAAAAAGAGCTGGACCTTGACAATCAAGGAGCAACGCCGCAGGACGCGGCGGCTCTTGAAGCAAAGTCCCGGCTTGAAGCGGTGTTTGGAGGGGGCTTTCGCGGAGGCTTACGGAGACGCCAGGCTCCAGGCGGCCCGCGATTGCGGTTCGGATGAGAACGCCTTCCCCGAAACATGCCCTTGGACCTTTGACCAGACCCTGGATGAGGGATATTGGCCAGGCCAACATACGTAGGGCACGCTATCATCCGCACTTCGGTTGTCCGCCTTGCGCCCGCGTCTGCTCGTACACGGGGAGGGCCTGCGGCAAGCGGTTCTGCAGCTCGCGAATGCGGGTCTCGTTGGCGGGGTGGGTGGAGAGGAATTCGGGCGGGGCGCCGCCACCTTGTTTAGACATATTGATCCAGAGCTTCGGCGCTTCGCGTGGGTCGAAACCGGACTTCGCCATGTATTGCAGACCGAGGACGTCGGCCTCGCTCTCGTCGGCCCGCGAGTACGGCAAGAGCAAGAGCAGATTGGCTCCGAGGCCGATGAGTTGCGGGTCGACCCCGGTGGTGCTTCCCAGTACCGCGACTCCGAGGTTGGCCGCCAGCTCGTTCGACACCCGTGAGGCGGAATGGCCGGCGAGGACATGTGCCACCTCGTGACCGATCACGGCCGCGAGTTGGTCCGGGTTCTCGGCCACCTTGAGGAGCCCCGTGTACACACCGATCTTTCCGCCCGGCAGCGCGAAGGCATTGACCTCCGGTGCGTCGAAGACCCGCACCTCCCAGGTCTGCTCGGGTGCCACGGTGCGCGTGATCGCCTCGGCCACGCAATCGACGTATCGCATCGTCTTGGCATCGGAGGTGGGCGGTGTCTTTTGTTGGAGTTGCGCGAAGGCGGTGCTGCCCATCGCCTCCATCTGAGCGTTGGATACCAACCGCAACTGGGTCCGACCCGTTGGCGTCGTGACGCAGGCCGCCGCCATCAAAGCCGCGACGATCATGGACGTAGGTGCTGTCCTGCGTCCTGGACCCCGGCAATCCCGGGGTGACGAATCACTGCGAATTAACATGACTGCTAACTAGCGCTTTCCCCCTCGCTTACGACTCTTCCGTCTCGCTCGGCTTGAACTCCGCCATGAGCTGCTGCTGGGTGCGGGCCGGCACTGGGTTGTAATGGCTGAGCTCGATGGTGTAGGCGCCATGGCCGCCGGTCATGGACTTGAGCTGGGATTGGTATTGCTCGACCTCGCTCAAGGGCACCTGACCCGAGATCTCGATCATCCCGCCCGCGAGCGCGCGGGTGTTGCTGATGCGCCCGCGGCGGCCGGACAGATCGGCGGTGATATCGCCCATGGCCGCGCTCGGGACCGTGATCGCGATGTTGACGATGGGCTCGAGCACCACCGGCCTGGCCTTCTTGACGGCGTCGATAAAGGCCTTGCGGCCGGCGGATACGAAGGCTACCTCCTTGGAATCCACCGGGTGGTGCTTGCCGTCGTAGACCGCGACCTCGAGGTCCTGCAAGGGATAGCCGGCGATCACGCCGTCGTGCACGGCCTGCAGGACGCCCTTCTCCACGGCCGGGAGGAACTGGCGCGGGATCACCCCGCCCACGACGGCGTCGACGAACTGATAGCCGGCCCCGCGCTCCAGCGGCTTGAGGCGCAGGAACACCTCGCCGAACTGCCCGGCGCCGCCGGTCTGCTTCTTGTGGCGGTGATGGCCTTCGGCGGGCAGGGTCACGGTCTCGCGGTAGGCGATGCGGGGCGGGCGCGTCTCGACCTCGACGTTGAAGCGCTCCTTCATGGTCTCGAGCATGACCCGCACGTGCAGATCCCCCAGTCCTCGCAATACCGTCTCGTTGAGCACGCTGTTGTGCTCGATGCGCATGCTCGGGTCCTCGGCCGAGAGCTTCTGCAGGGTGTCGGAGAGCCGCTGCTCGTCGCCGCGACTCCTGGCGTGGATGGCGATACCGTGCATGGGCGTCGGAAAGGTGAGCGTTCTCAGGTGGATATGGTCCTCCTCGTGGGAGTCGTGGAGCACCGCGTCGAAGTGGATGTCGTCGATCTTGGCGACCGCGCAGATATCTCCGGGGATCCCCTCGGGGACCTCGAGGGTGTCCTTGCCTTGCAACGTGAACAGGTGGCCGACCTTGAAGGGCTTGCGCCCATCCCCGATGAACAACTGGCTGTCCTTGGTGATGGTGCCCTGGTGGATGCGGAATACGCCGAGCCGTCCCACGAACGGATCGATGGCGACCTTGAACACATGGGCGAGGGCGTGCCGGGCCGGATCGGCAGCCAGCGGGACACGCTCCGCCGCGGGACCTTCCCCCTTCAGGAACTCCGGCGGGTTGCCTTCCGTCGGGTTCGGCAGGAGCCGCGCGAAGACCTCCAGGAGCTGGTCCAGGCCCGCCCCGGTGCGGGCCGAGACGAAGCACACCGGGATCAAATGTCCTTCGCGCAGGGCCTTCTCGAACGGTTCGTGTAGCTGCTCGGGGCTGAGCGATTGGCCCTGCTCCAGGTACAGCTCCATGAGCGCATCATCGACCTCGACGACCTGGTCGATCAGCTCGGTGTGCGCCTGTGTGACGGAGGAGAAATCCGTGGCGCGTCCGTCGGGCGCGAAGAAGCAATCGACCACCACCCCTCCGCCATCGGCCGGCAGATTGAGGGGCAGGCATTCGGTCCCGAACTGTGCCCGGATCTGCTGGAGGGTCGTTTCGAGCTCTACATTATCCGCGTCGATGTGATTGACGATTACTAGGCGATCGAGATCGCGCGCCTTGGCCCATTCCATCATGCGGCTGGTGACCATCTGCACCCCGGTCTGTGCATTCACGACCACTGCCACGGTCTCGACCGCGGGGAGCACGGCCAGCGCCCGGCCGAGGAAATCGGGATAACCCGGGGTGTCGATGAGGTTGATGCGCGTGGTCCGGTAATCGAAGCCGATCACCTTGCTGTGCAGCGAATGGCCATGGGCCTTCTCGAGGGGGTCGAAGTCCGACACGGTGGTGCCTCGCTCCACGCTGCCGGCTGCCTTGAGGACGCCTGTGTGTTGCAACATCCTCTCGACCAAAGTGGTCTTGCCGGCCCCACCGTGTCCGACCAGGGCGATGTTGCGGATGTCCTCCGTTCTGTAGCGGGCCATCGGTCACCCCCTTCGTGCTTTGTTATGTGCTTCTCAAGACGTTCCTCTGATCTTTGAAGGTCAGAGGGCGGGGTCGAGAGGTTTTCAGGGCGAAGCTCGTCCCGGGAAGAGGGCGGGCATGCTCAGTGGGCCCATTATACCGGCGGCCGTTTACACTGGCACGCACCGCGACTACGGTGACCCCGCCGGGCAAAAAAATGGGGCTGATGGTAGCCCCAAGGCGCTGGTGGCGAGCAAGGACACGCGCCGTAGTTCAGGAAGCCCTCAACCTCCGTGCTGCGCCAGCAAATTCCTCCCCTTGCGGGTCAGATACCCGTCCTCATTGATGAATCCGAGGCGGGACGCCTCCAGGAACACCCGCCGTGCCCCGCCCTCCGGCACGTAAACGCCCCCATCGCCGTAATGGTGCCGTAGAAGGGCCACGATGCGGGCCTCTCCGAGCATGGGGTCCCCCTCGCCATTGCCGGTGGTTTCCCCAGCCGAATACCGGGATTGCGTTCTAGATTGATCTTCCAACATCATTGACCTTCCAACAACTTGATTGCCATTTGAAGCTAATATACAACATTAGATCACTGAAGTCAAGATACATTGATATCTACATGGTACTAAGCGATGCTTTTTCGCAACATCCCGTGACCGGCGGTGCGGCCCCGGCGCACCGGGGCCGCATGCCACATCCTCAGGCCGGGATCGGCGCCCCTGTCTTTTGTATAGTATTGATTTGTTTAGCGAACCACGCGCCGACCTCGGCATTCCATGCGCTCATGAGGTCGCGCGAGCCGCCCGTAACGGCGAGAAGCTCTTGCTGGTAGTCCTTGACCAGGGGTGGTAAGGCCTCGGATACGGCCTTATAGTCCTTGGCGTCCGTGCACAGCCGCGTCCCCTTGACCGCGGTTTCGCGCCAAAGCTCCCAGAGGTCGAACTGCTGGTCCTTGATGCCCTCGAGCAAGCGCCCGTGGATCTCGCCGATCTCTCGGAGAGCGCCGATCGCGGCCTCGCCCTGTCCCTTCCACTGTTTGTTGATTTCGTCGTACATCGTCTCACTCCTCATAGTTGATTGGTCGAATGCTGCAATGCAGCATTGTGCGGCGCAGCATACCGTCCCGCCGGGACGGTGTCAAGCGTCAGTCGAGCAGGTGCTGTTGGGACAGATAGGCGTGGCTCTGCATCTCTTCGAGCCGGCTCGCGGTGCGCGCGAACTGGGCGGCCAGTAGCTGGCCCGTGTAGAGGTTCGAGGGCGGGGCCTGCGCGGACACGATGAGCTTGACACGCCGGTCATAGAGGGTGTCCACCAGCAGGATGAGACGCTTGGCCCGGTCGTTGTCGCGGTCATCCAGGCTCGGGATGTCGCCGATGAGGACGGTGTGATGGCATAAGGCGATTTCGATATAATCCGACGCTCCCCGCGGCCCGCCGCAGATCCCTTCGAAATCGAACCACACGACCCCATCGGCCTGCCGCACCGTCGGGATGGTCCGGCCCGCGATCTCCAGATCGAGGCGGGCCCAACCGGGTCCGCGGGCCAGTCGCTCGAAGGCGCTTTGCAGACACTGCTCGGCGGCGCCGTCGAGGGGACAGTGATAGATCTCGGCCCTTTCCAGGGCGCGCAGCCGGTAGTCGACGCCGCCCGAGAGCTCGACCACCTCCGTGTGGCGCAGGATGAGGTCCATCGCCGGCAGGAAGCGCTCGCGCTGCAGGCCGTTCCAATAGAGCCGCTCGGGGGCCTCGTTGGAGGTCGCGACCAAGGTCACACCACGCCCGAACAGGGCCGTCAAGAGGTTGCCGAGCAACATCGCATCGGCGATGTCCCCCACGTGAAACTCATCCAGGCACAGGATCCGCGCCTCTTTGGCCATGCGCTCGGCCACGCGATCCAGGGGACGCTGGAGGTCTCTCAACCCCTTGAGATCGCGGTGGACGGCCTGCATGAAGCGATGGAAATGCGTGCGGCGTTTGTCCTCGAAGGGCAGGCATTCGAACAACGTGTCCATCAGGTAGGTCTTGCCACGGCCCACCCCGCCCCAGAGGTACAGGCCCCTGACCGTACGCCGGCCGCCGACACGCTCCCAAACCTGCCGTACCAGTGACCTCAGCTTCGCGGAATCGCGCGCGAGATCGTCGTAGATCCGTTGCGTTCGCAGCACCGCCTCGTGCTGGGCCGGGTCGGGCAGCATCGACCGCGCGTCCAGGTCGCTTCGGTATCTCTGCGTGGGCGTCATCGCCTAAACCTATGGGCCGGAACCAAAGCGGTCAAGGGGCTCTGCCCGCGTCCCGAACCGCCGCCGGCGCCTCCGCGCCGCGGGCACGGCGCCGCAGGTCGATCCCCACCGTGGCGACCGTGCAGCGGCGTCGCCGGACAATGGCTACGGTTTGCCTTCCCAGAGGAAGAGGCGCCGAAACTTATCCCAGAACTCCCCGCCCATGAGGAACATGCCGAGTAGGAAGCTCACGCCGGCTGCGGCGACGATATAGAACCGCATTTCGCCTAAGGGCAGCCAATCCGGAAAATGACCGTACACGTAAATGAGTAGCAAGCTCGTCAAGGTGATCGTGAGCCCACAATAGTAACGCGACTTGGATACGCGCGTGGTCAGCACGATCTGTCGCAACTTTGTTCTTATCTTATAGCTGAAGTATTGAAATGCGTTCCGGCCGAGCAGCGCGACACCGAGCAGCCCGACGACTTCGGGACCACCCGCGATCAAGACACCGACCGCGACGGCGGATTCCGCAACGGTTAATCCGACTAGCGGAACCAAGAACGCGAACAAGGGCATGATCAAGGACAGAATCAGCGCCGCCATTCCCGTATGGAAGCGCCAATCGCGGTTGAGCACGGGTGGGGCGGGCGGCGGCTCGGCCACACCGGTGTGACGCGGCGTGGTCATGGTGCCACGCCCGCCGCCCACCGCTCGGGAGGCAACCACGCGGCATGCATCAAGAGTCCAACGCGACTTGGCCGGTGCCAGGGTAGACCCCTCGGAAGCATGGCGGTCGAGTCGCGCCGGTCTGAAACCGGGCGCCCCCTAAAAGCGATACGACACCAGCAGCGCGAAGATATCCCACTTCTTTTCCGTGGCAAATAGGTCGGGATTGTCTTGCGGGAATAGCCAGAAGGTTCCGTACACGTTGTGGTACTCGGCCCGCACCATCCAGGTCGGGGTGATGTCGTAGCGCGCGCCGACCGTCCAATCCTTGGCGAACTGGCTGTGCGCGGGGATACCGAAGCGGGCCTTGGCTTTGGTGCCGTCGCGGTCATCGGCGTTGTTGAACATGACATCGTAACGCACGACCAGCTCCCAGCGGGGGGCCACGCGGTAAATCCCCTGAAGGTAATAGCTCTCGCCCACGATGTCCTGGTCGAACGGCAGCGCGGGTGGCGTCTCGAATCCTTGGTCGAATCCGTCGTCCTTGATCGCCCGCCGGGCGTACTCGCCGGTCACGCTCCAATCTCGGGCGTCGTACTGTGCGGACAAGAAGAGGGGCTCGAAGACATCGGTCCCGGGCCCGAGCTCAAGGCCGCTAGGCGGGGAAAAGCGGGGATCGTACGCCGCCTCGACCCGAGCCCCGGTGATAGCGAAGCGGAGCCCCGGCAGGGGTGCTTCGTATATGAGACGCCCGCCGAACGACACGCGGCTGTCCAGATCTCCGGGGCGGTCCACATTGCCGAGGATGGCCAGCTCCGAGTTCTCATTGTCCACACGTGGCCAGAACGGGCCCGCGAGCTCGATCGTGATATTGCCAAAGGTGCTGCGCGTTTCTCCGTAGAACAGGATGCCGTCGGCCGAGATGGCCAACTCGCGGGTCCTGTCGAAGTAGATGGATTGCGGCAGCAAGATGCTAGGGCGGGTGAAGGCCACATCGCGGGTGTCGTTGTAGAGACCAAAAGGTAGCCTGACACGCCCGACGCGGACCCCGAAACGGCGGTCGACGGTCGAGAACACAGTATAGTCCAGCAACCCGAAATCGAGCTCGGGCTCGCCCTCGGCCGCTTCGCCGGCGCGACGCGAGAGCATCTGGGCCGCGAGCAGCAGGTCGGGCAGAGGTCTCCAGGAAGCGTTGACCCCGATTTCGGTGAAATCGAGGCTTCCGCCACGCTCACTGGAGCCGAAGAGATTGTTATTGGTGGTAAGGAAATAGCCCTGGCTGAGGAAGCCATGAACCTGGACGCTGTCGAAGAGCTCGAAGGCGTAGGCCGACGGGCCCATGCAGGAGGTGTAGGTCAGCGATAACCACAGGAGTGAACGCGGCGCGCATTGCCCTTTGTTACTCCGTCGGCAGGATATCGACGGTACCATCGACCATGCCCTCCGAAAGATAGCCTATCGCACCCACGGAGCCTGAAACCTTACGGCGCATCTCTTCCTCGCTGCCAACCACGACGAGCCCCACGGTCGTCGCCGCAACGCTTGCACGCATCTCGCCTTCGTCGTCCACCTCCAGGGGTGCCTGTCCCGTCCCCGAGTAAACCATACGGTCCCAAGCGGTTCGCAACTGATGCGGAAAGACGCCCAGGATCTGCTTGCTGAATTTGACATGCACCGGGTGATCGTCCGGCAGTACATGCACGCGAACAGGTATGCCATCCTCCCACGTGCCCAGGCGCATACCGAAGATCGCGGAGAGCATGTTTTGGGACGCCGGGTGGTGGGAGGATAGCGCCCGATTCACGATGACGACGACGCGGTCCGGGCTTTCAACCGCGCTCTCTACGGTCAGGACACGGAACAGGAGGCCTACCATCACGACCAACATGCACGCGGTGCGTGCCATAGCCACGCGCGCCGTGCACGTCTCCAACGGGCGCGCTCGTCCATCAAACATGATCGGCCTCTAAATCGTCCGATGGGCGGGCGCTCGATAGGCGGGCAGTATGGGTACACCAGGGCAACTGTTCTTCCGTGCCGGCGTTCGGCCAGATCGCCCCGTCATTCGTCAGCAGGGACCACACGTCGCTGCGGAGTCTTCGCGCGTGCTCGAGCGCGTGTGGCACACAAGTCCAATGAGCACGGCACGCCCCGTGATACTCGATGCGCGGGCTTACGGCCGGCAGCACCAAGCCGAACTGACGCAGCCGTCGGTCCAATCGCGGTTCCATGGCCATGTACCAGTCCGTGACGCACCGTTCCCAGCTCATTGTCAAGCCGGCCTTGATGAGAGCCAGCACCGGATGTGTATGGGCACGGCGCTCGTCGGTTGGGGCGCCGAATCGGCCAGGCATCGCGACGCCGTCCGGCCAATGCTGTTCGCCCCTGCGGGAACGGAACTGCCTGGCCAGCATGAACCGGGAACACTCCCCGAGGCGCTGGCGCGCCGAAATCCGGGCCCGCAGATACTCCAAGTCCATTCGTGCCCCAGCCGCGACCTCGACCGGGAACGGAGCATCCGGCGCATCGAGGTCGGCGAGCACCAACCTGACCGTTCCGGCGTACACGCCGCTGGGGCGGTGCCGTAAGAGACAGTGCACCGAGCGCCGATCGTAGACGTCGCGCTCCATGGCATCGGGGTAGTCGCGTGGATCGAAACCGGGCAAACAGCCTTCGCGGCAATAGACCTCGTAACGCAGCCGAAACACCTCGTCCAAGAGCGACGGTGTGTTGACCCGGACGATTTCGAAGTACTTCATGAAGTGCGCGAGTAGGTCAGGGTCTGCGTTCATTTGATGGCCGCCCGGCTCAGGGATGTGCGAAGACTTGCCGGCACGAGCCGCCGGCCGGGGTACCTCGTTGCCCCGCCACTGGAGCGCGCCACACGGTTTGGACTATCTTTAAATAGCAGCCCGGAGTATGTCGGACGGCACGTGCAGCGTCAACCCGAACGATCGCACGAGGTATGAATGGTCAGCGCACTGGGTTATGTCGATCCGTCCTATCTCAGGAGCGCCGCACAATTGTTGTGCGCGCTCAAAGAGGACAGCTATGACTGGATGCAAGCGGAGCGAGGCCATAGGGTCTTGGACCTCGGATGTGGTCCCGGCACCGACACGCTCGCGCTGGCGGAGCGGGTCGGGAGCACCGGGATGGTGGTCGGGATAGACCGCGATCCGGCCATGTTGAAGGAGGCGGAGCGCCGCGCAGGGGAGGCACATCTCGGAACCCGGATCGTCCATCACCTGGCCGACGCCACCCGCCTGCCGCTGCGGTCCGGCTCGTTCGACGCGAGCCGCTCGGAGCGGCTGTTGCAGCACCTGTCCGATCCCGCCGCCGCGCTCGGAGAGCTCTTGCGGGTTACACGGCGGGGCGGATGGGTCGTGGTCCTGGACACGGATTGGGGCACACTGTCCTTGCACAGCCCGGAGATCGAGATCGAGCGCCGGCTGGCGCGCGTGCATGCCGACCATCTGCTGCACAACGGCTATGCCGGCCGCCAGATCTATCATCTGTTCAAGCGCCAAGGCACCGCAGACGTACGCGTGGCGGTCTATCCGGTGTTCGCGGTGGACCTGGCACAGGTTCGGGTGCTCACGGTCCTCGACGAGGTCGAGCGGAAGGCCATCGATCTCGGCGTCCTCACCCCCGTGGAGCTCAGCCGCTGGCACGCGAGCTTGCGCGCACTCGAGGACGAAGATGGCGTTTTTTGCTCTGCGACACTGGTCATGGTAGCCGGTAGAAAACCCTGATCTCGCGCTTCGATCACGGGCGTCCGCCCGATATCGCCCGGCCCGATAGGGGCGACGGTGGCCATGAGGGACGAGATTGATCGCGGGGTTGCGGGTAGGCATTATGCTGACAGTGATGAACCACGACGCTGAGCCGGCGCGTTTCCTGAGCCTCAAGTGGAAGGCCCTGCTGCTCACGAGCCTGGTGCTCATCGGTGTGACCGGGGCCTACACCTGGCTCAACGCCCTGCTCCTGAACGAGCACTTCCAGCACCGGCGCGCGGCCATCCAGGAGAGCTATTCCCGCCAGCTCCAGGCCCTCCTCGATCGCTCCGGCAGACGCCTGGAGCAGCTCGGCACCGTGTTCGCCTCGTCGTCCGAGGTTCAGAACCTGGTCCGATCGCCGACCGACGAACGGGCCGCCGCGGCCTTCGAGCGGCTCTGGACCAGCTTGACCATCGATATGGGGGTCGAGACCGTGGGACTGTTCTCGCACCAGGGCTCCCCGATCGCGACGCGCGGCTGGGATCGGGCGAGTGACTCGGCGGCGGTCGGCGCGATGGTCCCGGCGGTCAGCCGGGACGAGCGCCCGCGTGCACTGTACGATTGCTCGAGCATCTGCCTACAGTTCACCGCCGTACCGGTGCTCGGAACGGGCGGGCGGGCAGGGGTGCTGGTGCTCGGGGTCTCGCCGGCCGACGCGGTGCTCGATTTCCAGCAGGTCTCGGGTACCGACATGGGCCTCGTCGCCATCGGTCCCGGCACGGCCGAGGACACCGCCCTGCCGGCCCGTTATATCCCGCACTGGCGGGGAACGGTGGTGGCCCTGAGCAACGACCGCCACAACATCCCCCTGCTGCGCGCGGCCGCGGCCCGCTACCGGGACCCCGCCGAGCTCGGGACACCGCGCTATGAGCACGTCGGCGACCAGGTCTTCGAGCTGCGCATGGCGCCGCTGGCGGGCACCGCGGAGACGAGCCGCAGCTATGTCGTGGTCATCGCCGATGTCACCGAGGCGCTCCGCGAGATCCGCGAGACCACGCGCCAGAACATCACCATCGGCCTGTGCGGCCTGGTGGTCGCCGAATCGCTGCTCCTTGCGGTGCTATGGGGGCCCCTCTCGCGCCTCAGGCGCGCGGCCGGTAACCTGCCTCTCCTGGCGCAGGCCGCGTTCGCCGAGCTCCGATCGGCGATCCGCGCTCCCCCGTTACGGCATTTCTGGCGCGACGAGGTGGATGTCTTGAACGAGACCGCCGTCACCCTGTCCTCGCAGCTCGAGACCCTGCACGGGGAGTTGCAGGCGCGCGTCGAAGAGCTGGGTATCGAACGCGACTTCGTCACCCGCATGCTCGATACCGGGCAGGTCATCATCTTGACCCAGACGCGTCAGGGCGTCATCAGGACCGCGAACCGCCATGCCCGGGTGCTGTCGGGGTATGCAGGAGAAGAGCTGGAGGGCAAGCCCTTCGCCGAGCTCCTGGTCGGCGACGACACGGTTCACGAGCCCCTCGGACACTTCGTCGAGCTGGTCTCCGGCCAGCGCCAGCACCTCGAGGAGGAGCGCGATCTGCGCTCCAAGGACGGGGCGAACCTCAACGTGGTCTGGCACCACTCGATCCTCAAGGCCCAAGGTGAGGCCATGATCCTCTCGGTCGGGATGGACATCACCGCGCGCAAGAGCGCCGAGCTCAGGCTCACCTGGCTCGCGGACCACGACCCGCTGACCCATCTGTTCAACCGCCGCCGCCTGCAAGAGGAGCTGGAAGAGGCCATCGCGCGGGCCAAGCGCTATCGCCAGAGTGGGGCCTTGGTGTTCGTGGACCTGGACCAGTTCAAGTACGTCAACGATACCAGCGGTCATCCGGCGGGCGATCGCCTGCTCGAGGGCCTCGGCGAGTCGCTGCCGCGCGTGCTCCGCGAGGTCGATGTCATCGCCCGCCTGGGCGGTGACGAGTTCGCGATCGTCTTGGGGAAGGCCGACGAAGCCGAGGCGGTCCAGGTCGCGAAAAAGATCCTGGCCCACATCCAGGAGATCGAGATCCGCGCCGGCGATCGCGTGCACAGGGTCTCGGCGAGCATCGGAATCACCCTCTTCCCGCAGCACGGCGACACCGTGCAAGACCTCCTGGCCCATGCCGATCTGGCCCTGTACGAGGCCAAGGAATCGGGTCGCGGCCGCTGCCACCTGTTCTCGCCCGCGGACCAGGGCCATCGTGCGATGCAGGAGCGAGTCCTCTGGAAAGAGCGCGTGGAGCGGGCCCTGGCTGAGCAACGCTTCGTCCTGGCCGTGCAGCCGATCCTCGAGATCCGCGCCGGGCGCATCAGCCACTACGAGGTCCTGTTGCGCATGCGGCACGACGACGGCAGCCTCATCAGCCCGGCCCAGTTCATCGAGGTGGCCGAGCGCGTCGGCCTCATCGGCCGCATCGACCGCATGGTCGTCGCCGAGGCGGTCCGGGCCCAGGCACGCCTCGCGGCCATGGGCGAAGACGTGTCCTTCGCCGTCAATCTCTCGGCGCACGCCTTCAATGACCCCGAGCTCTTGACCTTCCTCGCGGACCTCTTGCGGGACACCGGCCTCGATCCCAAACGGCTCATCCTGGAGATGACCGAGACCGCGACGGTGGCGGACTTCGGCGCGGCGCGCAGCCTCATGGAGGCCATCCGGGCCCTCGGCTGCTCCTTCGCGCTGGACGATTTCGGACGAGGATTCGCCTCCTTCTTTTATCTCAAGGAACTGCCCATGGAGTACGTCAAGATCGACGGCTCCTTCGTGCGCAACCTCCTGGAACGCCCGGACGACCAGGCCCTGGTGCGGGCCATGGCCCAGATCGCCCGGGCTTTCGGGAAGAAGACCGTGGCCGAGCATGTGGAGTCCGGCGAGGTCCTGGAGCTCCTGGCGCAGTTCGACATCGACTATGCCCAGGGCTACTACACCGGCGCGCCGGTATCCATGACCGTCGCCTTCCCCGCCCTCACCGACGCATGCATCCCCTTCCCCAAACGACTGGCGACCTGAAACGTACCGGCAGAGCGGTGATGCCGCCGGTGGCCTTCTGGGCGATGCGCCTCGTGGAAACCGAAGAACAGGTGCTCCGGGTGCGCCAAGGGGTGCTGCAACCGCCGTCCTATCGCAGCATCTCGGGGTTCTTTGTCTCGGTGTTCGACGGCCGGGGGATGGGCTATGCGGCGACCCCCGACACCACGCCGGCCGGTCTCTGCGCTGCGGCCGGGCAGGCCCGTGACTGGGCGCGGCGGGTCGGGACCCTGGGGCTCCCAGGCCTGGGGATCACGCACCCGGGGCCCGTGGGCGGGGCGCCTTTCTCCCTCGCCTATCGGAGTCCCGTCGAGTCCCCCTGGCAACGGGCCCCGCTGGCCGAGGCGATGGGCCTACTGCACGACGCCGCACGGCGGCTCAAATGCCACGCGCGCATCGTGGACTGGGAGGCGGGCCTGCAACTGCGCACGACGCGCACGCTGATGGTCACGAGCGCGGGCGGCGAGATCGAGCAGCGCTTCAGCGACATCACGGCCGATCTCATGGCGCTCGCCCACCACGGCAACCTCAGCGAGCGCCGCAGCTTCGGCGGTGATTGCGGGCGCCAGGGTGGCCTCGAAGTGCTCGAACGCCTGGGGTTCACGAGCGTCGCGGGCAGAGTCGCCGAAGAGGCGCTGATCCTGGTCGAAGCACCGCCGTGCCCGAGCGGCCGCATGGACCTCCTGCTCCTGCCGAGCCAGATGATCCTGCAGGTCCACGAGAGCATCGGCCACCCGCTGGAGCTCGACCGCATCCTGGGTGACGAGCGCAACTACGCCGGGGGCAGCTTCGTCACGCCCGAGATGTTCGGGAGCTACCGCTACGGCTCCGAGCTCCTCGATGTCACCTACGACCCTGGCGTACCGGGGGAGCTGGCGAGCTTCGCCGCCGATGATGAAGGCACCCCCGCCGAGCGCCAGTATCTCATCCGCGCCGGGGTGCTCGAGCGGCCGCTCGGGGGCGCCGGCTCGCAGATCCGTGCCGCCCTTCCGGGCGTCGCCTGCACCCGCGCCGAGGGCTGGCACCGCCCCCCGATCGACCGCATGGCCAACCTGAATCTGGAACCCGGCGCTACTCCCTTCGTGGACCTCGTGCGCGGCATCGAGCACGGCGTGCTCATGGATACCAACCGCTCCTGGTCGATCGACGACCGTAGGAACAAATTCCAGTTCGGGTGCGAGTTCGGGGCGGTGATCCGCGACGGCGAGGTGCGGGAAACCGTCCGGGATCCGGGCTACCGCGGGGTCTCGGCGAGCTTCTGGCGGGGCCTCGCGGCGGTCGGGGACCGCAGCACCTGGCGGGTCATGGGGCTTTCGACCTGCGGCAAGGGCGAGCCCAACCAGACCATGCCTGTCGGACACGCGGCCCCCGCTGGCGTGTTCCGCGATGTAGAGGTCTTCGGCGGTGAATGACGCGCGCGAGTCATTCGACCGCCTAATGGACGAGCTGGAGCGGCTATGTCTTCCGGGCGAGGTGTTCCTCTCCAGCTTTCTCGGGGAAGACTCCGACTTCGTGCGGCTGAACCACAACCGGGTCCGGCAGGCCGGGCACGTCGTGCAGCGCGAGTGCCGGGTGAGCCTCATCCGGGGGCGGTGCGAGGCCCAGGGCGCGCTGAGCCTCGGGGCCGATCGGCCTTCGGATGCACAAAAACTGCGGGCGCTGATCGAGCGGTTGCGCGCCCAGCTCGCGGTCGCCGGCGATGACCCCCATCTCCTCTATGCCGGCGAGCCGCAATCCACCACCGAAGTGCGAACCACGGACGTCCCGGACAGCCGCGCGGCGGTCGAGACGATCATGGGAATGGCCGAGGGCCTGGACCTCGTCGGCCTGTTCGCCAACGGCGGTTTTTGTCGCGGGTTCGGCAACAGCCTGGGGCAGCGCAACTGGTACGCGAACGGCGGTTTCAACCTCGATATCAGCGCCCACGGCGACGACGCTCGGGCGGTCAAGTGTCTGTATGCCGGCCAGTCCTGGAACCCCGCGGCCCTGGGGCACCGGATCGCCCTGCTGCGGGATCGACTGGCGGCGCTCACCCGCGAGGGCAGGGCACTTACGCCGGGACGCTATCGGGTATATCTCTCGCCGTATGCGCTCGGCGAGGTGCTGGGGCTCCTCGGCATGAGCGCCTTCGGGATGCGCAGCCACAAGACCCTGCACACGCCCCTCCTCAAGATGATCCGCGAGGGCCGGCGTCTGCACCCCGCCATCACCGCCCTCGAGGCCCACCGCGAGGGCTACACACCCGCATTCACGTCGGCGGGCTTCCTCAAACCCGAGCAGGTGGTCTTGATCGAAGCGGGCGAATTCCGCGATTGTCTCGCGGATCGCCGCAGCGCCGCGGAGTACGGTGTGACACCGAACGCCGAGGTCGAGGGCACCCGCTCGCTCGCACTCGCCGCGGGCGATCTGCCGGAGAATGAAGTCCTGGCCAGGCTCGACACCGGGATCTACGTCGATCACCTGTGGTACGGTAATTTTTCCGACTGGAACGAGTGTCGCCTCACCGCCACCACCCGCTACGCCTCGTTCTGGGTCGAGGGAGGGGAGATCACCGCACCCATCCCGACGATGCGGCTGGACGAGAGCATCTACCACCTCTTGGGCGATGGGCTCATGGGACTGACCCGGGAGCGCGAGTCGATCGTCGATCCCGGCACCTACGAATGGCGCTCGCTGTCGAGCCAGCACCTCCCGGGGGCGCTGATCGATGGGGTCGGTTTCGCGATGTGAGCTCCGGCCTCATCCTGCGTTCGTCGTCATGCGCAAGCACATCCACGGAAACATCGTTCTCACGCCTGGCCGCCGCGGACGAGGCGGCCACGGGCGACGGCCCCGACAAGAACGTGGCCAACCGCAAGGTAGGGGCAGGCCCCCGTGCCTGCCCAGGCGAGGCGGACGCGCGAGCCTGCCCAACGAGGGCGAACACAGGGTGTCGCCCCTACAACGTGGGCGACGGCAAGGTAGGGGCAGGCCGCTGTGCCTGCCCCTCCGGGCAACGACGGGGGGTTGCCCCTACGCGGGCGGATAACATCCGATGACCCACGAACCCAAAAAGCTAAAAAGCTTGATTTGCGTTCCCACGACATCGCCGAGGAGAAGCGCCAGGAATTCCTGCGCCTTTTCCCCGGGATCTGCACCGAGGGCGGTAAGATCGACTTCGAGCGCTTGAAGCGAAGCTCGTGCTGGGCGAGGCAGTGGATGCGGGCAAGGAACGCTACGGCATGATCTGGCCGGGCAAGGCCGACTGCTTCAAGACGATTCAGTCACCGAGTGTCGCCACACTCCGCCCATGCCCTGCCGCGCTGGAATGCCCACGATCAGCGTATTTTATGGTATCGTGATTCAGATGTTCTGGCGGGAGCACGGCCCGCCGCATTTTCACGCGCTCTATGCCGAGCACGAAGCGCTTATCGTTTTAGTCGAACTTCGCGTCATTCGTGGCTCCTTGCCTAGACGCGCCTTGGCACTGGTGCTGGAATGGGCGGACGAACACCGCGATGAATTGATTGAGGATTGGAAGCTATGCAGTCAAATGCAGCCGCCGAAGGCGATCAAACCCCTGAAATAGCCCCGGCGATTCGGCATACCGTCCCGTGGCGCGTTAAATCGGTGAGCGCCCTGCCGGAATTTCGCCTGCGCGTTACGTTTGTAGACGGTAGTTCGGGTGAGGTCGAAATGAGCGCGTTTCTGCGCAGCACCGAAATCGACAGTACCATATTCGCGCCACTGCGCGATCAGGCCGTGTTCACTCGGGTGCGAGTCGAATTGGGTGCGGTGCAGTGGCCAAATGGCGCCGATTTGCCTCCCGACGCCATGTACGACGAGATCATAGCGCACGGCTGTTGGGTGCTCGAATAAGCGGATGAAACTCCAGCTCGATGCGGTCACTGCGGTCACTGACCTCTTCAGGAGAGCGCAATGAAGATTACCTATGACCGTGAGGTGGATACTCAGCTCGACGCCGTGGCCGCCGTTACCCACCTCTTTGACGGCCAGCCGCAGGGCGTACCGGAGTACGCCGTCATCAATCTGGGGGCGATGGAGGGGCTCTTCGCCGGGCAGGGGCGCACCGAGCTCGGCGTCGGCAACCGCCTGCTGCTCACCGAGGACAAGCTGCGCGCGAACCTGAGGGTGGTCCAGACTCGCAACGACATCGAGGTCACGGACCCGGCCGCCGCGCCGGAGGCGTGGGAACGACGCCTTCGTCCGCCTCGATCAGATCGACTACAAGAAGGGGATCAAGGCGAAGCTCCACATCCATGTGCAGACGCCCGAAGGGCCGAAGGACAAACCGGTCTCTGTGAAACAGGGCATTGACCTGTTTATGCGTTCCAACGAGCGGGCCGCCTACCGCAGCGGGTTCGAGGTGGCCGAGATCAGCGCGGAGCCCGGGAATGAGTACCTGCGATTCTCGAATGGCCGCACGCTGCGCCTTGGCGAGGAGGTCGGCAGCCTGCGCGAGGACGTTGGGCGGGTGCAGATCAAGCACACGGTCAAAAAGCACCTGGAGAAGGAACCGCAGATCAGGACACGGGGCATCAAGGTGCTGTCGCTCTTCTTCATCGACCGCGTGGCGAACTACCGCGACTACGGTGTGGACGGCCGGCCCGTGAAGGGCAAGTTCGCGGTCGAAAAGTTAGTTTTGAGACCTTCGGGGCGTCCTCTGCCCCGGTGGTCGACGCGAATGCTCAGTTTTCGCTCAATGCCAGGCTGTTAGGTCTAGCCCGGTCGAGCAGATGGGATCGTAGAACAGGCCGTTATTGGCGCCCCGGGGCTGCGGTACCGGTGGCTCAGCGTAACGGGTCCGTCGATCGCAGCGACCGCATCGCTGCGGCCAGCTCGCCTGCCACCTGCGCCAGCGCCCGACCATGGGCCGCGGCCAGGGCTTCGTGCTCGGCGCCTTGCGCCGGCTCGGAGACGAAGGACCGGCCGGTGCGGACGGTGCCGCCCGCTGCGGCGCGCACGCTCCAGAGCGCCTCGATGACGACGCGTTGACCCAAGATGGATTCAAAACGTTGGACATCGATTGCGATCCGGTAATCGGCGTCGAGGCTCGCGCTCTGATCCGCCGTCGCGATGCGCGCCGTGCGGAGCGCCCGCTGCAGATGCAGCGCGAGCACCCGCGGGATCTCGCTCTTTAGCGGTTCGGCCCAGCGGTGCAACTCGGACAGCTCGACCCGGTTGGCGCCGGCGCGCACCACCATCTGGGGGCGATCCACCCCCTCGGGCACGATCACCGGAGCGATGGCCACGCTGTAATTCGACCCGGCGGCCGCGGCATCGCCGGTCGCCAGCTCACTCAGGGTGTAAAAGTGTTCCTGTGGCGGCGTACCGCATCCCATCGTCGACAGCGTGAACGACAGCCCGATCCAAGCGCGACGGGCCGTCATGGCAGCTCCTCCTGCTTGCCCCGGATCAGCGATTCCGGATGGCGTTCCAGAAAATCGCTCAGATTACGGAGCGCCTCGGTCGCGCGCCGGATCTCGCGCAAGGTCTCCCGCAGATCGGTTTGCACGGGTGCGTCCGCCGCCAACAAACCATGCTCCGCGGTGGCGAGCGTCCGGCGTGCCTGCCCGAGGGTCGCGTGCAACTCGGCCCCGATCCCGGTGCCGAGGTCCTTGACCAACTTGTCCACCGACTGGAGCAGGGGATCGAGTCTCGCCAGGGTCCTGTGGACGTCGTCGCCGATCTGTTCGAACGGTACTCGCTCGATCTGGGTCACGATATTCTCGAGCATGGTCTGCAACTCCTCGAAGGCCCCCGGCACGGTCGGGATCTGGAGCGGCGTGTGTGTCGTATCGAGGGTGATCTTCGGGGCATTGGGGAAGAAATCCAGTGCCACGTAGAGCTGGCCCGTCAACAGATTCCCGCTGCGCAACTGGCCGCGCAGGCCGCGATCGACATAGCGTCGTACACTCTTGACGGGGTCACGTGCCGGGCTTACCGCATTCAGCAAGCGAGCCCGCAGGCGGTCGGGGTAGATACGGATCTCCACCGGGCTGCGGATCTCCATCTTGGCGGGATCGATATCGAGACCGATCGCGGTCACCTCGCCGATGACGAGGCCGCGGAAATCCACCGCCGCCCCGACCGATAACCCGCGCACAGACTCATCGAACAGGAGCAGATAGGTCTCCGCGACCGTGTCCGCGTGCTCGAACGCCTCGCCCTGGTTGGCGAACAGCGTGAATTGGGTATTGGGCTCCGAAGGCGGCCCGGGCTCCACATCGGGCGGGGTCTGGAAGGCGATGCCGCCGAGCAGGATGGAGGTCAGTGACTGCGTCTGCACCCGGAAGCCGGCGGCATCGAGCGCCACATCCACGCCGCTGGCGTTCCAGAAGCGGCTGCCGGCGGTGACGAAGCGGTCGTAAGGGGTCCGCACGAAGATGCGGAACGACACCTCCGTGCCGTCCTGCGCCAGCTTGAACCCGATGACCTCGCCGACCTGGAGGCGCCGGAAATACACGGGCGATCCGATCTCGAGCGAACCCAGCTCGTCGGCGCGCAGGACGAACTGCCGGCCGGGCCGATCGCCGGTGACGATGGGCGCGGTTTCGCGACCCGTAAACCTGCGCCGCGACTGGGTGGCTTTGCCCGGATCGATGCCGATGTAGGACCCGGACAGGAGTGTCCCGAGGCCGGACACCTGGCCGCCGGCGACTCTTGGCCGCACCACCCAGAAACGCGTGTCCTCGACCAGGAACGACTCGGCCTCTTTGCTGAGCTCTGCCGTGGCGACGACGGTCTTTCGGTCCTCGCCCAGCACCACCTCGGTGACGAGGCCGATATCCACTGCCTTGTATTTGATCCTGGTCTTGCCGGCCTCCAGGCCCTCGGCGGTCTTGAACTTGACGGTGATCGTCGGCCCGCGCTGGATGAATGCCTGGACGGCCAGCCAGGCGCCGATGAGGGCTGCCACGATAGGCACGATCCAGACGAGTTGCAGCGCGCCGCGCTTCTTTGGCTTGGCGACGGCTTCGGGGAGATCGGCCAGATCCGGAAGGGGCGTTTCGTCAGCCACGGCCTTCCTCGATCGGGTCCTCGATCGGGTCCCAGATCAGCCGCGGATCGAAGGTCTCTGCGGCAAACATGGTGAGCACGACGACGGCACCGAAGGCGATCGCGCCCGGACCGGCCTGGATGGTCGCGAGCGTCTGGAACTGCACCAGCGCGGCCAGGATAGCGGCGACGAAGATGTCGACCATCGACCAGCGGCCGATGAACGCCACGATCCGGAAGAGGCGCGCGCGCCGCCCCGGCGCCCACGTGGCGCGGCGTTGG
>JBQTJM010000268.1:0-3118 GCA_052387115.1 Gammaproteobacteria bacterium | reverse complement strand
CCGCCGTCCCCTGCTTACCCCAGTAGCGAATGTGAAGCTTGCGACCACACCGAGCGCAACGCAGGAGGCCTGTCAATAGTCCGTGACCGGCGCGCACCGCCAGGACCGACTCATCCAGACCGAAATTGCCATGCTTGCCCTGCATGATCTGTTGGTTGCGTTCGTACTCGGCCCAGCTAATATAGCAAGGGTGATGGTTCTGAATAAAGACCTTGGCTTCTTCGGGTGGCCGGGGGCAGCCTTGGCGGCGTCCGGGCCGAACTTTTCCCTTACTTCATTTGGACGGCGCAGCACTTGACACCCCCGCGAATAGAACCGCGATCCGCTCTATTGTCGTTCGATTGGGGATACCCTTACTGCTCTTCGGGCCTCTCCAGTTCCCCATGCAAGGACATGATCCCCGCGTAACAGTCGGCCCTCCGCGCCCAGTGGACATGCTGCCTATCGCGCCCGAGCGGCTTCGCACCCATGTCCATAGGCTTGCGGGCGAGATCGGGAAGCGCAACGTCTATCACCCCCAAGCGTTGGACGCCGCCGCGGCGTACGTCAGGGGGAGTGAAGCGCCCAGGGTTACCCGGTCGGCTCCCAGCCCTATGAGGTCGAGGGACTGTCCTGCGAGAACCTCGAGGTCAGCCGCGTGGGACACGGCAAAGCCCGTGAGATCATTCTCATCGGCGCCCACTACGACTCGGTCAGGGGAAGCCCCGGCGCCAACGACAACGCCAGCGGGGTCGCGGCGTTGCTGGAGCTGAGTCGCCTGTTTGCGGAGCTCAAGCCCGACCGCACCGTGCGCTTCGTGGCGTTCGTCAATGAGGAGCCGCCTTTCTTTTATCGGCGGCAGATGGGCAGCATGGTCTACACCGAAGCGGCCCGTGAACGGGACGACGACATCCGGCTGATGATGTCGCTGGAGATGCTCGGCTCCTATAGCGATCGGCCCGGCAGCCAACGCTATCCGCCGCTGTTCCGGTATTTCTATCCGGACCGCGGTCGCGTTGCAGGCCTGGCTCTTCGCCCAGCCGCAGGCGCTGGCGGCCGGCGAGCCCGGCCCCGTCGCGTTTGCGGTGCGGACGGCCAGACCGTGGCGCTCGAGGTGACCCCTTTTCAAGGAGCTTCGGGAAGGGCTCAGGCCATGGTTCACGACAGGGACCGCTTGACACGCGAATGAGAAGCATTATCATTTGCTCGATGAGCATGCCCGACAGACCCGAGCGGCGGACAAGCGCCTGGGAGGGCGCGGGGACCCGCGACACGGCGGACCCGAAGCGGCGGCTGACGAGCCGCGATCTCCTGGCCGGCGGGGACGAGCTCATCATCGAGCACGCCGGGCAGGAGTACCACCTGCGCCACACACGGGCCGGGAAGCTGATCCTGACCAAGTAGTTACCTTAATCAACTGATCCACTAGTCCACCGAGACGCAAGCCACCGCGTGCCCGACGGCACGGGGCAGCCAGCCCGAAACCTCTGGGAAGCTGTCACGTGTCGAAAAGAGTCGAATTAATCTACCGGTGCTCGCATGGTCGGTACGGTTTCGAGACCGAGCTCGGGTACGACTCATCCCGCTTCTTCGCGGCCATGAGCTATTCGGAGACGCGGGCCAGGGATGCAACGAAGAGCGAGCCACTCACGTCCGTCCCCCCGGACACGCTCGTGGCGACGCTCGGCCTGCGCTTGCCCGAGCTTGGCCTCGTCTTCACCGGGCGCGGCCGTTTCGTCAAACGCCAGGACGAGCTGCCGGCGGGCGTTCCCATAACCCCGGGCTGCGATCTCTACGCGAGTTGGTTGCCCAAGGGGGCGGGCTACTCGGGCCTCAGGGTCGATTTCGGGATCGAGAACCTCACCGACAAGTCGTGCCGCCCCACCTCTCGCTCATCGATGAGGCCGGGCGCAATTTCAAGCTCTCGCTCTCTTACCGGATCTAATGGGGAAGTAAACCCCTGATGCGCCCACCATCCACAGGACCTTCGGTATTGATCACCGATCTGGAGCTACTGCACGCGGGGCTGGGGGTGCTCATGGGGTGTGGCCCTGCGCCTGGCCGGGGCGGGCGGGCATTGGTGGATCGCCAACACGGATTCGGGGGCTGTCGTGACGTACGTGGGCGATACCGACACGACGCCCGCTCGGCAACACGATGATCAGCCGGCTCAAAGTGCCTCTCCGGGTACTCGACCAACCGGCCTCTGCGGACATCGAATGAGCCGTACCATGGAGCATGTGAAGTGAGGGTGTAGCGAGCTTTCACAAAAAACAAACCCGCCAGCCAACAAGCCAATGCGCTTGCATCGCCAGCCAGCAACCTCAGGGGGGTTCTATGCAATCGCCTGTCAAACGACCCGTTCCCACAGGGGACGCTAGGCTCGCGAAACCAGCACTGGCCGAAGTGCAGCGCTCATCTCACGCTACGCGCTCTGAGACGCCGCAGTGTCAGCCGCGGATCTCGAGCCACGAGCACGCGAATGGGCGTCGCTCCAAGCGAAAGCCGCTCGCGCTTGCCGTGCATGCCGCCGCACTGGGACTTGCCATCGCGACGGGTGGCGAAGCGATAGCTTCGACGGTCCCCGCAGCGGAAACGCGCCGCGACACGGCGCCGCGCAAGACCTACCCCCTTCCACCCTCCCCTCTGACGCGAGCCTTGAACCGCTTTGCGCGAGAGGCGCTCTTCAAAGATGGCTTCCGCGCCGGTCAGTCTGCCAATTTCGCCCCCCTCAGCTTCGAGGGGCCGAACGAGGTCGCGAACCTCGACCGTATCGAGGTGCTGAAAGGCCCGTCCGCCATCCTCTACGGGCGCGGCGAGCCGGGCGGCACAGTCAACTACCTCACCCGGGTGCCGAGCTTCGAGAATCGCTTCAGCCTCCAACAGCATTTCGGCAGCTTCGATTTCTACCGCACCGAGCTGCACCTGAACGTCGCTCCTACGTCTGTACCGATGTCACCCTAGCAACTACCGAATGGGATCTCTGCTTTACCGCTCGACTGATATGACTCCGGGAGGACGCATGACCGTTAGCAAGTTTCCATCGACACCGACGCCGATTGCCGCTGCGCTGCATGCGGCATTCGTGGGCGTAGCCTTCGCGACCGGCGCAGGTGGGGCCGCTCAATCCGCCCACGCG
>JBQTJM010000267.1:0-11768 GCA_052387115.1 Gammaproteobacteria bacterium | reverse complement strand
TGGGCGTCGTGGGCTGTGATCTCGGTCCGGTGGCCCAGGGCGTCGGTGATGGAGACGAGATCGCCGCGCGCGTCGTAGGCGAAGCGCGTCATGTCGGAGACATCGGTGCGCGGTCCGTCCACGGTCTCGAGGAGACCGAGGTCGTTGTACGTATGGGTGGTGACACGGGTGGCGCCGGTCGCCGCATCGGACTCCGAGCGCCTCAGTAAGCGCCCGGCGGCATCATAGATAAAGGTGGTCTCCTTCCCGAGCTCCGTGATCGCGATCGGCACCCTCAGGCTCGGGTGCCACGTAGTCGTGACGGTCCGTTCTTCCGGGGTCCCGGCGGCTTCGGTGCGGGAGAGCTCGAGTCCCCTCGCATCGTGGCTGTAGAGGGTGGTCTGACCGTTGAAATCGGTACGCGAGGCGACGAAGCCCTTGGCATCATAGGTAATGTCGCGCGCTTGCACGCCACAGTCGCGGCAGGGACCACCCTCGAGCGCGGTGAGCTTCGGTACGCCATGGAGGGTGTCGAAGGCATAGATCCGCGTGTGACCCGAGGCATCGGTGGCCGTGGTACTGCCATCGGGTTGGTACGCGAACGTGACCCGGTCGGCACCGCCCGCATGCTCCGACAAGACCCCCCGGCCGGATGGATCGTAGGCCCAGGTGGCAAAACGGTCGCCGTTCTCGTCGGTGAGGCCAGTCAGGTGATGCGGAAAGCGTGGGTCCTCGTAGTGATACACCCGGATCGGATCGTCGCTCGGATCGGCCGGCGTCGCGTCGGGGTAGCCGACGCTCGCGAGGTTGCCGTTCCCATCGTAGCGGTAGGAATAGACACCCCCGGCGGGATCGGTCATGGTTTGCAGGCGCTGTGCTTCATCATAGGTGAAGCCGAGCGTCCGCCCGGCGGGATCGGTGACGCTCGCGAGCCTTCCCGCTGCATCGTAGGCGAGCGTCTGGGTGAGCCCGTGGCGGTTGGTGATGGCGGCGAGCCGGCCTTGTGCATCGTAGCGCTCCGTGTCATCGCTGTTCGTCGTGTAGCGCCATCCGATGAGTTGCCCGGCCGTGTCGGTCAGACGCTCGAGGCGTTCGCTCACATCGACCTCGGGCGTCCACACGCCGCTGACGAGCTTGAACAGGAACGCCTGACCCTCGGGGCGCGTGATCGCGGCCTGGGTGGCGGTGGTCGCGAGCTGCCGGTCGTAGTGGCTCCGCCACTGCGCGCCGAGCGTCCGCTCTTCCGGCCAGGCGCTGTTGTAGTGCCGCTCGAAACGCAACGGAAAAACGCCGGCTCCCATGTAATCGATCTCGCGCTGGTACTTGTTGCCGGTACCACCGCAGATGGGATTGCTGCCGTTGCACTCGCGCGGAGGGCCGGACCCTTTCTTCTCCGGTGGGGGCGGCGGTGTGTAGTAGACCACCATGCTGTCGGACGCGCTGCAGGACCCGGCACTGGCATGCACAGTGAAATGATTCGCGCCGGGCTCGAGCGTGACGGAAGCGGCGCCCGAGCCAAGAAACTGGATGAGATTCGTGAAGACGCCGCTGCGCTGGAAAAACACCCGGCCATTCACGGTGGCGGTGACCTGCCCGAGGTCGCCGGGATTCGCGGTACCCGAGCCGGTGCCAGAAACGCCCACGGTCGCGCTCATGACCGTACTGCCGCGTACGGGTGAGGTAAATTGCAGTGAGCACGCTTGCGCGGCATCCATCGCGCTCACGGCAGCGAAAATGGATAAAAGAAGGGCGAACGCGTTGCCGTATCCTACGTCACGCATCATCAATCTCCTTTTGAATGAAACGCGCGGCAAACCTTTGCCGCCAGTTCGGGTGGCGGTTATCTACCCACGAGCACAAAAACTTTAGCGAGCGGCGGATATCGCCAACTCGATCACTGCTCCTTGTCCCCGAAGCTGTACCTCGGGTCCGACAACCCCCATTCCCGACTGGGACGAGAGCCAGGTCACCAGATTCCGACGAATAGATGTCGTAGGCGGTACCTCGGTCTCCAGGGTGGCGATGCGGCGCTTCAGGGCCTCTTCGGGCTCGCTGTTCTCGGTGATGTCAAACACCGCTTCGATGTTGCGGGTGGTGAAGGTCAGTCGCAGCGTCTCCGCGTCCATCTCCCAAACCACCGCCGCGAGGCCGTTCAGGAGCGCGTCGTAATGGCGCTGTGAGCGCGCCAGGACCTCGACCGGGATCGTTTCGGGAGGAGTGCGATGCCGGATCAGGGGATCGATCTCGCTGCCAGGGCCGTGGGGGTTCCGCTCGGGTCGGGCCACACGGAGACGACCGCGCGCCGCCACTCCGCCTCCCATCCGTGGTGGAACCGCACCTCGAGCGGCAGCCCGTGGATGAGCTGTTCCTTCGGCCAGCTCGTCTCGGGCGCCAGGGTGACTACGACGGAGATCGTGCGCACGCCCAGGCTTCCCACCTGCTCGGGCGGCAGGCGGCGGGTGAGGAAGGGCCGGGCGGTAACCCGCGCACCCAGGACGCTGCCGTCGGGGAAGGTGACGCTCGCGCCGCTCCCGGGTCGGAGCCGCTGCGCGTGCTTGGGCTCGACATAGACCACGATCTCGGGGTCGGTGAGGAGACCGATCTGCATGAGCTTGGCCCCGACGGTGACGAACTCGCCCTCGACCGCGTAGACGTCGGTCACGCGACCGGGATAACCCGCCGCCTGCAGGAGCTGCGAGCGCTGATAGGCGAGCACATCGAGCTCGGCACGCAGGCGGTCCTGCGAACCGGCGAGCTGCCAGTCGCCCGGCGAGCTGGCGCGCCGCTGCTCCTCTGCCAGCTCGATCCGGGCGCGGTTCACATCGCCCTCGGCCTGGGACACGAGACCACGGGCCTCGGCGACCTCGCCGCGTGTCGCGGCCCCCTGCGCAAACAGGCGCTGCAGGGTCGAGAGCCGCTCCCGGTGCTGCGCGACGACGTCTTCGGCCAAGCGGATCTGTCCCATCAGAACCGATTCCAGATCGGGCGAGCGGCTGGACACCGAGGGTTTGAGAGAGGCCAACTCGCTCCTGAACCGCGTCTGCCGCTCCTCCAGCACCGGATCGACGAGGTCCACGAGCCTCTGGCCGACGGTGACCTCCCCGCCGATCTCCGCGTGCAGGCGCTTCACATATCCCGAGGACGTGGCATGGAGCAGGTACTGTTTTAGGATCACGTTACCCGGCGCCACCAGGAAGAGCAGGGCATAGGCCGCCGTCGAGACGAGGTAGATGAGCGGGCTCGTGACCAGCGCGAGTGTGAGATACCAGCGCCAGCGCGGCAGGGGACGTTTGGCCGGTGCATACGGGATCTTGGCTGCTTGCTGTGCCTCGGGCACCTGGCGGGCGCTGGGTTGGAATCGGACCTTCATCGCGGCATGCGGCGATAGGCATCCCAATCCTGCACATAGAGGCCCGTGAAGTTCGGCCGCCCGAGGCCCTCGGCCAGCGCCTTCATGCGCCCTTGAAACTCCGCATACCCGACCCCGGCATGGGTCTCCTCGGGGGCCAGGAACGGCTCGACGCTCTGGGCGACGCCGAAGCGCAGTCCGGGGTGGGCATCGAGGATCGGGGTCACGATCTGGAGGACGCGCTCACGCGATACCACATAGGTCATGAGCACCACCTCGTCGAGCCCCAGGCGTTCCAGCGCCGTCGCGAAGTCGATGTCGCCGAGCGGCGCGGCCAGGTAGCGCGGATGGATGCTGAGCCCCACCGGCCAGGAGCTCGCGAGCTTGGCATCCGCGAGCGTCTTCAAGAGCTCTTCCAAGAGGTACGTGGTCCCCAAGGCCACCTCGTCGAGTTGGTTGGGCTCGAGGTCCAGGTTGACCGCCGTAAGCGGCAAACCGCTCAGGGCCCTCAACAGAGCGATGAGGTCGCCGCGATGTTCCGGGAGGATCCAACTCGGCTCGCCGAGCAGGAGCCTCACACCGAAACCACGCCGCTCGGCAGTGCGGACGAAGGCCTGCAGCCGGCCACGCGCCGGCTCGCCGCCCAGGGCCTCGATCTGCGCCGCTGTGAAGGACAGCATGAGGTCTTTGGCGCCTCTCGCCTTGAGCGCATGCCAGAGGTCCCGGTGACGCTCGTCCCCGGCGAGGACCTCGGTCGTGTCCCAGAAGTACACTCCCAGCCCTGGCACGCCCAGCCCCGGGCCATGAGCGCCGTTGGCGAGCGCCGGACCCGACCCGAGCCCGACCCAGGAGAGGGCCAGCGCGAGCAGCCACATCCGCCGCGGGATGGCAAAAAACAGCGCAGGTGCCAGGGCCTCACGAAAGTCCTTTTTCATCGAATTGTCCTCTGTAATGGGGGAACGAAGGCCGAGTGATCGACGCGTGGGCGCCGATCCTTGAGCCCGCGAGGTGGGTGGGCCAAGCGTGCGCCGCAACCCTGGGGCGCGAGCGCCAGAAGGCGGGTCTCCTCGATCGCGAGACCGGCCTGTGCCGCGGCCGCCTTGAGCGCCACGCGATACTCCTCGATACGGGCCTGCTCGAGTTTCTCGTAGACGTCGCCCGGAAGCCCCGCGGCGGCGCGCAGGTCCCGCTCGCGCACCGCCTCCTCGGCGGCCGCCTCGCGCTCCCGCAGGAAAGCGATCTGCGCCTGACGGGCCTCGTAGGCGCCGAGCGTCCTCAGCGCCTCGGCACCCAACTCGCGGTGGCGCAGCTCCAGCTCCAGGCCGGCCTTGATGCGCGCCGCCGCGGCCTGATCGCGGATCGCACGCGACGCGCCGACGAAGTCGAGCGGCATTCGCATATCGAAGCTCAAGACGGTACCGTAGCCGCTCTGGTCTGTGCTCTCATAGACCACGGATTGGGCCAGGTTGACCCCCGATTCGATGGGCGCGCTCGCGGCGAAATTCACGCGGTCCGCCTTGGCCTCGGCGATGGCCTTCAGGACCGCGAGCTCCGGGTGGGTGTCCGTGATGACGGCAGGGAACGCGGCCGCATCGTGACAAGCGGCCGGCAGCTTCGGGAACTCGGCCGGAAACGGGACCCTGGACCGGCCGGTCAAAAGGTTGACGCGCGCGAGGGCGTCATCGGCCGTCGTCCGAGCCCGTGCCTGATTGCGCCGCGCCAACGCGAACGCCGTCATGAGCTCGCGGCGATCGGACTCCAGCAGGAGGCCGGCGTCGCGGCGCTGGTCCAATGTCCGGCGCGCCTCGGGCTCGCGGCGCAGGACCTCTGCGCTCAAGGCCGCTTTGCGCTCTGCGAGCCAGTAATCGAGATAGCTGAGCCGCAAGGACAGGAGGGCCTGACGCAAGGCGACGTCGCGGCGGATCTCGGCCACGGCGGCCTCCGTCGCGGCGCCGAGCTCGGCCACCTCTTCCCTCCAGCGGCTGCCGAGCAAGGGATAGCGAAAACCGAGCTGCGCCGACAGCGCTCGGAAGGCGCGCGTCCCGCCCACGTCGCTGGGCTCGACGTTGTCGCTCAACGCCACATTGCTTAAGACCTTGAACCCGCGCTCGGACTTGCGCCCCGCGAGCACGTGCCCGGCGCGATCGACCTCGACCTCGGCGATCCGGATCGCGAGGCCGGCATCGATCTCCCCTTCGAGCTCGCTCAGTGACAGCGCCCCGGCGGGGTGACAGGGGCACAACAGCAATAACACCAGGATGCAGCGCATTAGAACTTGGTCTTACGCAGCACCCACCAGGGGGCCATGGAGGAATCGAGATGGGCCTTGAGCGCGATCTCCAGCACGGTCGACACCCCGCACCAGACGCGGCTCGCGAACATGAGCAGCGGGAAGATCGGCACATAGCACAGGTACACGAGGTCCTCCCGCGGACGCTCCGAGCAGGCGAGCAGGTACTGAAGAAAAAACACCAAGGTCATCAGGACATAGAGGAGATAGACGAAGAGGAAGACCGCTATCACGAACGCCGCGGGGTAGACGACGAGTGTGTAGACCGTATAGCCGATGATCACGAACGGCATGACGATCTGGAACAGGAAACCCGTCCACATCAGCAGGAGGAAATTGGGCCAGCCGAGCAGATCGGGTCTCAGCGAGCGGAGATGCTTGCGGACATAGAGGTAGTAGAGATCCCCGTCCCAGCGCAGGCGCTGGAAGAAAAAGCCACTGAAAGTCTCCGGGGCATCGGTGTGGCCGATGGCATCGGGCGCGAAGCGGATGCGCATCCCGGGATGGCGCCGGAAGTACTTCTTGATGCGCAAGGTGATATCGAGGTCTTCCGCGGCGCCGCTGTCCCAGCCCCCGATGCGTCGCAGGAAATCCGTGCGAAAGACCGCAAAAGCACCCGACATGATGTTGACCGCATTGAACTGGTCCAGGCCGATGCGGCTCGCGTGGATGGCCAGCATGTATTCCAGCGCCTGGAGGCGGGTCGCCAGGGAATGGGTGGCATTGCGTACCCTGAGGTTTCCCGACACGGCCACGACACCGGGCTCAACGAAGTAGTGGACGGCGCGTGCCATCATGTCGTTGTCGAACGAGGTATCGCCGTCGAGCGCCATAATGATGTCGCCGGTCGCGGCTCGAAGGCCGAGGTTGGTGCTCGATACACGCCCACCGCGCTGGAACTTAGGGAAGACGACGATGCTGCGCCTCGGTGTGCTCTGGATGTAGGGCACGAGCGCCTCCACCGCGATGAGCGTCTCGCGGTTGCGGCGGGCACCGTCCACGACGACGACGAGCTCGATGTGGCCGGGATAGATCTGCTCGGTGAGCGAGCGCAAGGTGGTCTTGACCATCTCGCCCTCGGAATAACAGATGACGAGACAGGTCACCCTGGGAAAATAAGGGACGGTCTTCGGGGTCCTGAAGCGCTCCTCGTAAGCCCATTTGAGGATCCCGAGCATGAGGACGAGCTGGAGCGGCAGCTCCAGAACGACGAGAAACGGGACAGATTGGAGCGCGAACTCCATGGCACCGAGCTGCCAGGCATGTGTCACGAGGGTCCCGAGATTCAGGAGCACCGCTTCGATGAAACGCAGACCTTCGGCGCCCATCGAGCCGATCACCGGTTATCCAATCACTTGGGCCTGGAGGCGGGCCATGAGGGGATCGGCCGAGTCATCCGGATGAAGCCCCTGGGCAGCCACTGCGTAGGCACTCCTAAGCACTAGGCCCTGCGCGTCGAAGGACCGGCCGTCCAGCAGCCGGCCGAGCACGCGCGCGGTGTTCTCGCCGTTGGTCCCGGGTAGCAGCACCCACAGCACCTTATCGGGGCCCCGGGTGACGATGTCCGTACCGCGCAGGCTCTGGGCGATATGCTGGGCGAGCGCCTCTCCGATCGGGGTCGTTGGGCCGTCTCCATCTCCGGAGCGATGGCTCGCGGCAGCGCGGATGCCGATGCACAGAACACCGCAACTCGCCTCCGCATTGGAACGGCCGAGCCTGATGTGCCAGTCGAGTATCTGGTGGAACTCGTCCGGCATCACGGCGCGTGCCGGTCCTGACACCCTCGCGTTCGGCACGGCTCCGTCCAACGCCGCCCGGCGGCCCGCCTCACCCAACCGGAGCTTCTCGATCGGGCGGGCGATCAAGCGCTCGCTTGGTCCGGACCAGAGGCAAATCCCGCAGCGCGCCTTGATCTCGGCGTCCTCAAAGAGATGGGCACAGGTCGCGCATTGCCAGTGGTCCAGGGCGCGGTCGTAGTCGACGCCGATGTGCCGCAACGACTCCTGGCAGCGCGGGCAGCGCATCGTGCCACCCTTCACGAACTCGGGCTGTGGGCCCACGAACCCGCAGGTGAAACAGTGCAAGAACGGCTGTTCGCCGATCTTGAGTCCGTGGCACTGCGGGCAGACATCGATGAACCCGATCTGGGCGTTGCGGCACTCGGGGCACAGCCGCAGGCGATCGACGAGGTCGTCGGGCTCGAGGAACCCGCGCTCGCGGAGCATGTCGAGGGCCTGGGGGTGGCGGCAGAGACCGGGCATCAAGAGCGCCGCCAGCGGATAGGAGTAGATTTGGGGATCACGCCAGTCGCGGTGGGGCTTCAAGACCTTGCCCGGCCGGAGGGACAGATAGCGCAGCAAGACCGTGCCCTCCGCCGCCGGCGGCAAGTCCACGACCGCGCCGGCATTGCGGCGGAAGTCTGCGAGCAGCGACTCGGCCTGGTCGAGAGACCGCACCTGGCCGTCGGCGAGATCGGCGGTCAGAGGCCCTGCCTCGTGGAGCAGGAAAACGGGTTTGAGGCAATGCGAGGGATCACGCCGGATCCGCTTTACCGCCTCGGCGGCGGTCTCCGCATCCGTCGAGTTGACGACAAAGCCCTCGGCCTCGTAACGCGCCGCGAGAAAGGCGTCATACGTCTCGAAGCCCGGCGCGAGGGACTCGAATCCGGCGCCCGGCGGTTCCCCGAAACCGGGGAAGCGCAGATAGGCGATCTGCGAACGCGCTCGGTCCAGGACGCGCAAGCTGGGGAAGACCTGTGCGATCATGCTGCTCCTTGAGTTTTTCTTGGACGCCGGGACATGCGGGCTCCCTATCGGCAACCGGGCCCCGGATCTGCACGCATCCGCCGTGGACAGCCGGGGTGTCCCCAGTGACAAACGATGGTGCATCGCATCATGGCCGGACGCCCCGGATATCCCGTCTATACTGAGATCAACTTGGGCGCGAGCCATCGATTTTCACCGTGGAGCCCACGGCCGAGATAGTCCTCGCGAAGCGGAATCCAGCCATGCAGCAGAGCGTCGCGCGCTTCGAGATCGCCTACACCCAGTTCCTGGACGAGGCCGGCCGGGCCGCCCAGGGCTTCCCCGAGGGACAGCGGGACCCCGCCGCCCTGCGGGCGCTCTACGAGGTCATGGCCCGCACCCGGGCCTTCGACAAGAAGGCCATCGCGCTGCAGCGCACCGGCCAACTCGGGACCTTCGCGTCCTCGTGGGGACAGGAGGCGATCGGCGCCGGTGTCGGGGCCGCCATGACCCCCGAGGACGTGCTCCTGCCCTCCTACCGCGACTATGCGGCCCAGTTCTCGCGCGGCGTCACGATGACCGAGGTCCTACTGTACTGGGGCGGGGACGAGCGCGGCATGGACTACCAGGGACCCCGCCGGGATTTCCCGATCTGCGTGCCGGTGGCGAGCCATGCCTGCCACGCCGCGGGCGTCGCCTTGGCGATGAAGTACCGGCGCGAGCCGCGAGTCGCGGTCTCTATCCTGGGCGACGGGGCGACCTCCAAGGGCGACTTCTACGAGGCCATCAACGTGGCCGGTGTCTGGCGCTTGCCGGTGGTCTTCGTCGTGAACAACAACCAGTGGGCGATCTCGGTCTCGCGGCGCGCCCAGACGGCCGCCGAGACCCTGGCGCAGAAGGCCATCGCGGCGGGGATCCCGGGAGAGCAGGTGGACGGCAACGATGTCGTCGCGGTGCGCGAGCGGGTGGGAGCGGCCATCGAGCGGGCGCGCGCGGGGCAGGGCGCGGGCCTCGTCGAGTGCCTGAGCTACCGCCTCGGGGATCACACCACCGCCGACGACGCGAGCCGTTACCGAGACCCCGCCGAGGTCGAGGCGGCGGCCCGGCGCGATCCCATCGAGCGGCTGCGCGCCTACCTGCTGCGCGCCGATCACTGGAGCGCGGCCGACGAGGAACGCTTGCTCGCGCGCTGTGCCGCCGAGGTGGACCTAGCCGTGACCGGCTACCTCGCCCTCCCCGCCCTGCCACCCGAGTCGATGTTCGAGCACCTGTACGCGAGCCTCCCCCAGTCCCTGGAGGAACAGCGGCGCGCGGTGGCGGCCGCAACCGATGCCTGAGCTGACGCTCATCGAGGCCATCAACCGGGCCTTGGCTTATGAGATGGCGGCCGACGCGAGCGTCGTCGTCCTAGGCGAAGACGTGGGCGTGAACGGGGGCGTGTTCCGCGCCACCGCGGGGCTTGCGCAGCGCTTCGGGGCCGAGCGGGTGCTCGATACGCCGCTCTCGGAGACCGTCATCGCCGGCATGGCGGTCGGAATGGCCGCCGAGGGGCTCAAGCCGGTCGCCGAGATCCAGTTCATGGGCTTCAGCTACCCGGTCATCGACCAGCTCCTGAACCATGCCACGCGCCTGCGCAACCGCACCCGCGGGCGCCTCACCTGCCCCCTGGTGCTGCGCACGCCGCACGGCGGCGGGATCCACGCGCCCGAGCACCACTCCGAGAGCACCGAGGCGCTCTTCACCCACATCCCGGGGCTCCGGGTGATCATCCCCTCGTCGCCGGCGCGCGCCTATGGGCTCCTCCTGGCCGCCATCCGCGACCCCGATCCGGTCCTGTTCCTGGAGCCGACCCGTCTCTACCGGCTGGTCCGGGAGGTGGTCGAGGACGACGGACTGGCCCTGCCGCTCGACACCTGTTTCGTGCTGCGCGAGGGCCCCGATGTCTCGCTCGTCTCCTGGGGCGCGATGCTGCACGAGACCCTGGCCGCGGCGGACGCGCTGTCGGAGCACGGGATCGGCTGCGAGGTCATCGATGTGGCGACGCTCAAGCCGCTCGACATCGACACCATCCTGGACTCGGTGACGAAAACCGGCCGCCTCGTGATCATCCACGAGGCGGCGCGCAGCGGCGGCCTCGGAGCCGAGATCGCGGCCCAGATCGGGGAGCGTGGTCTCTTGTCCCTGCAGGCGCCCATCGAGCGGGTGGCGGGCTACGATACGATCATGCCGCTCTACCGGCTCGAGAAGGCGTATCTCCCGGATATCGCCCGCATCGCCTCGGCCGTGAAGAAAACGCTGGAGTTTCAATGAGACTATTCAAGCTCCCCGATCTCGGAGAGGGGCTCGCCGAGGCCGAGATCGTAGAGTGGCACGTCAAGGCGGGCGACGAGGTCAAGGCCGATCAGCCGCTGGTCTCGGTCGAGACCGCCAAGGCCATCGTGGACATCCCGAGCCCCCAGGGCGGGCACGTCCTGCGCCTCTACGGTGAGGCCGGCGACATCCTGCACACCGGCGATCCGATCGTCGAGTTCGATACCGAAGGGGCGGCCGCCATCGATGCCGGCACGGTAGTCGGTCAGGTCCCCTCGGGACGCGAGGTCCTGCGGGAAGCGCCCGCCCCCGTGGGTCGGGCCGCAGGCGGCGCAATTGTCGGGGCCAAGGCCACCCCGGCCGTGCGGGCCCTGGCCCATCGCCTGAACGTGGACCTCGGGATCGTCACCCCGAGCGGCGCCGACGACACCATCACGGTATCCGACGTCCAGCGTGTGGCCCGCATCCTGGGCGAGGTCGGGCCCCTGGAGCCGTTGCGCGGCGTGCGCCGTTCGATGGCCCGCAGCATGGCCCAGGCCCATGCCGAGGTGGCGGCGGTGACGCTGTGCGACGATGCCGACATCGCGGCCTGGGGAGCGAACGAGGACGTGACCTTGCGCCTCATCCGCGCCCTGGTGGCCGGCTGCCGGGCCGAGCCCGCGCTCAATGCCTGGTACGACAGCCCCAACCTGGGGCGACGGGTACTCAAAAAGATTGACCTCGGAATCGCCGTCGATACCCCGGACGGCCTGTTCGTACCGGTACTGCGCGATGTCGGCAACCGCGATCCCGCGGACCTCCGGCGCGGGCTCGATGCCATGAAGGCCGCGGTGCTGTCGCGCAAGGTACCGCCCGAGGAGCTCAGGGGCTATACCATCACGCTCTCGAACTTTGGGACCTTCGCCGGGCGCTACGCGGATCCGATCGTGATGCCACCGACCGTCGCCATCCTCGGGGCCGGCAAGATCCGCCCGGCCGTGGTCGCGGTCGATGGCCAGCCGGCGGTCCACCGCATCGTCCCCCTCTCACTGAGCTTCGACCACCGGGCCGCCACCGGCGGCGAGGCCGCACGCTTCCTGGCGGCGGTGCTCCAGGA
>JBQTJM010000266.1:0-2762 GCA_052387115.1 Gammaproteobacteria bacterium | reverse complement strand
CTTGACCTGCATGGGGATGGGGAGCTCCGCCACCTCGTCGAGGAACAAGGTCCCCCCGTGCGCGGCCTGGAAGAGCCCCGGTTGGTCCGCCACCGCCCCGGTGAAGCTGCCCTTCTTGTGCCCGAAGAACTCGCTCTCCAAGAGGTCCTGCGGGATGGCGCCGCAGTTGACGGGCACGAAGGGCTGGCCGGATCGGGGCCCCTGATCGTGGATATTGCGGGCCACCAACTCCTTGCCGGTCCCCGACTCGCCGGAGATGTACACCGGCGCCTGGCTGCGGGCGAGCTTCGTGATAGTCGCGCGGATCGCCCGCATGGCCTCGGAATCGCCGATCAGCCGGGTCTGTGCCTCGGGCCGGCGCTCCGCGACGCGCAAGGCCTGGCCGACCACGGCCCGCAGCCGGCCGAGGTCGATGGGCTTGGTGATGAAGTCGAAGGCGCCGGCCTTGAGCGCCTGGATGGCGGTCTCCATGCTGCCGTGGGCGGTGATCACCGCCACCGGGGTGCGCGGGGACGTCTTCTGGATGTGCCCGACGAGCGCGATGCCGTCGCCGTCGGGCAGGCGCAGATCGGTCAGGCACAGATCGAACGTATATCGCTTCAGGAGCTCATGGGCCTGCTCCAGGCTCATGGCCCGGCGCGAGCCGATCTGAAGACGTGACAGGGTGATCTCCAAGAGCTCGCAGATATCCGGTTCATCGTCGACGATGAGCGCGAGGGTGTTGGGTCTCAGGCGATCCATTGTTGGCGTCCGGGATGGGCGAAGCCGATGCGGAAGGTGCAGCCATTGGGGCCGTTGGCGTGCAGGTTCAAGGTGGCCTGGTTGCACTCGCAGAGCTCCGAGGCGATGTAGAGCCCGAGCCCCGTCCCCGTGGAGTCACCGCTCACGAAGGGCTCGAACACATGGCGGGCGATGTCCTCGGGGATGCCGGGACCGCCATCGATGACATCGAGATACGGGCGGTCCGAGATGGGCTTCCGCCCGCACCGCAGCGTGAGGAGCGGGCTGCCCGAGCTGTAGCGCAGGGCGTTTTCACACAGGTTCCAGAGGACCTGGTGCAACTGGGTCGGGTCCATGACCACCCGGATATCGCCGTGATCCACCGCGAGCAGCACCTGTTCCGAAGCGAGTTGCCGGCGTTCGATCAGATCGGCGACGAAGGTCCTGAGCCAAGGCTCGATGGCGAAGAGCTCGGGTGCGGTGCCGTCGCGGCGCCCGATCCGGAGCACGTTCTCGATGATGCGGTTCACGCGCCCCGAATGGTCCTGGATGATGCGCATGAGGCGCCGGTCCTCCTCGTTCTTGGCCTCGGATTCGGACAGGAGCTGGGCCGCGTGGCTGATGGCCCCGAGCGGGTTACGGACCTCATGGGCAATGCTCGCGGTGAGCCGGCCGAGCGAGGCGAGCTTGAGTTGCTGGGCGCGCTGGCGCGTCTCGGCGGCGTCCTCGACGAACACCAGCGTGCCCTCCCGGGACCCTGGCGCTAGCGCCGCGAGCGACACCAGGACCTCGGCGTCGCGATTGGGCGAGCGGAGCAAACGGGTCACCGCCGCCTGGCCCGAGTCCCAGGCCCGCATGTGGGTCTCGAACTCGGGCCAGTGTTCTGCTAAGGGCTGTCCCAACAATGGCCGTGCCCGGCCGAGCAACGCGAGAGCGGCGTCGTTCATGAGCCGCACTCGCGAGTCCGCGTCGAGCACCAGGATCCCAGAGCGCATGCGCTGCACGATGCGTTCGTTCAGGCGCGCGAGGTTTTCGATATCGGCCGCCTGGCGTTCGGCGCGGGCCTCGCTCGCGCGCAGGCGTCGGGCCAGGCCGTGGCCGACATAGGCGGTGGCGAAGAACGCCGCACCCAGCAGGCCGGCCTGGGTGTAGTCGGCGGCGCGCAGATCGGAGTCCAGCCAGCGGCAGAGCTCCTCGGTCAAGACCGCACAGGTGGCGAAGCCTGCGCACAGATAGGCGATCCGCCCCTCGGTCAAGAGGCCGCCGATGGCGATGCTGACGACCAGGAGCGTGCCTAAACCGCTCCCCACGCCCCCGCTGGCGTAGATAAACAGGGTGACGGCGGCGATATCGAGGAGCACCTGGCCGAGCACCTGCGCCGATTCGCGGGCGGCGCGGGCCTCCAGCGCGATCTGCGCGAGCACGGCGAGGCTGAAGTAGACGTGGGCCACGGTGCTGAACAGGGCCGGGTGGTCGGTGCCGAGCGGCGCCGGCAAGCCCCGGCCCCACAGCAGGATCAGGAACAGCGTCGCCAGCGCCAGCCGGTAGAGGCTGAAATAACGTAGGCCTATCCGTCCGGCCGGGCCGGTGGGGGAGTCTTCGGCGACAACGGGGCTCATCATGGTGTGGGCCCCGCTTCGGCATGCTCGGGGCTGCAAAAATAGCGGCCATCGGCCCGCGTTGCTTCATGCGCGGCCAGATACAGGCCGCAGTGCTCACATCGAACCATGTCGGGGAGCGCCATGCCGCGGTCCTTTTTCGGCGCGCCGCGCGCCCGCGAGAAGAGCCGCAGCACCAGCCAAACGGCGGCTAGCACCAGAAGAGTGCGTAATAGGCCCATGAGCGGAGGGTCAGGATCGCTCCGAAGCGAACGGTCTCGCCCCGCGTGATCGGGCCCTCTGTGATCGGCCCCCTGTGATCAGGTTTTCTTGGGTAGGGGCACCCCCCATTGGGGGCCCCCAAAAGGGCACCCACATGGGGGTGCCCCACCCCAGCGCCTTTGATTTGCGCGCGCTTTTAATAGGGTTTTGTTGGCGAGCGGA
>JBQTJM010000265.1:0-7245 GCA_052387115.1 Gammaproteobacteria bacterium | reverse complement strand
TTGCCCGAGACGATGACCAGAGCCAGGCCCAGGACCAGGATCGACATGGTCCCCAGGATCAGGACTGCGCTGCCCAGGTGCGAGACGTTCATCGCATAGCTAGTATCGCCCAGTACGCCTGCGCCGGTAAAACTAGCCCCCGCCATGGCCGTATAGTGCAGCCCCGGGATCGCGAGGCCCATGAGCAGGGCGCTGCGGAGCTTTATAGCGCGTTCGCTTTGCCTCGACGCAAACTGGAGGCGCAGGGCCACCATGGCCACCACGACGGCGACGATGACCGACAAGGCCACCATCATGGGGTCGTGATGCATCGCCCCCGGTAGCCGGATGGCGAGCATCCCCGTGTAATGCATCGCCCCGATCCCGGACCCCATCAGAACACTGCCGAGGAGCCACCTCTTGAGGCCCATCGCCTCGCGGCTGACGACGTGGAGGGCAACCCCGGCGGCCACCACCGCCGCCAAGTGGGAGAGCACGACAGTCGGCACGTCATAGAACATGGGGATGGGAAGGGAGAAGGCCAGCATGGCGACGAAGTGCATGGACCAGATCCCGGTGCCCATCGCGAGCGCACCGCCGAGCAGCAACCCGAACCGCTCCCGCCCGCGGGTGGTGGTGAGCCTCGCGGCGAATTTGAGGGCGACGTAGGAGGCCAGGACCGCGATCAGCACCGAGATCGCAACGAGGCCGGGGTCGTAACTATGAGGTAATAAGCCGTTATCGCTTAAGTGGGTCATGTACCTGATAGCTATTAGAAACCGCGTTTGCGCCTCGTCGGCATGCGCAATTCGCGCCAATCCGGCAAGTCAAGATCAGTCCGGCCGCAAAAGGCTATAAAAACGGTTACCGGCGATGGGTCTGTGGGTCCGCCACCGGCAGTGCAGGTGCAGCAAAAGACAGATATTTGGCGGTCCGAACAGCAAAGTGCGCAATCATTAGTTTAGGGTCGCGAGCAGCCTATTCCATCAATCGCCCGCATCCAAAGTTTCACCGGAGGAGTCCCATCGACTGCTTTGCACCAGGCCGATGACCCTATTGACAAGGTCATTCAATTACCTTAAAGCTGCATGACAATGTTGGACAGCCTTTCTCCGAGAATTGAAACGTGAGAATCTATAGACCAGGGCCGTAAGATACGGTGCACGAAGGGAGTCGCACCGCTCTCGATTGAATCTCCCGCACGGCATCCTGCGAATGTCTCGCATCGCATTGGTCGCTTGGCGACGATAGTGGGACAATAGTCCTGCTAAAAGGCGTTTCAGGCCGCTGCTGCGTTGGGATCGGGCTCAAAACGCGCGTTTACTGCCGTGTGAATTCAGGCCGTGTAAACCGCGCTTTCTCGCCCGATCCCGCCTCGCATGGCGTGCTTTGTCCGACCGCTGACACAGTAGGAGTTATGATGCGGGCCATGCCGAGCGGCGCAACCGTCCTGGAGCTTCGTGAGGTCTCGAAGTCGTTCGGCAGGGTCTCGGTCCTGGCGCCGACCACCTTGGCGGTGGCACGCGGCCGGAGCATGGTCCTCATCGGTCCGAGCGGCTGCGGGAAGAGCACCCTGCTGCGCCTGATGCTGGGACTGCTCCGGCCCGACGCCGGCTCGGTGTGCTTCCGCGGCGTCGAGCTCGCGCCCCACAACGTCCGCGAGCTACGCCGGGCGATGGGCTATGTGGTGCAGGACGGCGGCCTGTTTCCACACCTGAGCGCCGCCGGCAATGTGTCCCTCATGGCCCGCTACCTCGGCTGGGACGCGGCCCGGATACGGGGGCGCCTCGATGGCCTCACGACCCTGACCCGCTTCCCCGGCGAGGCCCTGGCGCGCTACCCGGCACAGCTCTCCGGTGGGCAGCGGCAGCGCGTCGGCCTCATGCGCGCGCTCATGCTCGACCCGGAGGTCCTGCTCCTCGATGAGCCGCTCGGGTCCCTCGATCCGCTGGTGCGGGCCGAGCTCCAGGAGGACCTGGCGGAGGTGTTCCGCTCGCTCGGCAAGTCCGTGGTGATGGTCACCCACGACCTCGCCGAGGCGGCCTTCTTCGGCCACGAGATCGTATTGATACGTGACGGTCGGATCGTTCAGCGGGGAGTCCTCGAGGACCTGTTGAACACGCCGGCCGATCCCTTCGTCACCCGTTTCATCCGGGCGCAGCGGCGCTTCGACGGTGGTCCCCCTTGACGGGATGGAGCCGTGTCGCCGCGGTGGCGCTCTTCCTCGTCGGCGGGCCTGACGGGGTCGCCGCGGAGGCCGCCCTGCGCGTGGGATCGAAGTCGTTCACCGAATCCGTGATCCTGGGGGAGATCGTGGCGCAGGCGGCGCGCGCGGCTGGCGTCCCGGTCGAGCACCGGGCGGGCCTCGGCGGGACGCGGCTGGTGTGGAATGCGCTCGAGACGGGCGAGATCGACGTCTACCCCGAGTACACGGGCACCCTCGTCGAGGAGATCCTGTCCGGCGAGCGACCCGCCGCCGGGCCGCCCTCCGAGACATGGCTGCGCGAGCGCCTGGCGGCGCGCGGCTTGGTGCTGTCCGCGCCGCTCGGCTTCGACAACGGCTACGCCCTGGCCATGCCCGAGGCGCTCGCCGGGCGGCTCGGGGTGCGCTCGATCTCCGATCTCCGGCAGCACCCGGCGCTGCGCCTCGGTTTCAGCAGCGAGTTCATGAACCGGCGTGAGGGGTGGCCGAGCCTCTCCGAGCGCTACCGCCTGCCCCAGCGCGAGGTGCGCGGACTGGAGCACGATCTCGCTTACCGGGGACTCGCCTCGGGGGCCCTCGACGTGACCGACGTTTACACCACCGATCCCCAGATCCGCCGGTACGGGCTGCGCCTGTTGCGCGATGATCTGGGGCACTTCCCGCGCTACGACGCGGTCCTGGTGTATCGCGCGGAGGCGCCGGGGCGCTGGCTGGCCGCGTTCCGGGCCATCGCGCGTCTCGAAGGCGCCATCGACACCGCGACCATGGCGGACCTGAACGGCCGCGCCCAGGGTGGCGGTCTGTCGGAGAGCGCCGCGGCGACTTTCTTTCTCGCGAGGCGCGGGATCGCGGCACCCCCCGCCGCCGTAGGACGGATGGCCCGCATCCTGGGGTACACGGCGGAGCACCTGGAGCTCGTCGGCGTGTCGCTGGCCCTCGCGATCGCGGTGGCGGTCCCGCTCGGGGTCGTGGCCTTCCGGTACCCGCGCTTGGGCCAGGCGGTGCTCGCCGTGGTCGGCGTGATCCAGACCATCCCCTCGCTGGCGCTCCTGGTCTTTATGATCCCGCTCCTCGGGATCGGGGCCATCCCGGCCACGGTGGCTTTGTTCCTCTACAGCCTGCTCCCCATCGTGCGCAACACGCACGCGGGACTGGCGAGCATCCCCGGCGCCGTGCGCGAGTCGGCGGAAGCGCTGGGCCTGCCGCCGATGGCCATCCTGCGGCTCGTGGAGCTGCCCATGGCGGGAGGCTCGATCCTGGCCGGCATCAAGAGCGCGGCGGTGATCAACGTCGGGACCGCTACCCTCGGGGCGCTCATCGGTGCGGGCGGGCTCGGGCAGCCCATCCTCACCGGCATCCGCCTCGACGACGTGGGGCTCGTGCTCGAGGGCGCGGTGCCGGCGGCCCTGCTCGCGCTCCTGGTACAGGGGCTCTTCGATCTCGCCGAGCGCGCCCTGGTGCCGCGCGGGCTCAGGCTCACGTCGGAGGATTGAGCGGGCTGGTGCGTTACGATTCGCCCCGTCATGGGGGATCGTCAGTTCCGGCCGCTGGATCCCGGCCATTCCTGTCGGGGGGCCGGAGCACTGCGATTCGACTCGCCGGACCCCTTTCAGACCGCGTCCGACCAAGCACCCTTCATTGCAAGCCCGCGTTGAATCTCCTATCCTCCGAGCTCGAAGACCGGAATCAGTCCGCCGCCGCGAGTCTTTCAGCGGGCAGGCGCGGCCGCTTTGAATTTCAACTAACAATGGGCTCGACTCTGCTTATCTGAGGACGTCCATGAAACTCATGATCGATTCTCGGCTGGTGAGACTCCTAAGCGCCGCGCTAGGCGCCTTCATCCTGATCACCGGAGCGGCCATAGCTGATACGCCAGTTGAAACGGCAGCAGCGCCTAGTGATGGCCAGGAGATACACAACGACAGCTTGACGACACATCCCACCCCCTGGACCGACCCCGGCTGGGGGGAGATGACCCCCGAGCGGCGCGCCCAGGCTATCGCCTACTCCGAGACCAAGAATGTCCTGTATTTCGTCACCACGTTCTACCTGTTTTTGATCCTGATCCTGTTCTTGGTCACAAGAAGCTCGGCCAAAATCCGCGCCTGGGCCATGCGCTTGGGCAAAAGGCGTTTCTTTGTGCTGGCTCTGTATCTACTCGCCTTCAACCTGATCGTACTGGCCGCCGACTTTCCCTTCACGTACTACTCCGGATACGCGCTCGAACACCAGTACCAACACTCCAACCAGAGCTTCGGGCAGTGGTTCGGCGAGCTCATGAAGGGCGAAGCCATAGGCTTCGTGGTCGGGCTGTTACTCCTCTGGCTTCTTTACCTCACCATCCGTCGGTCCCCCAGGCGATGGTGGCTCTGGGCGGGAGCGTGCACCGCCCCCATCGCGGCCTTCCTCATCGTGATCGCTCCCATTGTGATCGCGCCGATGTTCAACAAGTTCAGCCCGCTCTCGGACCAGGCGCTCAAGACCAAGATTCTGGCGCTCGCCGACCGGGCCGGTATTCCCGACAGTGACATTTTTGAGGTCGACGCGTCCAAGCAGAGCAAGAAGTACAACGCGTACGTCACGGGGCTCTTCGGCACCAAGCGCATCGTGCTTTACGACACGATCCTGAAGGATATGGAGCACGAGGAGATTCTGTTTGTCATGAGCCATGAGATCGGGCACTACGTCATGCACCACGTCTGGATCGGCGTCGGATTAGTGACGGCCTTCGTCTTCCTGGCGGCGTACCTGGTCCACCGGATCAGCGGCGTCCTCTTGACGCGCAACAAGGATCGCTGGGGATTCGACAGCCTGGCGGATTTTGCCAGCCTGCCACTTATCCTTTTCCTCTTCTCGGTGATCGGTTTTCTCTTTCAACCGGCATTCGCCGGCATGGGGCGCTACTTCGAGCACAAGGCCGACGAGTACGGGCTGACCATGACGGAAGACCGCGTGGCCGCGGCCAAAGCCTTCGAAAAGCTGGCGGCCAATAACCTGAGTAACCCGGATCCTTCTCCGTTCATCGAGTTTTGGCTCTACGACCACCCGACGATCAAAGATCGCGTCACCTACGTGCTGTCCGAGAAAGAGTACCGGTAGGTTGGGCCGAGGTACGAAGCCCAACATTTGCGGCAGATGCTCTTGTTGGGCTTCCCTCTGGTCAGCCCAACCTACGACCTACGACCGTTATACTGCTTGATAGGCAGTATAGACTTACCCCGGCCCAATCTATCCGTCCATCACAGCCGTGCCTTTCGGCCCCACACCGCGGTTATGTGCGGTAGCCGCATGTGCAGCAAGATGCGGCGCCACCAATCCGATCTTTAAGCCGGCTGAGACGCATCGCTTGGCAATCCCCGGCCGGCAATTCATCAAGAGGATGCCAGCTCCCGCCTTGGCTGCCCGTCTATTGAACACCCTCAACCAGGCAAGGCCGGAATCGCGCAGCTCCCGTACCCCGCCGAGATCAAAGAGGTAAGTATGGTATCGATTGTGTTCCAGTTGGCAGGTCTGCCAAAGGTCGAAGACCAGACGCATGTCAAATGGGCCTGTCACCATGACCCTCAGGACGCCGCTGTCCACGAATGTATGAATAGGTCCCATTGTGTTATGCCTGCTTTGAGCTCGTTCCGATCGGGGGTGGCTGAGCGCGGCGCGGCTCGAAAGCGATCGTTTGGCGTGGTTTCGCTTCGTTGACTCTTATATTGCAGCCACGTACCTCTTTGGAATTGAGCTCCACGATAGCCCCTCGGGCTCCTTGGTCGGGCATATGAACGAAGGCAAATCCGAGGGATTCACCGGAATACCGATCGGTTATGAGATCAACCGAGTGGATTTCGCCATACTGTTGGAACAACTTGTGGATTTCCTCTTGGGTCGTGCCGAGGGACAAATTTCCTACGTAAATATTCTTGGACATTGGCGTATGCCTCCATACCCGCCTCGATAGCGGGCACATTAAATCAGGGGCCTCCGACTGTATTAGTCGGACGGCCTGTGTCGCTGTGTGGCTCCAATGCGGAGCCGAGGGTATTGGACGAGAGATTCAGGGAGGAGCGATGATCGGAAACGCTATTCCGCGAAAAGGGTCATCAAACGCCCTGGGGTACGACACTTCAACGCGGTGTAGGCTATCACGTCTGGATCGCTTGATCAAGCTGTTTCCGCACCTATGTCGTTTGGGCTGGCCGGGTTCCCGGTGGGCGCCGGGGCTGCGGGGTGATGCAACCTGAGCTTGATGGGACCGCGAGCTGTTGCATCCATGTGCCTGCCCGTCGCTGCATCTTGACCGGCACAGGTGCATTCGCACCCTGCTCCGAATGCCGACCTCTACGTACCCCGTGGCATCAGGACCCCTATTTGACGATAGCTTATTTTATAGAATCAGATATAATCGGACCAGCCCAAGGACATCGTTTGATGCTCGGCATTCTGCAACGAATCGTTCAACAAGTCAATGAGGCGCCCAACCTCCACGACGCCCTCGTTATCATCGTGCGCCGGGTCAAGGAAGCGATGGCTGTTGATGCATGTTCCGTCTATTTGAAAAACGCAACCACCGATCGCTATGTCCTCATGGCGTCCGATGGATTCAATCCCGAGTCGGTCGGCAGGGTCCATCTGTCCCCTAAACAGGGTCTCATCGGCCTGGTTGCAGCCAGTCAGGAACTGGTCAATCTAGAGAACGCAGCCGATCACCCAGCCTACCGCTTTGTCCCTGAGACGGGAGAAGAACGCTACCACAGCTTCCTCGGGGTGCCGCTCGTGCATTTTCGTAAGCTGCTGGGCGTGCTGTGCATACAGCGGCGCGCACGACAGCTCTTCGATAAGGATGAGGTGGCCTTTCTCGTCACACTTGCGGCCCAGCTTGCGGGCGCCCTGAGCTCGGCGATGGGCAGGTCCCGTTCGTCGGAAGATGTCGCCAGGTAATACCCGACGCCTCGAGTAGATTTCGCGCTCCGACTACACGGCTGGCGTCTTCACGTGCTCGGGGCGAAACCCTATCCCGATCAGCCTGGCAGGAATTCGGCGCAGAAACGGAAACCGTGCAAGGAGCCGAATCG
>JBQTJM010000264.1:0-14055 GCA_052387115.1 Gammaproteobacteria bacterium | reverse complement strand
CTACAACGCCATGTCCACCCGCGTCTTGGCCGATGGCGTGTTGGCGTCACCTCCGTAGCCGGCGACAAACGGCGCCCGACCCGCCGGCCACGACGGTCAACTCGATATCGACGTCTGGGGCATCGACGTCTTGCGGATCAGGAGCTCCCACACGCCCGACTGCTCACTCATGTGGACCAGCTCATGGCCCGTGCGGGCGCAGAAAGCCTGGAAGTCGAGCGACGCCATGGGGTCGGTCGCGAGGATGTGCAGCACCTGCCCCGCGGCCAGCCGGTTGAGCGCGACCTTGCATTTGAGGAGCGGCAGGGGGCAGTTGAGCCCCTTCACGTCCAGGACCGTGGCCGGCGCCGGCTCGTGCTCGGAAAAGCCCGGGCGGAGCTCCGACGGAATCATGCGAATCCGGAGGGTTCGACCCCGGCCGGCTCGACCGCGGATGGCTCGACCCCGGAATGATAGGGCACGCTGAGCTCGTGCACGGCGTCCACGAGCACCCGCACGTGCTCCGGATCGGTGTCGGGCTCGATGCCGTGGCCGAGGTTGAAGACATGGCCGCTGCCGGTGCCGAAGCTCGACAGCAGCGTGACCACCTCGGCCCGGATGCGCTCGGGGGGGGCGTAGAGCGCCAGCGGGTCGAGATTACCCTGTAGCGCGACCCGGTGGCCCACGCGGCGCCGCATGGCCCCGAGGTCCTGGGTCCAGTCGAGTCCCACGGCCTCGCAGCCGGTCGCCGCGATCGGCTCGATCCACCCGCCGCCGCCCTTGGTGAACAGGATCACGGGTGGCGGCGCCGGGAGCGCCTTGACCCCCGCGACCACCTCCGCGAGGTAACGCAGGGAGAACTCGTCATAGGCGTGTGCGGACAGCACCCCGCCCCAGGTATCGAAGACCATGAGCACCTGGGCGCCGGCCTCGGCCTGGGCCTTGAGATATGCCGTCACCGCCCGCGCCAGCTTGTCGAGCAGCTCGTGGAGCAGTCGCGGCGCCTCGAACATGAGCCCCTTCACGCGCCGGAGCTCGCGGCTGGTGCCGCCCTCCACCATGTAGGTCGCGAGCGTCCAGGGGCTGCCGGCGAAGCCGATCAGGGGGACGCGGCCATCCAGCGCTTGGCGACTCTGGCGCACCGCATCCATCACATAGCGCAGCCGGTCATCGGGATCGGGGACCCCGAGGGCGCGGATCTCCGCCGCCGAGCGCACCGGGCGCTCGAACCTCGGCCCCACGCCTTCCTGGACGCTGAGCCCCAGCCCCATGGCATCGGGGATCGTCAGGATGTCCGAGAACACGATCGCCGCATCGAGCGGAAACCGCTCGATGGGCTGCAGGGTCACTTCGCAAGCCAGATCCGGCGTCTTGCAGAGCGTCATGAAGTCCCCGGCCCGGCGCCGCGTCTCGCGGTATTCGGGGAGATAACGCCCGGCCTGGCGCATGAGCCAGATGGGCGTCGCATCGACGGGCTTGCGCAGGAGCGCGCGTATCAGTCGGTCATTCTCGACCGGTGCTGCCCGAAACCCCCGCTCCGCTATGAGGCCGGATTGCGTGTCGATCGGCATCCCGACAGGTTGCTACCGGGAGCCACCAATGTAAAGCCCGAGCGCCGATGTCGATGGCGTGATCAGGGAGCGTCGCGAAATGCGGCGCCCTGTGTTCTAGGCCCCCTCCCCGGGGGTACGGTTGACGCGACTGCAATATTCTGCAAAATGTCCGCCCGTCGCCGAGGGCGTACGCGGGGTGCCTCCGAACGGGGCTGCACGACGAAGGCTCTATGGACGAATGGCTTTATGCACGCTATCGAAGTCCGCCAACTGACCAAACGCTTCGGCACCCTGACGGCCGTCAGCGGCGTCTCGTTCACCGTCGAGCGCGGGGAGGTCCTGGGGTTCCTGGGGCCGAACGGCGCCGGGAAATCCACGACCATGAAGATGATCACGGGTTTCCTGGAGCCGAGCGGCGGGTACGCCAAGGTATACGGCCATGACGTGACGGAGGCCCCCATCGAGGCCAAGCGCAAGCTCGGCTATCTCCCCGAGGGCGCGCCGCTGTATGGCGAGATGACGCCGCGCGGCTTCCTGGAGTTCATCGCCGAGGTACGCGGGCACAAGGGTAGCGAGGCGCAGCGGCGGATCGCCCAAGTGGTCGAAAAGATCCACCTAGAAGGGGTGATGGGACAGCGCATCGAGACCCTGTCGAAGGGCTACAAACGCCGCGTGGGGCTCGCCCAGGCGCTCCTGCACGACCCGGAGGTGCTGATCCTGGACGAGCCCACCGACGGCCTGGACCCGAATCAGAAGCACGAGGTGCGCGCGCTCATCAAAGACATGGCACGTGACAAGTCCATCATCATCTCGACCCACATCCTCGAGGAGGTCGATGCCGTGTGCACCCGCGCCATGATCATCGGGCGCGGGCGGGTCTTGTTCTCCGGCACCCCGGCCGAGCTGGCGGCGCGCTCCGAGTACCACAACGCGGTGTCACTGGTCGTCCGATCCGGGACCGCGGCGGCGGCCAAGCGGCGCATCGAGGCCCTCGCCGGGGTGGTAAGAGTCGAGGAGGGTGCGGTCACGGACGGCCATGTGCGCCTCGTGGCGATGCCCCGCAACGGTGCCTCGATCCTCGCCGAGGTCGCCGAAGCGGCGCGCGCCGCGGGCTGGGAGATCGATGGCCTGGAGGTCGAGGCGGGGCGTCTCGACGAGGTGTTCCGGACCATCACCGCCCACTACCGGGACGACACCTTTATACCCGAAGGCCGGGAGGGGCCTCGGGCGGACCTAGCCGCGCCATGAACAAGACGCTGGTGATCTTCAAGCGCGAGCTGGGGGCGTATTTCGCGACCCCGGTGGCCTATGTCTTCATCGTGATCTTCCTGTTGCTGATGGGCGTCTTCGCCTTCTATCTGGGCGGGTTCTACGAACGCAACCAGGCCGATCTCGACGCCTTCTTCCAGTGGCACCCGTGGCTGTATCTGTTCCTCATCCCGGCGCTGTGCATGCGGCTGTGGGCCGAGGAGCGCAAGACCGGAACGATCGAGCTGCTCATGACCCTGCCGGTGTCGCTCACCGAGGCGGTGCTCGGGAAGTTCCTGGCCGCCTGGTGCTTCACGGCCGTGGCGCTCCTGCTGACCTTCCCCATGTGGATCACGGTCAATTATCTGGGCGACCCCGACAACGGCGTGATCGTCGCGGCCTATCTCGGCAGCCTGATCATGGCCGGTGCGTTTTTGGCCATCGGCTCGTGTATCTCGGCGCTCACCAAGAATCAGGTGATCGCCTTTGTGGTCAGCGTGGTGGTGTGCTTCTGTTTCATCTTGAGCGGCTTTCCGATGGTGCTCGACTTCTTCTCCGGCTGGCTGCCCCAGGTGGTGCTCGACGCCATCAGCGATTTCAGCTTCCTCACGCATTTCGCGGCCATCCGCAAGGGCGTCATCGACGTGCGCAGCCTGGTCTATTTCCTGAGCCTGATCGCGCTCTGGCTGTATGCCACGACCGTGGCCATCGATTCGCGCAAGGCGAGCTAGGCGGGGCCGCTCGTGAAACGCCGTTCGTTGTCGCGCGGGGGGCTGGTGTTGGCCGTCGGCTTGTTCCTCGCCATCAACATCCTGGCGGGCGAGACGATGACCGCGTGGCGATTGGATCTCACCGCGAACCGACTCTTCACCCTCTCGCAGGGGACGCGCAATATCTTGAAGGGCCTCGATGAGCCGATCGCGCTCCGGTTCTTCTATTCCGCCAAGCTCTTCCAAGGGATCCCGAGCCTGCAGAGCCACGGCGCCCGGGTGCGCGACCTCCTCGATGAGTACGTGGCGGGGGCCGGGGGAAAGCTCACGCTCACCGTCATCGACCCCGAGCCCTTCTCCGAGGCCGAGGACGAGGCGGTGGCCAATGGGGTCAACCAGTTACCGATCAGCGGCAGCGGCGATCGGGCCTATCTGGGGCTCGTGGGCACGAGCTCCGCGGACGACCGCGCGGTGCTCCCGTTCCTCTCGCCCGAGAAAGAACAGTCCCTGGAATACGAGGTGACCAAGCTCATCTACAACCTGGCGCACCCCAAGAAGCGCGTCATCGGGCTCATCACCACCCTACCGGTCATGGGCGATCCGATGCGCATGGCGGGCGGCGCACGCGGCGGCCCCTCTGCGCTCGCGACGATGCTGCGCGAGGCCTTCGAGATCCGCGAGCTGGGCACCGAGGTGGGGGCCATCGACAAGGACATCGACACGCTCGTCATCATCCACCCCAAGGCGCTTTCAGAGGGCACGCGCTACGCCATCGATCAGTTCGTGTTGAAGGGCGGCAAGGCGATGGTGTTCGTGGACCCCTATGCCGAGGAGGACCGCTCGACCCCCGATCCGCAAAACCCGGCGGCGCTGCCCAAGCTCGATTCGGACCTCCCGGATCTGTTCGAACGCTGGGGACTCAAGCTCGTCAAGGACAAGCTGGCCGCCGACATCGAGGCCGCCATCCGCGTGACCTACGCCGGGCCCTCGGGTCCGCGTCAGATCGAATACCTGCCGTGGCTGCGCCTGCGGGAGGCCAATCTCAACCGCCGGGACTTCGTGACCAACGAGCTGGGCCAGCTGAACCTGGGGACCGCCGGGGCGCTGGAGCCGGTCAAGGACGCCAAGACGGAATTCACGCCGCTGCTGTCGACCGGCAAGAAGGCCATGCTCATGGACCGCGATGCGGTGATGTTCTCGCGCGACCCGGCCGCGTTGATGCAGGGCTTCAAGCCGGGCGATCGATCGCTCGTCCTGGCCGCGCGCCTGAGCGGCGTGGTCAAGACGGCCTTTCCGCAGGGCAGGCCCAAGAAGGCCGAGGGCAAGAAGGCCGACGGCGATGTCGCCGATCCCGCCCCATCCGCAGATGCCGTCGATAAAGACTTCATTGCGGAATCCAAGGGGCCGGTCAACGTCATCGTGGTCGGCGATACCGACATACTGGCAGATCGATTCTGGGTCCAGATGCAGGACTTCCTCGGGCTCAACGTACCCTCGGCGATCGCCGACAACGCCAACTTCGTGATCAACGCGCTCGATAACCTGGGCGGGAACGATGACCTCATCAGCCTGCGCAGCCGCGGCGAGTATTCCAGGCCGTTCACCAAGGTCACTTCCATCCAGCGCGACGCGGAGCTCAGGCTGCGCGATCGCGAGCGGGGGCTGCAGGACAAGCTCAAGGACACGGAGAAGAAGATCCAGGACCTGCAGCGCGAAAAGGGCGAGGGCAGCACCTTGCTCCTGAGCGCGGAGCAGAAACGCGAGATCGAATCGTTCCGGGGCGAGCAGCTCAAGACCCGCAAGGAATTGCGCGCGGTTCAGCACGACCTGCGCCGCAACATCGAACGCCTGGGGGATTGGCTCAGGTTCATCAACATCGCCCTCATCCCGATTTTGATCGGGCTCGGCGCCGCCCTCGCCGGGGTGTGGCGCGCCCGCCGCACGGCAACCTGAACCATGCGCAAGACGGCCTTTGTCGCGCTCTCTATCGCCACCGTGCTCGCGGTAGCGGCCGCCATGTTCGTGAGCAAGCAGCGGGCACCCGAGTCCGAGCTCGCGCAGAGCGCGCTCTTTCCGGGGCTCGCGGAGCACATCAACGACGTAGCGCGCATCGAGGTCAAGTCCAAGGATCGGCACACCACCGTGCGCAAGGACGGCGAGCGCTGGGTGATCGAAGACCGCGACGGTTTCCCGGCGCTGTTCGACAAGGTCAAGGCCACCGTGGTCGCGGTCGCGGACCTCGAGGTCCTGGAGCCCAAGACCACCAACAAGGAACTGTATCCACGCCTCGGCGTCGAGGGCGTCGATGCCGAGGCGTCGAGCTCGGTGCTCGTGAGTCTCGCCGATGGGCAATCCAAACCGCTGGCCGCGCTCTTGGTCGGCAAACCACGCAGTGGCGGGCCCGCGGGGACCTATGTGCGCCGTCCCGACCAGCCGCAGGCGTGGTTGGTGCGAGGCCAGGTCGAGGTCAGCGCCGATCCGGTGGAATGGATGGAGCGCGAGCTCCTGAACATCGCCCCCGAGCGGATCCGCGAGATCACCATCGAGAAGACCGGTGACAAGCCCGTCCGGGTCGTTAAGAAGGAGCCCAAGGACAAGGACTTCGTGCTCGCCGATCTGCCCAAGGGCGCGAAGCTCAAGTCCCAGCTTACCTTGAACGGTCTGGCCAACGCGCTCGAGCAACTGCGCCTGGATGACGTCAAGAAACGCGCCGGCTTCGAGTTGCCCAAGGAGCATACGGTCACCACCCTGCATTGTTTCGATGGCCTGGTGGCGGTGGTCCAGAGCGCGGTCATCGACGACAAGACCCACGCCGTGTTCGAGTTCTCCTACGATGCCGCGGCCGCGGCCGAGCCCGAAAAGGTATCCCCTGCTCCTGGCCCTGCCCCGGACCCAGCGCCCGCGGCGGCGCCCGCCGCTGCCGGGGCCGAGAAACCGGCGGGAGCGCCGGAGGCGCCGACTGCCCCTCCGGACGCGCCGAAAAGCGACGTCCCCGCCCCCGAGCCCGCCAAGCCCTCGGTAGCCGACGAAGTCGCCACCCTCAACGCCAAGGTGGCCGAGTGGGTGTACCTGCTACCGACCTACAAGGGCAAGCTGCTCGCCGAGGGTCTATCGGATCTGACGGACCCCGAGCAACCGGAGCCCAAGAAGACCCCACCGAAATTTAAGTAAACCTGCGGCAGGGATGCCTCTCACGAGGCACCTCCCGGGGTCGCCGGAGGCAGTGACCGCCCTGGCTATCACCTAGCCGGAGCCCTAGCGGGAGCCCAACTTCGAGCAGACGCATCGTCCGGGCGAGCAGTGCCAAGTCGGACCCGAGCAACTGGTCTTGCGGCGGGATGCCTCCGGCAAGGTCATCGCCCTCAGGGGCTCGGTGAGCGCAGGCTTCTGCCAACGAGGCGCTCGGGGATCTCGAGGCCGGCCGGGTCCGGGGCGCGCTGGTCTTGGACTCTTAGGCCGTACGCGGACGCACTGCTCGGGTCATTATGCGCGCACCGCGCCCGTATAGCCATTGGGCGCGACTCTTTTAGAACGACGCTTCGACCGGCCCGTCAGGCCGCCTCTTCGAAGAGATCGCTTGCCGTCCGTGAGCCGTATCCGGGCTTCTTGAACAACGGATTGAAACCACCTTTCCTGTGGTCTCAATCCTTATTGGTTAGGCGCGGAGCCACCTCGATTGTCAAGCATTTGCCCCTCACTGTTGTTCAGCAGGGGTACGGCGCGAGGCCATCCAGCGTGCAAATGACTGTGAACTTTCCCCACTCCGTCGCCCCGCGAGCAGACCTTCTACTCCAATATGCTCGTCCAGATCCGGCCACTCGATCGCATATCCATCGCCGAGTAACCGCCAGTATTGCCGCTCTACGGGCGACCCCTGCACAAGGCGGGGATACCACGCCAGCGGCACCACCAGACTCCGCCCATCAGCAAGGTCGACTGTCAACTTATCCTCTGTGGCCGTCACGTATACGGCGACAGGCTCCTTCTCAAGTACCAAAGTAGCCATGCCACGCCTCAAGGAGAGTTACTTGGTGTCGCACAACAAGTCGCGTGATACGGCGAATCTCGTGTGCTCGAAAGCCGCGATTGGTCACAAGCGCCACCGGCTCCAGCCAGAACTTGGCCACGTACCGCTCGTGTTGCACATGGATGTGCGGCGGTTCCCCGCGGTCGGAGCTGAAGAAAATGAAACTGTACGGTCCATCACGAAGTGCGGTAGGCATAGAGCCGCATCGCTAGCGCATATGTTTCCACACTCAGAGGAAGGATTTTATGCAGAAAAGAGAAAAGTGGCTACTGAAGCCGAACGCCGTTTTAACCGGCGCGGGCCACGAATGCAGAACACTGCGCCGTCGTCTCACCGCGTCCGGTTGAAAAGACAGTGTACGCCCGACATGGGCATGAACTTATGGGGTGAAAGTCCCCTGTAGGAGTACCGGCGTCGGTCATGGTTCGGTTTCCCCATTGGATATGGGAGTTGGGATGGTCGGGGAGTATGGTCCTGGAGCAGGGAAGGGTCAATGGGGGGTGTGGGCAGCACGGCGGACTGCGGCGGCTTCGGCAGATGTCGCCGAGAGAGGCGCAGCGATTCGTCCTGTGCCAAGCCGGGCTCCTGCCCGTTCGGTAAAGCGGGATGCCTCCGGCAAGGTCATCGCCCTCAAGGGCTCGGTGAGCGCGGCCTTCGTTCGTGAGGGCCGTTTTTATACCCGCGAGCAAGCGGCCATGGCAATGATGAGGGAAGCGCGAGATAGAAACTCGCCTTCCTCGCCCAGGCCCGTAGATTATGTCGCTACAGTCTTAACGCCTGCACACTCGAAAACGACCTGATTTACGGGCTTGTAAACGTGGTCGCGCAAGTTGAAATAAACCCCCGGACCAGGCGAATACTAGAACCATCGGCCATACGGGTCAGGTGGCTCAGTTGTTGCCTATGGCATTTCGTAATCCACCGTTCACGGTAGGGTGAAATGACGGCGCGATCCAGAACAAAAGCCCGAAAAACATCGGGTCCCCTAGAAACCCGACCGAACGGCCACTACTAGGGGGATAGCTCGACTGTTGGAACGCGGACCTGTGGCTATTAGTTTTAAAACAAGCAGTTACGCGGCTCGCAAACAGGCTCTCAACAGGCAAGGTGAGCTGGGCGATTTACTCGTTGCGTACCTCGAGCAATTGTCTGTGGATTACGTATTTGGCATACCCGGCGGGGCTATCGAGCCACTCTACAATGCACTGGCCCGCAGTGCACGGCGCGGCGGATGTCGGCCTATCGTCGCACGTCACGAGACTGGCGCCAGCTTTATGGCGGATGGGTACACCCGGCAGACCGGCAAACTTGGGGTCTGCTGTGCCACGACCGGACCGGGAACCACCAACCTGATCACGGGGGTCGCGTCAGCGTACGAAAATAACGTACCCATGTTGGTCATCACCGCGCAGACCGCGTTGGCCAACTTTGGACGGGGTGCTTTCCAAGAGTCCTCCTGTACCGGCATGAACACGGTTGGAATGTTCCAGTATTGCACCCGCTATAACACGCTGATTTCGCACGTTGACCAGTTCGAGCGCAAGCTGGCCTCTGCCATCATGGCTGCCCACCAGTCGCCCATGGGACCGGCACATCTCAGTATTCCTTTGGACGTGCTACGCACGCCCGCGCCTGTTGAGATACCGTCCTACAACATCGCTAACCTTGTAAACCGGCCGTCGCTCTTGAATCCCGACGCGGTAGCCGAGTTATGCTGGCAGATCGAGAAAGCCAGGAAGGTCGTCTTTGTGATCGGGGCCGGATGCAGCGAGGCGATCGGCACGCTCCTCGAAGTGGCTTTGCTAATTAACTGTGCCATTGTCACCACGCCACATGGCAAAGGGCTGGTGAGCCCGTATCATCCACTGTTTCGCGGTGTGATCGGCTTCGCAGGGCACGGCACCGCTAGCGAGGCGCTGACCGATCCTGAGGTGGACACCGTCGTTGCCATCGGCACGAGCTTCACCGAGTGGGCTAGCAACGGCTGGGACTGCGGCGCGCTTCTCAACCGCCGGTTGATCCATGTGGACTCCGTTGAGGGACACCTAACACGTTCACCGATGGCTAGGCTGCACGTTCTGGGGAGAATCCTGACTATCTTCGAGCACTTGCTCGATCATGTCCGAAAGAGCTTGTCGCAAGAGATCCCGGCGACCGCGGTCGACAAAGAAAAAACCGGTTCGAGGGTAGACGCTAAGAGGACAGGAAGGCCAACACTGCCTTTCCGGCTCGACAACGAATCAAAATACTACTCCGACTCGACGCCCATCAAGCCGCAACGGCTCATGCGCGAGTTGACCGAGCTTTTTCCTCCGAGTGCGATTTTTCTGGCCGATACCGGGAATAGCTTTGCATGGGCTATTCATTACCTACATCCATTTGATCGGCGGATCGCCGGGAAGCATGCCCCGAACGCAGGGCTATTTCGGGCCGCTCTCGAGTTTGCGTCCATGGGCTGGGCTATTGGTGCCGCGATCGGCACGGCATTGGGCCGCCCCGGGAATCCAGTTGTTTGCATCACGGGGGACGGAAGCCTGCTGATGAGCGGGCAGGAGATCACCGTGGCGGTTCAGGAAAGGCTGCCTGTCGTCTTCGTGATCCTGAATGATTCTGCGCTCGGCATGGTGAAGCATGGACAGCGGCTCGCGCGTGCCGAGCCTGTCGGGTATGAGCTCCCAGAAGTTGATTACTGCGCCTTCGCCAAAGCGATGGGCGCTGATGGCTACATCATACGATCCCCAAAGGATCTGCTGGCGGTCGACGTAAAGGCGATGTGTAGGCGAGCCGGTCCGACGCTGCTGGACGTGCGCATCGATCCGGAGGAGGTGCCGCCGATAAAGACCCGGATGCGAGTGTTGAGTGCCGTGAAAAGTGCAGACAACCACAGATGAGTAACGAACCACAAGTGCATAAAGAACCGGAAGTTATACATAGCCGAATCTGGCAGGAGCTCCCGGAGGCCGACAACCCCTTTGCCGCGGCTGTCTGTTACTGCTCCGGGTATGACGTATACGGTGACCTGCTGGGCAAGGCAAGCTGGATAGAATACCTGTACTTACTCTTCAAACGAGAGCGACCGACCCGCGCCCAGGCAAGACTCCTGGAGGTACTGGCCATCGCTGTCGCCAACCCCGGGCCGCGTGACCACAGCGTGAGCGCTGCGATGAGCGCGGGGGCAGGTGGCTCCACTCATGCGTCTTGTCTCATGGCCGCGCTCGCAGTCGGTGCCGGTCAGCTGGGAGGTGCTCACGAGGTGGCTCTTGCGATGGAGCATTGGCAGGCATCCGGCCAGGACTTGGCCGCCTGGGAGGCACGCCTTAAGCACCCACCGCAGGAAGAGCGGGCTGATATCTGGCTGCCCATGGAACACTCGCCTGGCTTCGATCCTCACGGTGCCAGTGGTACGACCCCTGTGCGGCAAACGCTCGCGGCTCTTGCGCACTGCACTCGGGGCGGTGCCTTGGAGTGGCTACAGACTCATCGTGAAGCACTTGAAGCCGCGGCGGACAGCCCTTTGGCCATGACGGGGGTCGCCGCCGCGGCCATGGTCGATTTCGGATTCAGTACACAGGAAGGGGAGATGCTGTACCTGTTGTTGCGCTTGCCCGGAGCGGCGGTCCATGCCCTCGAACAGCAGGAGTATGGGTGGCGCCGCTATCCGTTTTTCCCAAGTGGCCTGGTGCTGGCAAACGATCCAGGCGTCTAGGACGTGGAATGCATTCGGAGGTGACTACTGTGCGAGGACCTAAACAGCTTTTCGATCACCAAGACCGGTTGGTTACGAGCATGGGAGCTTGGTTTCCCGGGGAACGCGCCGTGTTTCGGGGCAAAGACCTGTTTCAGGACCTGAAGGATCTCGCCTGGATGGCCTTGTTGCTCCACGGGATCACAGGGCGGCTCTTCGACGAGAGGCAGGTCCGCCTGTTCGAGGGGATCTGGCGAATCTCATCCAGTTACCCCGACCCACGACTCTGGAACAACCGCATCGCCGCCTTAGCAGGTTCCGCGCGTAGTACGGGGAGCCTCGCGATCGGTGCAGCTATCGCCGTATCCGAAGCCACGATCTACGGTCAAAGGCCGCTGGTCCGCGCGATGGATTTCTTGATCCGTGCCAAGGAACAGCTGCCGCATGAAGGCATTACTAGCATCGTCGAGGCTGAGTTGCGAAAGCACCGAGGGATCGCGGGTTTTGGTCGACCCATTGTCCGAACCGACGAACGGATCGCGCCCCTAATGGCACTTGCTGAAGAATTGGATTACGCCAAAGGGCCCTATGTAAAGTTGGTTTTTGAGGTCGAGAAGACGTTGCGGGATGGCCGCTGGCGTTTGCATATGAACGTTGCCGCTTTGGATGCGGCTCTCGCAGCTGACCAAGGTCTCACGGTAGGGCAGTTCTATTCATACATGATTTTGTGTTTCACAGCGGGGATCATCCCATGTGGGATTGACTCCATGCAACAGCCGGCCGGTACGTTTTTCCCTCTTTGTTGTAGCCGGATCCAATATGAGGGAAATAACCACAGAAGCTGGGAGAAGACGCAAACGGCATCGTTGGCAACAACCGACTAAGGTGATTTACGTTATGGCCCTCCACGTTCCGCCCAAGCTCGTTGGTCCAATGTACCGAAACCCGCAGGTTTGGCGGACAAGAGCTCGCTGGTCTCGGCAAAAGCTAAGCAATAGCAAACTGGAATGCTTGCCTAGTACTAACATCACGCACCTTGCCGTCTTATTAGCTGTTCTATTGGGTATAGCCCAAGTCAAGGCCGAAACGGGGAGTCAAGGCGATGAACAAGCCCTGCTGCAGCTCTATGGGGACGAGGAGATGATCAGCATCGCCACCGGCAGCCGCCAGTCTATCGCCAAGGCTCCCGCGACTACCACGGTGATCACCGCGAAGGACATCAAGGCCATTGGAGCCACCGATCTGGACGAAGTCTTGGAGACCGTGCCTGGGCTACATGTGGCCAGGAGCAATGTGGGTTACAACCCGATTTACACCATTCGTGGCATCTACTCGGATTTCAACCCACAGGTCTTGGTGTTGATCAACGGCATTCCCATCACGAATCTCTTCCAGGGAGACCGGAGTCAAGTGTGGGGCGGAATGCCGGTTGAGGAAATCGCGCGCATCGAGGTGATTCGCGGACCGGGATCGGCGGTCTACGGCGCCGATGCTTTTGCTGGCGTGATTAATATCATCACTAAGACCAAACGGGATATCAGTGGGACCGAAGTGGGCTTGCGCTACGGCAGCTTTAGTACCTGGGACGCCTGGGCGTTGCACGGCGATACCTGGGGTGGCTTCGATATAGCGGCGATGTTTGAATTTCACGATACGGCCGGCCAGCCCAGGTTTATCGATGCAGATGCTCAAACTGGCTTAGATGGAGCATTTGGTACTACCGCCTCCCTTGCCCCTGGCCCTGTGAATCTGCAGCGCACCAATTTCGATGCGCGCTTCGATGTCGCGCGTGGCGACTGGCGCTTACGCGCGGGCTTGCAGCGGCGCCGCAATTGGGGAAACGGCGCCGGCGTAGCACAAGCCTTGGACCCTAATAACCAATTTGGGAGTGACCGCTGGAACGTGGATCTTACCTACCACAATCCTACATTCGCTCAAGACTGGGATGTAACGACCCAGATGAGCTACCTGGACACCAGCCAGGAGGTCGAGCGAAACCTAGTCTTGTTCCCGCCCGGGGCCAACCTAGGCTTCGGAGCGTTTCCGGATGGGGTCATAGGCAATCCGGAGGTCTTCGAACGCCACGCTCGTCTGGACCTCTCGGCTTTTTATACAGGATTCGATCGACACCTCGTTCGCGCAGGCGCAGGTTTCAATTACGGCAGCATCTATGACGTTCGGGAGACCAAGAACTTTGGCCTAGACCCCGGTACCGGCGCGCCGCTGCTACCCGGTAGCCCGCTGGTGGATGTTACAGATACTCCATTCGTGTTTCTGAGCGAGGGCGACCGGAGAAACTATTACTTCTTCTTGCAGGACGCGTGGAACTTCGCCAACGATTGGGAGCTGACGACCGGCGTACGCTATGATGACTACTCCGATTTCGGCGATACTTTCAATCCGCGTCTGGCTTTAGTTTGGCAGACTCGCTACGACCTCACTACGAAGCTGCTCTATGGCCAAGCCTTCCGCGCGCCGTCCTTTGCAGAAACACGAAATATCAATAACCCCGCGTTTCTTGGTAATCCGAACCTGGATCCGGAAACCATCAAGTCGGTGGAGCTTGCTTTCGACTACAGGCTCATCGAGCCGTTGCGTCTCGGGTTAAACCTGTACCAGTACTGGTGGGACGACATTATCCGCTTTGTTCCAGATGCTGGCGCCACCACCCGTACCGCGCAGAATGCGGGCCAACAAACCGGTCATGGATTGGAGCTAGAAGCCGATTGGAGGCTGCTCACGACACTCCGACTGGTAGGGAATTACGGCTACCAAGAGTCAACCGACGAGACGACCCGCAAGGATGCAGGCAACGCTCCGCATCATCACGTTTATGTGCGTGCGGAGTGGGAG
>JBQTJM010000263.1:0-9674 GCA_052387115.1 Gammaproteobacteria bacterium | reverse complement strand
GGCCGCCGCCAGGCTCGACCATGCGAGCCGCAAGGCCATCACCGGTTTCTTGAAGCGCGGCGATCTGGAAGGCCGCCTGGGCCAGACGCTGCTCCTGCACGACCTGGGCGGGATTGCCGCGGAGCGCGTCCTGCTCGTCGGTTGCGGACCCGAGGAGGAATTCAACGAGCACAAGTTACGGGAGGTGATCGCCAAGACCGGCGCGGCGCTGGCCGAGATCGGCGTGACCGAAGCCGTCAGCTATCTGACCGAGCTCCCCGTGTCGGAACGCGACCTGTACTGGAAGCTCCGGCAATCCGTGGAGGTGGCGGATGCTGCCGCCTATCGATTCGATCGCCTGAAGAGTAAGAAGGACGCGCCGGAGCAGAGGCTGGCGGGCATGCGCTTGTCCGTCCCGAGCGCCCTGGAGGACTCCAAGCTCCGTCGCGCCATCGTGGAGGGACAGGCCATCGCCCGTGCGGTTCGGCTCGCGAAGGACCTTGGCAATTCTCCGAGCAACCACTGTACGCCTGCCCACCTGGCCGCGCAGGCCAAGGCCATCCAGAAGGCCCACCCGGCCATCAAAGTGCGGGTCCTGGATGGTGAGCAGATGAAGCGCCTCGGGATGGGCGCGCTGCTCGGTGTCGCCCGGGGCAGTCACGAGCCGCCATTGCTCATCACCCTGGAATACCGCGGCACCCGGGCCTCGGCGCCGCCCGCAGTGCTGGTCGGCAAGGGCGTGACCTTCGACTCGGGGGGGATCTCCATCAAACCCGCCGCGGCCATGGACGAGATGAAGTACGACATGGCGGGAGCGGCCTGCGTGCTCGCGACGCTCCAGGCCGTGGCCGAGCTGAAATCGGCGCAGAACGTCGTGGGCATCGTTCCGGCCACCGAGAACATGCCCGGCGGCAACGCCATCAAACCCGGTGATGTCCTCACGAGCCTGTCGGGCCAGACCATCGAGGTCCTCAATACCGACGCCGAGGGCCGATTGATCCTGTGCGACGCGCTCACCTATGCCGAGCGCTTCAAGCCCGAGGTCGTCATCGACATCGCGACGCTCACGGGCGCCTGCGTGATCGCGCTCGGCGCCCACGCTTCGGGGCTCCTCGGGAACGACGAGGGGCTGTGCCGGTCGCTGCTCGCGGCCGGTGCCAAGAGCGGCGATCGGGTCTGGCAACTACCCCTATGGGAGGACTACCAGAAGGCGCTCGACAGCCCCTTCGCGGACATGGCCAACATCGGCGGGCGCGAGGCCGGCACCATCACCGCCGCCTGCTTCCTGTCGCGTTTCACCAAGAAGCTCAAGTGGGCGCACCTCGACATCGCAGGTACCGCCTGGCGCTCCACGAACAAGAAAGGGGCGACCGGCCGGCCGGTGCCCTTGCTCGTGCAGTTCCTCCTCGATCGCGCGGACAAGGGGGAGATCAAAGGCGATGGAGACGCGGGTTGATTTTTACGTGTTGGCGGAGGGCGCGCGCTTGAACCGTGAGCGGCTCATCTGCCGCCTCGCCGGCAACGCCTACGCCCACGGCAAGCGCGTCTACATCCACACCGGGACGAACGAGGAGGCCATGCGCCTCGACGACCTCCTGTGGACGTTTGAGGACATCGGTTTTCTCCCCCACGAGCGCGCCGAGGACCGACCGGACCCGGACACCCCGATCCTGGTCGGCTGCGGCACCGAGCCGCCAGAGACGGCGACGGTCCTGATCACCACGGCGCATCCCGTACCGGCCTTCGTCGAGCGCTACGCGCGGGTGCTCGAGGTCGTGGACCAGGACCCCGAGCGCCTCAAGCGCTCGCGCCAGCGCTACCGAGATTACCAGGGGAGGGGCTTGAACCCGCATAAGTACGACATAACGGGGAGCGATGTGACCGGAGGCCATGACCCGGGATTCTGAAGGCTCGCCCCCGGCCGGTGGGCCCAGGGTAGATGGGTCAAGCGTAGCGGCGGGTTACAAACCCGCCCCTACCGATCACGATCCGGCGCCTGCCGGCGGGCGCGGGGCCCGCATCCCGGTCTTGACCGAGGTGGTGAGCCTGGGCCGCGACGGCGATGCGGGCGGGCCTACCGCCAACCCGTTGGCCGCGCCGGGGAACGACGTTCCCGCTGCCGACGAAGCGGCCCTGGAGGCGCTCTGGGAGCGCGTGGCCCACGAGGTCCGCAGCGGCATGCACGAGGCCGGGGAGCGTCTGGCGGCGCAACTCGTCGGCGAGATCAAGGCCGAGTTGACGGCGCTCCTGCGCGTGCGTCGCGCTTCGGTCCCGGCGCGGGAGGGACCGCCCTGCGACCCGTCGGAAGGCGGAGACGAGTCGGTGGCCGGCACCGGGCGCCCCCCGATGGCCAAGACCTACGAGCCCCACGCCATCGAGCGGCGTTGGTACGGACACTGGGAGCGGGGCGGTTGGTTCGCCGCGAGCGGCACCGGCCAACCCTACTGCATCATGCTGCCACCGCCCAATGTCACCGGCAGCCTGCACATGGGCCATGCCTTCCAGGATACCCTCATGGATTGCTTGATCCGGTTTCACCGCATGCGCGGTGACCGGACCTTGTGGCAATGCGGGACCGACCACGCCGGGATCGCGACCCAGATGGTGGTGGAGCGGCAACTCGCGGAGTCGGGCCGAACACGCGCGGAGATGGGGCGCGAGGCCTTCACCGCGGCCGTGTGGGACTGGAAGCACCGCTCCGGGGACACCATCACGCGCCAATTGCGCCGCCTCGGCACCTCCATGGACTGGTCGCGGGAGCGCTTCACCTTGGATCCCGGCCTGTCGCGGGCCGTCACCGAGGTGTTCGTGCGCCTCTATGACGAGGGACTCGTCTATCGCGGCCAACGTCTGGTGAACTGGGACCCGGTGCTGCATACCGCGATCTCGGATCTCGAGGTCCAGGCGACCGAGGAGACGGGCCAGCTCTGGCACATCCGCTATCCGCTCTCCTCGGGCGAGGGCCACCTCGTGGTCGCGACCACGCGACCCGAGACCCTGCTGGGCGACGTCGCGGTCGCCGTGCATCCCGACGACGACCGCTACCAGCGGTATATCGGAAAGAGGTTGGATCTGCCCTTGACCGGTCGCACCATCCCGGTGATCGCCGATGAGATGGTGGACAGACAATTCGGCTCGGGCTGCGTCAAGATCACCCCGGCCCACGATTTCAACGACTACGAGGTGGGCCGTCGCCATGGCCTCCCGAGCATCAACATCTTCACCGCCGATGCCTGCATCAATGATCAGGGGCCGGCGGCCTACGCGGGACTGGACCGCGACGAGGCGCGCCGGCGCATCGTGGCGGATCTGGACCACGCCGGGCTCCTGGCAGAAACCCAAGGGCACAAGCTCATGGTGCCGCGCGGCGATCGCAGCGGCGCCGTCATCGAGCCCTACCTGACCGACCAATGGTTCGTGCGCACCGAGCCGCTCGCCGCCCCGGCCATCGCGGCGGTCGAGGACGGCCGCATCCGCTTCGTCCCTTCGGGGTGGGCCAAGACCTATTTCGAGTGGATGCGCAACATCGAGGACTGGTGCATCTCGCGCCAGCTCTGGTGGGGTCATCGCATCCCGGCCTGGTACGACCCCGAGGACAGCGTCTACGTCGGCCGCGACGAAGCCGAGGTACGAGCCCGGTACGGCATCGCCGAGGGCATCCCCCTGCGCCAGGATCCGGATGTCCTCGACACCTGGTTCTCCTCGGCGCTGTGGCCGTTCTCGACCTTGGGCTGGCCCGACGACACCCCCGAGCTCCGTACGTTTTATCCCACCAGCGTCCTGGTCACCGGCTTCGACATCATCTTCTTCTGGGTCGCGCGCATGGTCATGATGGGGCTCAAATTCATGGGCGACGTCCCGTTCCGCGAGGTGTACATCCACGGGCTCGTGCGCGACCAGGACGGGCACAAGATGTCGAAGTCCAAGGGCAACATCCTCGATCCCATCGACCTCATCGACGGCATCGATCTGGCGGGCCTCATCGCCAAACGCAGCGCGGGCCTCATGCAGCCCAAGGACGCGCCCAGGATCGAGAAGGCCACCCGCCGCCAGTTTCCCCAGGGGATACCGGCCTACGGGACCGATGCCCTGCGCTTCACGTTTGCCGCGCTCGCGACCCAGGGTCGCGACATCCGCTTCGATCTCGGGCGCATCGAGGGCTATCGGAACTTCTGCAACAAACTCTGGAACGCCGCCCGTTATGTCCAGAGCGCGACCGCGGGCGCGGTGCGCCATGGCTTGATCGATGAGGGCGGCGAGGCACGCGAGTCGGGGCTCGCGGAACGCTGGATCCTGACCCGTCTAGAGCGCTGCGAGATGGCAACCCTGGAGGGCTTCGAGGGCTATCGATTCGACCTCTCCGCGCAGGCGATCTACGCCTTCGTGTGGGACGAGTACTGCGATTGGTATCTGGAATGGAGTAAGGTCGTGCTCCAGGAAGGACGCTCCGAAGCCCTCCGGAACGGGACGCGCGCCACCCTGGTCGAGGTTCTGGAGACGGTACTGCGTCTGTGCCATCCCTTTATGCCGTTCATTACCGAGGAGCTCTGGCAGCGCATCGCGCCGTCCCTTCGCATCGCTGGGGACAGCATCATGCTGGCCCCCTACCCCGAGCCCGACGGCGCGCGGGCCGATCCCGAGGCGGTTGTGGCCTTCGAGTTCCTGCAGGCTTTCATCCTGGGGGTGCGACGCATCCGTGCCGAGCTCGATCTACCGCCCGGCAAACCGCTCAAGGTCTTGGTCCATCAGCGCTCCACGCTGGAACGCCGCTGGCTGGACGAGAACCGGGGTGTGGTGATGCCGATCGGGCGCATCGAATCCATAGAGCCCCTCTCCGGCGAGGCCGCGCCCGACATGGCGGTGGCGCTCGCCGGTGCCACGCAGATCCTGGTCCCGCTCGCCGGTCTCATCGAGCGCGACAAAGAGCTCAAGCGTCTCGACACCGAGATCGAAAAGCTCGTGCGCGACCACGCGCGCTCCCGCGACAAGCTCGCCAACATCGATTACCTGGAGCGCGCCCCGGCCGAGGTGGTGGCGCGCGAGCACGACCGCTCCGCCGAGATCGAGTCGGCGATCCAACACCTGCGCGAACAGCGCGGGCGCGTGCAGTCACTGAAGTAAGCGGCGCGGGCGCACCGGGGCCCTCCTGCTGTACGGCGTGGAATTTATACACCCACGCGCGTGCCTACAATGGCGCGCGCTTCGGTAAACTCTTGGATTCTGTGATTTTCTCAGGTCGTGATATTCTGGTCTGAGGTCTTCTGTGGAGAGGGTTGTGATGCCTTTGGTAGTACCGGCCGGCAACGCCGCGGCGGACGAAGACGAGCGCCTCAAGGCCTTGGGGCGGTCGGTGATCGATACCGAGTCGCAGGCCGTCACCGCGCTCCGCTCCCGCATCGACGACGCATTCGCACGCGCCTGCCGGTACCTGCTCGCTTGCGAGGGACGCATCGTGGTCCTCGGCATGGGCAAGTCCGGCCATATCGGCGGTAAGATCGCCGCCACCCTCGCGAGCACCGGCACCCCGGCCTGTTTCGTCCACCCGGGCGAGGCGAGCCACGGCGATATGGGCATGATCACCTTCCGGGACGTGGTACTGGCCCTCTCCAATTCCGGTGAGACGGCGGAGATCCTGATCCTCTTGCCCCTCATCAAGCGTCTGGCCGTACCGCTCGTCTGCCTCACCGGTCGCCCCGGATCGACCCTGGCGCGTGCGGCCTCGGTCCATATCGATGTGAGCGTTGGCCAGGAGGCCTGCCCCCTCGGGCTGGCGCCGACGGCCAGCACCACGGCGGCGCTGGTCATGGGCGATGCGCTCGCCATCGCGCTCCTGGAGGCGCGGGGCTTCGGCGCCGAGGACTTCGCCTTGACGCACCCCGGCGGTATCCTGGGCCGCAAGCTGCTCCTGCGGATCTCGGACATCATGCATCGGGGCGGAGAGATGCCGACGGTGCGCGAGGGTGATCTCCTGCGCGACGCGCTCATCGAGATGTCGCGCAAGGGCCTGGGCATGACGGTGGTGGTAGGCGCCGGTCTCGCGGTCGCCGGCGTGTTCACCGACGGAGACCTGAGGCGGACCTTGGATCGGGGGATCGATGTCCATACGGCACGCGTACACGAGGTCATGACCCGCGATTGCGCCGTGGCCGTCGAGGAGCAGCTGGCCGCGGAGGCCCTCGGAATCATGCAGCGTAAGAAGATCAATGCCTTGCCGGTCGTGGACGCGGCCCACACGCTCATCGGCGTGCTCAACATGCACGATCTCCTGCGCGCCGGGGTGATGTAGGGCACATGCGCCGTACCGGCAAGGCGGCGTTGCTGGAACGGGCGGCGCGCGTGCGGCTCGCGCTCTTCGACGTGGACGGGGTGCTGACCGACGGGCGTCTCTTGCTCGGCGACCGCGGCCAGGAATACAAGGCCTTCCACACCCGCGACGGCCAGGGCCTGACCATGTTGCGCGATGGCGGCATCGAGATCGGGATCGTCTCGGGGCGCTCCTCCGCGGCGGTCGGCAAGCGCATGGCCGAGCTCGGGATCACGCTCGTCTACCAGGGCCGTCTCGACAAGCTGGCGGTGCTCAACACCATCCTCGGCAAGCGCAAGCTGGACGCGAGCGAGGTCGCCTACGTGGGCGATGATCTGCCGGACCTGCCGGTGATGCAGAGGGTCGGGCTCGCCATCGCGGTCGCCGACGCCCACGAGCTGGTGCAGCGGCACGCCCACATGAGCACCACCCGACCCGGCGGTCAGGGCGCGGTGCGCGAGGTCTGCGAGCTGATCCTGGAAGCGCGCGGGACGCTCGCGAACCACTACGCGGGCTACCTCGGCTGAGGTCTCGTTTCCCCACTGCCGGTGGTCGATTAAATAAAAGGAAGTGGCAGCGCGGGCGTTATCCTGGGTTCGGCGCTGGTCGGCGGCGCTCGTGCTCCTCGCGCTGGCGGGCGCATCGGCGTGGCTGGTCTATCGGATCGACCAGGGCGAGCCGCGCGCCGCCCGACCCCAGAGCCATGAACCGGATTCGTACATGGAAGGTTTCACGCGCACGGCGATGGATGAGCGCGGGCACGTCAAGACCCTCCTGTATGCGGACCGCATGTTCCATTACCCTGACGACGACAGCACCCGGCTCGCCCGGCCGCGCATCGAGATCCTCGGGGACGGGCCCCCGTGGTACGCGGCCGCCGAGACCGGCTTCGTCGATGCCAAGGGTGAGGTGGTGTTGTTGCGCGGCGAGGTGCGCATCTGGCGTGACGATGCGGCCGGAGGGCGCGCCATCGAGATCATCACGACCCGGATGCGGGTGCTCCCGACGACGCGCTTTGCCGAGACCGATGACCCGGTCACCCTGGTGACGCCGCAGAGCGTGACCCATGCCGTGGGCATGCGCGGCGATCTCCGCTTCAACCGCCTGGAGCTTCTGAAGCAGGTCCGCAGCCGCTATGAGACCCGATATGAAAAGGAAAAGGGCCCGTCGCGCCAAAGAAAATCGGGTTAGGACAAGGTACCTGCTGGCCGCGTTCATGGCCCAGAGCTTCGTGGCGCCGGTCATGGGGCTCAGCACCGACCGCGATCAGCCCATCGAGATCGAGGCGGACTTCGTCGAGATCGAAGACGAGCTCGGCGTGTCCGTCTACCGGGGCAATGTGATCGTCACTCAAGGGACCATGCGCTTCACCGGAGACATCCTGACGGTCACCTACACCCCTGGCGAGGAGATCAAGGAGGCCCTGCTGGAGGGGCAGCCCGCGCACTTCAAGCAGCGTCCCGACAACGAGGACAAGGACATCGAAGGCGAGTCCCTCAACATGCGCTACGAGGTGCAGAAGGAACTGGTCCATCTGATCGAAAAGGCCAAGGTGACGCAGAGAGGGCAGACCTACACGGGGCACCGTATGATCTATGATCGGCTGCGAAACATCCTGACCGCGTACCGGGCCGAACCCGGCGAGGTCGGCACTTCCGGCCAGCCGATCCCGTTGGACCAAGGGCGCGTGCGCATCATCATCCCGCCGCAGGCGCGCGACGAGCCCGCCAAGAAACCGAAGAAGTCGAAGTAGCGACGCGCTCGCACCGCTACCCCGATCGCGAGTCGCACATGAGCGTGCTCACGGCGCGCCACCTGTCCAAGACCTTCCAATCCCGCCGGGTGGTGCGGGACGTCTGCGTGGACATCAGAGCGGGTGAGGTGGTCGGCCTGCTCGGCCCCAACGGCGCCGGCAAGACCACCAGCTTTCACATGATCGTCGGGCTCGTGACCGTGGACGACGGGCGCATCGAGCTGAACGGTGCCGACATCACCCAGCTGCCCATCGATGCACGGGCCGCGCTGGGCCTCGGCTATCTGCCGCAGGAGTCCTCGGTGTTTCGCAAGCTCACGGTCGCGGACAATCTCCGGGCGGTGCTCGAGATCGTGCCCAGTCTCACGCCACACCAGCGCGAGATCCGCCTGCAGAACCTGTTGGAGCAGTTCCATATCGAGCACATCGCAGATCGCCTGGGAGAAACCCTCTCAGGCGGCGAGCGGCGCCGGACGGAGATCGCCCGAACGCTGGCGACCCGCCCGCGCTTCATCCTGCTCGATGAGCCCTTCGCGGGTGTGGACCCGATCTCGGTCCTGGATCTCCAGGTGACCATCCAGCAGTTGTCGAAGCTCGGGATCGGGGTCCTCGTCACCGACCACAATGTGCGCGACACGCTCAAGATCTGCCATCGCGCCTACATCGTGAACGAGGGCTCGATCATCGCCGAGGGCACGCCCAAGGCGATCCTCGACAACGAGAAGGTGCAGAAGGTCTATCTCGGCAGCCGCTTCCGCCTCTAATCGCACGCCGGGTGACAGGCCCTGTTGCCGCCTGGTCCCGGACCGCTCAGAGGTTGTGAAAAAACCTACTGCGCGCGGTATCGCGCGCTCCATCCTGGGCGCGCGGCGGCGGCCGCGCGACCTCCCTTCGCTCGCGACGGTTTTTTCACAACCTCTCAGGTGTTCGCCGGCCGATCGGCGGGCGACCATCGATGACGCCGCAGGCGGTATAGAGCTCCCGCGTAACAGAGGCTGGCCATGTGGCTCTCCGGCACCTCGAGATCCCACAAGCACCAGGGTTGTCCATCGTCCCAGACGGCCTCGACGCGGATGTCCCCCGGCCCGGGCAACGCCATCACGGGCACGGTGATGGCCGAGAGCGGCAGGCTGAGCCCGAGACCGCGGCCCTTGATGTAGGCCTCCTTGCGCGTCCACAGCCGGAAGAATGCCGCGCGCTGTTCGGCCACGGGACACCGACGGAGCGCCTCGCGCTCGTCGTCCGAAGCCACACGCCGCGTGAGCGCGTCCCAGTCGAGCCGTGGATCGATGCACTCGGCATCGATGCCGATCGGCGCGGGCGCGATGGCCAGGAGCCCCAGATCGCCTGAATGCGTGAGGTTGAAGTGGACGCCATCGTGGGGCGGAAGCAGCGTGGGTTTCCCGTAGGCGTCACAGTGAAAACAGAGGCTCGTCGGGTTCGCGCCGGCATGCTGTGCGAGGACCTGGCGCATGGCGATGCGGGCCGTCACCCAGCGCCGCCGGTGGACCTCGAAACGGAATCTCGCGGCACGCTCGCGCTCGTCTTGCGACAGGCACCTCGTGGGGTCGCTCAGAGTCGCCGCCGGCGGGTCAAGCCCGAACTGCCAGACCTGGACCTCGTGGCGTTCCATCGGCG
>JBQTJM010000262.1:0-1515 GCA_052387115.1 Gammaproteobacteria bacterium | reverse complement strand
GTTGATGGGATAGGGGCTTTTTCTGGGCATGAAAGGGCGCGGCTCTCGCACCCCTTACCCTCTCACGAACCAAGCGTCTTTGCAAGCTCATTATACGTGCTAGTATTTATGAAATATGGTACTTAGGTGCGGAGACGATCGCTCGATGAATCCTCTGTCATGCCAACTACAAGACCATCTTTTACCGCACCGAGAAGCAAGAAACATCCTCTAAAAATGTTGAAGAAACCGAACTGACCGGAAATTAGCAGTTTCGCCAGGCTGCGCTTTGCAAAAACGTGTCCCAATGCGGTTGCCCGCTCCAACAAAGCACGCGCCTTATCAGGTTGCTGACTGACCCCGGCCCCATCCACATACATTTGACCAAGGCAATAAATGGCGGGCGCGTAATCCATCGAGACTCCCGCGGCAAATACCTCATGGGCTTTTGAATGCTCCTGCTGCTGCAGATAAAGGTGTCCAAGGTAATAGATGGCCAATTTCGATCCTTTTTGATAGGCACGACGGAACCAAATCTCCGCTTGCTTTGTATCTACGCGGGTGCCAGTCCCTTTCTGATAGGCCCACCCCAGATAAAGCATGCTGTACAAAGACCCCAGCTCTGCAAGCGACTGCAGCTCTTTGACCGCACACGTCGGGTCCGTCTCCAAGAGTCCATATGCTTCGTTTAGCCGCGTCAGATCCGGTTCATTTTCCCAATCTTGGGTGTGATCCATGTCGCTATCCTTCAATACATCGAAGCCCAGGTGCCGTCGCACAACAAAAACTAGGGAGGGGTGAATTCCCCTCCCGATGGTCAGTCCGGTGGCGGTTTCGGCGGTGCCGGTGGAGGCGGCGGTCTTTTTGGATCCGAATATGGCGCGGGCGGCCGTGGCGGCACTGGTGGTGGATCTGGCGGAGGACGTTTCCCCTCAATCAGGCACCACACCAGACAAACTACCCGGGCCGCCTTCCTGAGCTTGTCGCAATAGCGACAATCTTTGCCTGGATTTGCCGCACAGAGAACCAATCCAAGAGGGTCCGTCTCGGAGAGCGGATTCCCATCGACATAACTGTAGGTATTGATGCCCCCATCCAACCCCACCGGATCACTCTGCACGTACCGCCCGGTGCTCGGATCATAGTCCCTGAAGTAGTTGTAGTGGAGCCCCGTCTCCGCATCGAAATACTGCCCCGGGAACCGGAGATTGATCGTGGCCGAGGCCAGCTCGGGGGCGGTGCTGCCGAAGGCCTCCCCCTCCCAACGCCAAAGGATAGCACCGCTCGTGCCCGTGGCAAGCCTCGGGGTCTGGAGGTGATTGGTGTGCAGATAGCGGAGGGTCTCGAAGCCTTGGGCGGTGTCGATCTGGGCGAGGGGCTCGTCGTCGTGCCAGAGGTAGTCTCGGATTGGGGTGCCATCGTCTTTGGTCTCGGCGATGAGCTTTCCTCCGAGGTCATAGTGGTAGAGCGTCGTGCCGGTGGGGAGGGTCCCTCCGCTAAAGAGCACCTTGCGGGTACGCTGGCCTTCGGCGTCGT
>JBQTJM010000261.1:0-9755 GCA_052387115.1 Gammaproteobacteria bacterium | reverse complement strand
CTGACCGAATCGGCCCTGAGCTTTTTGGGCTTCGGCGTCCAGCCACCCTACGCCACCTGGGGCAACATCCTGGCCGACGGCAAGGACTTCATCTTCGACGCCCCCTGGCTCTTCTTCCTCCCCGGCTCTGCCATCCTCATCGTGGTCCTGTCCTTCAATCTGGTGGGCGAAGGTTTGCGGGAGGCGCTGAACCCGAGGCTGCGGGCGCGTTAGGAGGAGCAGAGCGCGACGATGTTGTACGCGGTCGCGCGCCGGTGTATCCCTTTCAGCGACAGCTCGCCGAGGGGCTCGGCCTGCACGTGCTCCTCGACCTTGCCGAACAGGCGCTGCGGGACCAGGATCTGGCCGGGGTTGGCCTCGACGCACAGGCGCGCCGCAAGATTGGTGACCGGACCGATCGCGCCGTAGTCGCGCCGGCCCTCGAAGCCGATCGCGCCTAAGGTCGCGTAGCCGTTGGCGATCCCCACACCGAAGCCGAGATCGTGGCCGCGCTTCTTCCAGCCGGCGGCGAGCACGGCGACCGCGCCGCGCATCTCGAGTGCCATGCGGATCGCGCAGAGCTCGGGCTCATCGAGCGCTAGCGGATCGTTGAACAGGATCATGACGCCGTCGCCGGTGAAGTGCTCGATGGTGCCCTCGTGCGCCATGACGATGCGGCCGAGGGTGGCGTGGTACTCGCGCAGCACGTCCATCACCTCCTCGGGCTCGGCGCTGTCGCTGAAGGCGGTGAAGCCGCGCAGATCGGTGAACACGATCGTGACCTCGCGCCGGTGGGTCCTGAGCGGGTCATCCACTTCGCCGGCCAGGATCAGCTCGCAAACGCGCGGCGAGACGAAGCGCTTCAGACGCGCCAGGCGCTGCACCTCGGCGACCTGTTCAGCGACCCGCCGCTCGAGCTGCCGGTTCCACTCTGCGAGCTGCTCCGCCTGGCGCTTCACCTCGTCCTGGAGTGACTTCACACGCAGGAGCGATTTCACCCGTGCGAACAGCTCGGGCTGGTTGACCGGTTTTGGCAGGAAATCGTCCGCGCCCGCCTCAATACCCTTGACCCGCTCCTGAATGGGGTCGAGCCAGGTGCAGATCACCACGGGCAAGAGGGCGGTGGCGGGATTGTCGCGGATCTTGCGGCACACCTCGTAGCCGGAGATCCCGGGCATCATGATGTCGAGCAGCACCAGATCGGGGCTCTCGGCGGCCACCTTGGCGAGCGCCTCCTCGCCGTTCGCGGCCGTGGAGACGACATAGCCCTGCAACGCCAGCAGATCGGCGAGGAGCTTGACGTTGGCCGGTGTGTCGTCCACGACCAGGATCCGCGCCGGAATCCTCATCTGCGGCCGCTCTCCAGCAGGTGTCTTACGGTATCGATGAACTCGCGCAGGACCATGGGCTTGGCCAGGAAGGCGTCGAATCCGGCCTGCGTGATCCGGGTTCGGTCGGTCGAAGTGACCGAGGCGGTGAGCGCCACCACCGGGATGCTCGAGGTCTCGGGATCGGCGCGTAGCTCTGCGAGCGCTTCAATCCCGCTGATCCCCGGGAGCCGGATGTCCATGAGCACGAGATCGGGATTGCGCTGCCGGGCGAGCCGCACACCGTCCTCGCCATTCACGGCCTCGATGGTCGCGTAGCCCTTCGCCTGCAGCACGTCGCGCGCGAGCTTCCTATTCTTGTCGTTGTCCTCGACGATCAGTACCACCTTCATGCGCCGAATTCTCTATACAAAGCGGGCCTGTGCCCGGGAAGCGTAAAAGTGAAGGTAGAGCCCTGGCCCGGGACGCTCTCCAAACGGATCTCGCCCCCGTGCAGCTCGACGAAGCGCTTGCTGAGCGCGAGCCCCAGGCCGGTGCCTGCGGCCTTGCGCCCGCTGTCGCGCCCGACCTGAGTGAACGCCTCCCAGACGGCCGGTTGGTCTTCGGGCGCGATGCCCACGCCGGTGTCGGCGATCGATACCTCGATCAGGGTGCCGATCGGCCTCGCGGCCACACTGATCGATCCACCCTCGGGCGTGAACTTTACCGCGTTCGACATCAGGTTCAGCATGATCTGCTTGAACTTGCGCTCGTCCGCGCGGATCGAGCCGAGGCCCTCTGCGATCTCCAATCGGAGCACGATGCCGTGGCGCTCCGCGCGTTCGCGTACCAAGGTCATCGCATTCTGCAATGCCGCGGGGAGATCGAATTCCGAGATCTCCAGATCCATTCGCCCCGCCTCGATCTTGGACAGATCGAGGATGTCGTTGATGAGCGAGAGCAGGTGCCGACCCGAAGAGTGGATGTCCTTGACATACTCGTCCTGCTTCTCGTTGAGATCGCCGAAGTAGCGCTCGCCGAGGGCCTCGGAGAAGCCGATGATGGCGTTCAGCGGCGTGCGCAGCTCGTGCGACATGTTGGCGAGGAACTCCGACTTGTGCCGGTTGGCCACCTCGAGCTGGGCGCTTTTTTCCTGGATTTCGTTGAAAAGCCGCACGTTCTCGATGGCGATCACCGCCTGATCCGCAAACGTCGTCACCAGTTCTATCTGCTTGTCGGTGAAGGGCTCGACCTCAGCGCCGCGGTTCATCCAGATCACGCCGATCGGTTCCCCGTCGCGCAGCATCGGTACGGCGAGCGAGGTCCGGTACTGGCCGATTTTCGCGAGCTCCTGGCGCGTATACCCGGGATCCGCGAGCACATCGTGAATGTGGACGACGTGTCGCTCGAGGATCGCGCGCCCGGTGGCCGTGCCACGGTCTATCCGAACCGGTCTTTGACGCGCCTCGGCCAGCAAGGGGGAATCCGGCTCATAGTCGCGCGCCACACCCGGCAGGTAGGTGCCCTCCACATCCGGGCGCAGCATCACGCCGCGCTTGGCATTGCACAGGCGCGTGGCGTTGTCGATCAGGGTTTGCAGCACCGAGTCCAGATCGAATGTCGAGCGGCTGATGGCCTTGAGCACCTCGGCGGTCGCCGCCTGCTGACTCAGCGCTTCGTTGAGCTTGATAACGCCTTCATCGATGTCGCTGAGGGCGAGCTCGTAGCGCGCCCGGCACGCGCGGAGCGCCTCCTCGGCCTCGAGCAGCCGCTTCGCCTCACCGGCCATGGCGGAGTGAAAACGTGAAGGTCGAGCCTTGGCCGGCGCATCGGGGATCCAACCGCACAGACGCCACCTCGCGTACTCAGGGGTGAGGGTGCGGCCTATTGTCGCATAGCGGCGATTGAACCGGATGGGTGGGCCCTCGGCAGGCAGGGACGGGTGTTGCCGAACAGAGAGCGGTGGCCCCGGGGCTCGACCGCCTGCTGGAGCCGCCCGCGGCTCAGCGGATCCAGACTACGCAGGCGCTGGGCGGATCCATACCAAGCAGTCGCTGGCGATATTGGCGGGCGATATCAGGGTCACGCCGCTGCCGCTGGCCGTGAACGACCCGTTGACGATGCTACCGTCGACCGCGTCGTGCCACCTGACGCTGTAGCGGCCCCCGCTCGTGAGCCCTGCGCCCAAGCCCACCGATGCGCCGGTGGTGCAGGCCTCGGAGTAGAGCAAGAACCCGGTGTTGTTCGATCGCCGCATGACGCGTTTGGTGGCGCCGGTCCTGAAGCTCGCGGCTGTCTCGGGGAGGTACGACCGGAAGCTGGTGACGGAGTTGAGGAAGGTCGTGACCCTGCCCCAGTCCTGCATCTCGTCTTTGCTCGGAACCCACAAGGGATCGTCGGTATAGATCTTGTTCTTGTTCCTGTCCTCGAAGGTCCCGAGCACCAGCCGACCGGCGGCCCCCGCCATCATGGCCTGCCACGTCGATCGACGCAGGTTGATCCTGCCGCTGCCGGTATTATTATCGAGCAGGGTCTTGTCCCAGGCGGTGATATCGGACAAGACCACGGCGTAGCGCCCCGCGGCCAGGTCGACGGCGTTTTTGGTCCATGTAAACACCTCGTCCGGCGTGTCGATGCCCTGGGCGGTCTTGCCGGTGGTGGAGGTGTTCACCTGCAACATCTGGAAATCGACGAAGGGATCGGTCGGAAAGCCGAAATTCGGGGTGGCGGAAGTCTGGTCCAGGCTACCAGACAACTGGTGAGCGCCGACCGGGTGAGCCGGGTCGCGCGAACGTATGTGCCGGGCGATATCGCTCACCCGCGCCGTAGTAAACTCTTCTGTGTACTCCTCCGCCACGACCCACACCAGGTTCGTCAGGGGCTTGAACTTGGCGACCAGCGCGGAGATGTTTTCCCGCTCCCGCCCATACATCGTCGTCCTCGTGGACGGATTGCTGCTTTTGGGAACCACGCCGAATCGCGTGTTACCGGGCTCATAGCGGTCGACTTCGTCGTCGGCGACGAACAGGTGAATGGTAACCCCCGCATTGTCCAGTTGGTTGATGTCGTTATACCATTCGGTCATTTTGGTTTCGTTGACCAATTCCGTCGGCGTATTGACATCCGGAAACCTGGCCAGGGTCCCGGTCCCGATCAGGACCCCGCTGTCGTAGGGGTTGCAGTGTTCGTGGTCCAGGATCACGTAGATGCCGGTGGGCACGGGGTTGGCGGCCAGGATGGCAGTATTGATCGCCTGGCGCTGGGTCGTGGTTCGGCAGAAATAGTCCTCGGGGCCGCCGAGGCCTGACGGGATGACCGTGGTGAAATACCGGGAGCTTACTGTGATCGACTGTGGGGCAATTGACTGTGGGGCAATTGACTGGGGGGCACTCTCCAGGCCGTCAGCCATCGGCCCGTCGTGCGGATGGAAATAGCCGGCTGCCGCGGCAGCGACGAGGACCCGAGAAAGGATTGCTCGCTGCTTCATGGTCGAAACCTCCCGACAGGGTCTTGGAGTCGGCCGAGCGGGTCGATGAACCGCCGTCGGCCGTTACGGGGTATAGGCGTCAAGCACCCGATCCGTCGCCACTAGGTTGGCCCCTGCCGCCATCAAGCATAGGACATCCAACCCCGAGCCGGGTTCAATCGCCAAGAACGCCATCGGGGGTATCGACAAGCCCACGAGTGGCGGATCTGCGTAGCGGCGCAGGCCGCAGCCGATCACGTCACGAACCGCCGTAGTCGAGCCCCACCGCATCGCGGCCCAGGACTTGGGCCAGGCGCTCCAAGACCTTTAGCTCGATCTCAGGGCTACGGCACGCCGCGCGGGCTGTTCGCAGCTCGTGGCCGTATCGGTTCCGCTGCCGCCGTTGCAGTTATCGTCGTTACCCAGTCCCCCGTCCATGGCGTCGTCGCCGCTCTGCCCGAACAGCCGGTCGTGGCTTGTACCTCCCATCAAGACATCGTTCCCGCCCTCGCCGAAGAGTTGGTCCTTGCCTTGGTTGCCGATTAGCCGATCGTCACCCGCACCCCCGCAGATGACGTCTCTGCCCCCAAGACCCTGGATGATGTCGTTCCCGCCCCGTCCACTGTCCACTTCCAGGGTGATGTGATCGCGGTCGGTGAGGCGTGGAATGCCGACCCATGGGTCGTGTCGCAAACCCCCTCGACGACCACGATGCGCCCCTTGGCGAGGACCTCGGCCACGGCCGGCAGCGTCTCGGCGTAGACCACGATCTCGATGCGCGCGCTCCGATCATCCTGGAGTTTACGCAGGTCGCAGACGTATGCCTGCTTCAAGGGCAGTTCCCGAAGCTTGGCGGGTCAACACATGCGGCCGTTTTCGAGAGGATTCTAGCGTGTTACACTAGCCCTGTGCGTCGAATGTGGCCCCACATTCGACTGACCACTTCATTTTTTACCAAGAGGCTACCCAGTATTGGGTAAAGGCTACCGTCGGCTTACCTTTCTATGCAAAGAACGGCAAGGTGGGTGTTCCTGCTCATGGCCGGTACCTCTTTTTCCCCGATGTGGAAACAACGCATGTCGTGTGCGCAATCTTGAACAGCAACCTCTTCTACTCCTACTTTATTGCCCATGGAGACTGCTTTCATCTGAGTGACACTCTTGCGACCGTGTTTCCTTTGTCCCCGCGCGTCGTTGGCGACAAGTCGCTGGTAAAGCTCAATGAAAAACGGATGGCGGATCTGAGGAGTCACGCACAAAGCAAAACAATTGCGCCTAAGGACGGGGACGAGATTTCTTACGCTGAGTTCAACGTGTCGGAGTCCAAGTCCATCCTCGACGAAATCGACCGCGTGCGCGCGCGCATTTATGGATTCACCGAGGAAGAGCTGGACTTCATCATCAACTACGACATCAAGTACCGCATGGGGCGCAGCGCGGAGGGCAGGGAGGAATGAAAACTCTCGCCCAGGTCCAGCAGCAGTTGGCTGCCGGCCGGTTCGACTTCAGCCGGCACGCCTTCAAGCGCGCGGTCGAACGCAACATCAGCGAGCAGGAGATCCGTACCGCGGGCGCGGGAGCGGAGATCATCGAAGAGTATCCAGAAGACAAGTATTCGCCCAGCGTCTTGTTACTGGGCTTTACATCCGCTGGGCGCCCTTTGCATATTCAGGTATCGGCGGCCGACTCGGACGCGACGAGAATCATTACACTATACGAGCCGGACCCGACCGTGTGGGCCGAGCTTCGAAAACGGAGGTAGCCATGTCAACGTTTAAATGCCACGTCTGCGGCGGCGAAACCGCCAGGAACGAGTTAGTGGGCGAAGTGCTGGAAGTGGATGGCCGGCGCGTGTTGGTTGAGCATATTCCAGCGCGGGTCTGCACGCGCTGCGGTGAGCCGGCATTCTCGCGCGAGACCACCGAGCGCATCCGTCTGCTGGTCCATGGCGCGGGCCGCCCCGCCAGGACCATCCCATTGGACGTGTTCGAGCTTGCATAGGACCATTCTCCGGATATTCGGCACTACGGCTTCGAGGGGGAGAAGCTCGACTTTATCATCAAGTACGACATCGAGTATCGCATGGGCCGCGACGCGGAGGGCGAGCGGGTGAAATGAGAGTCGTCACCGATTGTTCGGGCACCGGGCGCGACTGACCGATGAGAGATTGGCGCACATCTTGGAGCATCCGGAACTGAAGGAGATGCCGGCGGAAATCGAGCAGGTGCTGCGGCAGCCGCGACTGGTGCGACGCTCGCGCACGGATGCTGCCGTGCGGCTCTTCTACGCCTATTCTATTACGCGCAGACGCTGGTCGGTGGCAAGTGGCTGTGCGTTGTCGTGAAATATAGCGAGAATGATGCATTTGTCATCACGGCCTACTTGACGGACAAACCGAAAGCCGGAGAAAACCTATGGCCCGAAAAGTAAAAGTGTGGTTCGACGCGGAAGCGGATTACCTGGAGGTGCAGTTCCGTGAGAGTCCCGGGTATATGAAAGAAACCGCCAATGCTGCGGTCATGGAACGGGTAGACGAACAGGGGCAGGTCGTCGGGTTTAGTGTGTTGGGCGTCAGCCGGTTCACGAAAGACAAGCCGTTGGAAGCGGAGTTGGTATCTACGTGAGCACGTAGCCTACACACCGCGACCATCGGCGCCACGGGTGGCGGCTGCATCCCCCGGGTAGCGGCGCAGGCCCCAGCCGACGGCCGCTGCGCGCCGACAACGAGATCAACCCGGATGTGTTGGGCTACATCTTCGAGAAGTACATCAACCAGAAGCAGATGGGAGCCTACTACACGAAGGAGGACATCACCGAGTACATCAGCAAGAACACGGTGGCCCCGTTCCTCTTCGATGCCGCACGGGCGAAATGCAAGGTGGCCTTCGAGCCTGTTGAAGGATGATCCTGACCGTTACATCTACCCCGCCGTCCGACATGGAATCACCTGGGACTACCAGCCCAACCATCCGCAACGCGGCGGGTTGCTTTACAAACCTCACGAACTGCCGGAAGGCGTCGCCGCCGGACTCACTCCGCGAACGCTGCACCAAGCGGTCTGCGAGGTTGCCTCGGTCAACGACATCGAGACCATTCGGCTACGCAAGAATTGGAACAAGGCCGCCCCGCCGAATCACGCCCTGCCCACGGAGACCTGGCGCGAGGTCATCGCCCGCCGCAAGCGTTACGAGGAGGTGCTGCAAGCGAGGTCCCGCGGCATCAATGATCTCATCACCCTCAACCTCGACATCCGTCAGTTCGCCCAGGACGTGATCGAAAACTGCGAGGGTCCGGAGCTGCTTCGCGCCTTCTGGCACGCGATCGAGAGAATCAAAAGCGGCGAGGCTGAATGAAGGTTCGGTTCTCGAAACACGCCGAGCGGGAAATTGGACGTCGGGGCATTTCGCGTGATATCGTGCAAGGTGTGCTGGCAGCGCCGGCGCAGAAGGTTCCTGAACACGGCGCCGTGGTCTGTTATCAAAGCATCGTGGAGATCGACCAGAAACCTTACCTGGTGCGCGTCATGGTGAACGAGACAACCGCGCCGCCCACGGTGGTAACGGTCTACCGGACCAGCAAGATCGAGAAATATTGGAGGGCGACATGAAAGTGACCTACGATTCCGAAGTGGACGTGCTCCGAATTCTTTTCCGCGACGTGGCTATCGAAGAGAGCGATGAGGACAAGCCCGGCGTGATCCTCGACTACGACAAGGAGGGCAATATCGTAGGCCTGGAAGTGCTCAACGCTTCCCAGCGTGTGGAGAACCCGAAAGCTGTGGAGTACGCAGTGACAGGATGACTGGTGGGCATCAGAAAGCTCACCCCCAGAGACGCGCACTGGCCGAAGTCCTTGACCGACAGGCTGGGAGTGTCTGCACCGGCGGCGCTTCAGGCCATCGGTCCGGTGGCGCTCCTCGCCGCCCGCAAGACCGCGCTCTTCTGCTCCGCCCGCACGCCCGGCGATGCCATCCTACGCGCCCACGATACCGCCCGGCAATTACGCGACGGAGGCATTACCGTCATCAGCGGATTCCACTCGCCGATCGAGAAGGACTGCCTGCGTATCCTCCTGCGTGGCACGCAACCGATCATCGTCTGCCCTGCCCGCACCATTGAGGGAATGCGCATCCCGCCCGAATGCCGCGCCGCCTTCGAGGCCGGTCGGCTACTCTTCCTCTCCCCGTTCACCGAGAAACCCAAGCGCGTCACCAAGGAAATCGGCGCTGCGCCGCAACGAGCTCGTCGCGGCCCTGGCCGGCGAAGTATTCATCGCCCACACCACATCCGGCGGCCGGACGGAGCAGATGGCCGAGATGCTCAGACGCTGGGGAGTCCGGTCGATCCCGACCGGGTGAGGGTCGCCCGGCAACGCCTCGACCCGAGACCCGAAGGTATAGATGGCCGAAAAACTCCCCGCGCTCCAGGACTCACCGGGCATGGAGGTACTCGATCCCGAAGGTGGCTTGCGAGAGGGGCTGAAGAGCAAGGTTGGCGTGCGGCGATTCTACCCACTCGGTGACGACGCACGCAGCAGCCGATCCCGTCACGAGGCGCCATAGTCGAGCGCCACCGCATCGCGGCCCAGGACCTGGGCCAGGCTTTCCAAGAGGGTGTCGCTCGGCTGCACGCGATAGGGGTCGGGGAGGGCGAGCTCGGCGCTCGCCCGAGCCCCTTGATAATCGATGACCACTGGGCACAGGCCCCTGGGGGACTTTCTCAGCTCCTCTCAGATTCCTTTCCGCCGCTCAAAGGGCAGTTGCTCGTGTTGGTGCGGGATTATTCATCGCGCCGCGCGCGGCGGGGCTCCCTGGGTCGGACTTCCCCCTCTCGCGCTCCTGCGAGTAGGGGGAAGTCCGGTGCTTCTTGGGGCCTACCGATGGTATGCCTACCTTCGGTGCGGCTAGCGCCGGGTCGGCATCAAAGACCGCACTGCGGGAAGTTGCATGGGGGCGGTGGGGGGGTGGTCCCCGGGGGCCGTGGGGGTGGGGGCGGCGGCAGCGGT
>JBQTJM010000260.1:0-4556 GCA_052387115.1 Gammaproteobacteria bacterium | reverse complement strand
CGCCAGCGGCTGTGGCGCGATGATCAAGGACTATGGCCGGTTGCTGCGCCACGATCCGCAGTACGCGGCCCGCGCCGAGCGCGTATCGCGGATTGCGCGCGACATATCGGAGGTCTTGACCGTGGAGACCCTATCAGCGCCGGCGGTCGGGGCCCCCCGCCGCATCGCCTTTCATTCGCCGTGCAGCTTGACGCACGGCCAGGGCCTCGCGGGCGTGACCGAATCCTTGTTATCCCACCTGGGCTTCGAGCTGACCCCCGTCGCCGATCCCGGGCTGTGCTGCGGCTCCGCCGGGACCTATTCGATCCTGCAACCGGCAATGTCCCGTCCCATGCTCCGCGCCAAGGTGGCTGCCCTGGAAGCCGGGCATCCCGACCTCATCGCCACCGCCAACATCGGCTGCTACACCTATCTGCGCCAGGAGGCCCGTGTGCCGGTGGTACACTGGGTCGAGCTCTTGGGATGACAGGCGTGTGGCCTTGCGGATAAGTCAGTTCGCACAAACGCCCGTCGTTGGAATCCTGGGAGAAACCCCCATCCCCGGGAGGCAATGTCCAGAGGGCTTGCATGTGGTCGGGCAGCAGCACACAAGCCTCGATCGCGAACGGATGGGTCAAACGAAGCGTTCCGATCGTTTCCCGCAGGGCCGAGCGTACATCGGGATCGGTGAGAAACGTTTGGCGCCGATAGGTGCTGACGGTGAAGAAATAGGTGCCATGCCGCACATGGGCGCGACGGTAATCAGGCATGACGGAATCATACCGCCAATGAAATGGCGCGGGCACGCGCCCTACGCTTGCTGCCAATAACTGGTCCTCCCTTTGCAACAAGGAATTATCGCCAGATAGTTTCATCTTTCTCTAACAAGTTCCACAAATACTCACAAGCATCGTTTTCAGAGTTGAACTCACGATAATCCCATTTGTGCCCGCGTTCCGAGTAGTACACCTGCCATATCCCCCCACTGCTAACGAGGTGGTATTTATCGTTTTCAAGCAGATCGCCATTGGCACTAAACACGTCGTTCGGATCAACACCATGGCGCGTCAGACGATCCACGATCTCCTGAGGGCTCATGGCTCAACCTTCTTCAGATAACCACCGCCGATAAGATCGCGGATAGCTTGGTCAGTTACAAATCGTGTCCCAAGGCCCGGCTGTCCGTAAGCTGGGGCAATTTCACCAGCCTCTACTTGAAGTGGCTTCGTAACTTCAAAATGCCGGAAGTCGGGTTAGAGCGCGAGTAGGAACTTAAACTTTTGCTATATACGAATGCGCGCAACAAGGCCTGATACCGGTCCCCCCTGTCAAACAACGTGCCTACACTACCAGGCTCAAAGCAACAAGCCCCGCAAGGCGGGGCTTGGGTGGAGTGCTCGCGGCTAAAGAAATTAGGTAGCCGATACTCGCTTACGCTCCATGTCTTTCAACTTCGCGTGCGTAGACATAAGCTCGCCCGACGAAAATGCTTTATCAAGCTGCTTCAAATCCCTTGCGATCAGACCAAGTGCCGTGGCCAAACTAAAAAGCGGCCCCCGTGGAGGCTTGGAGAAATCAATCGGGGCACGATAAAACCGCAACAGATCATCTAGGCTAAGCCACTCCATCCATACAGCTACATCATCAATATAAAAAAGTTGTGAGCTGATGGAGCTGCCAAGGCTAATCATGTCGTCGCCACGATCCCGAACAAATCGAAGCTTTACGTAACCAATTTCATAAACGGCTTCGGCGTTCCCAAAATTCTGATGATTGTAGGATTCATGAACCAGATTTGCGTTGCTCACGCCAAGCTGATTCAGTTCACGCTCCACCACCTCAACCAATGGATTCCGCATGACCTTAGTTCTCTGGCAGCATGCGCAATCCGTCATCGCTTACGCGATAATCTTGGCTCTTCAGATACTCAAGTTCCCGGAAAAATGAAGTGTCCGGTTTTGCATGATTCGCAGGGTTCGAGAGAATAACTTAGGGACCGCTGTAGGGCTGCCAGTCGGAGATCGGCCGCGCGCCCCTGAAGATCTGGCCCACCCCCTTCACCCGGAAATGCACGCTTGTGGGTTCATTGGGGGTGAGGGTCACGGTGTAGGCGGGTACACCGTCCACGCGGGTTCGCTTGCGCTTGATAGTGGATGCTCGGCGTGGTGTCGACGGGGCTCGCTTGGGGTTCTACGCGGATGACGACCGCATCGGTTACGCCCGCGCCCCTATTGTCAAGCACGGTCAGACGAAGGCGCAAGTCCTCTTGCGTCGGGACCATCGGAGCGGTAAAGCTCGCGGTCGCGCCGTTCGCGTCGCTGAGCCAGACCGACGTGCCGACCATCTGCTGCCCGAGGTAAGCGATGATGCTGCCGTCGAGATCACGCTGGCGTGGGGTAGACTATCTGGAGGGGACGGGTCCCCGGGCGGGAGGAGGTGTCAAACTGCAAGGGGCACGGGCGGTGGTGAAGGGGGGGTGCGTCGGGCCTCGGGCTGGCGGTCGCGCACGAACAGGGGGCGCGGGTGGTGGTGCTTGATCTTCATCCCCCGGTCGCGTTGCTACCCGGAGCCGCCTATGTCGAGGCCGACGTGGGTTCCGAGGCCGCGGCCGACGGTGCCATGGCCGAGGCGGTCCAAGTGCTCGGAGGGCTCACGCTCGCCGGGAGCTGTGCCGGGATCTCCCATCGCGGGCGGGTGGTGGGCAGGAAAGAAGCCATGGCGCAGGCGGACTTCGCACGCGTCGTGAGGTCCATCAGTACCGTTCCTGTTGACGAAAAAGGGCGCTTATTCCTCTTATATTCTGACAGGGTTTTGCGAACGCCACGCGAATAACAGCGCTATTGATCGGCCCTGCGGGTTTAGCGCAGTCTATCTAAAACTTCATCTCTTTGACACGCGCGTCGTATCCAGAGGGAGTATACAACCCGCCGCGCCTCCCTCTTGCTTCGCGCGTGAGCCTCGACGAGAAGCCTCGCAGCCACTCCCCAATCTCGGCGGCCGGCATCGGCCGAGCGAACAGGTAACCCTGAGCGATGCGGCATCCCCGCTCTCTCAGAAACTGCACTTGGTCCTCGGTCTCGACGCCTTCGGCCACCACCTCGATCCCGAGGCTCCGAGCCAGGCTGATGATCGCAGTGACCACGGTGGCGCTCGTGCTCACGTGTGGTACGCCGGCGATGAAGGATCGATCGATCTTGATGCAGTCGAACGGGAAGCGAACCAGGTAACTGAGCGACGAGAAGCCGGTGCCGAAGTCGTCCAGAGACAGCGACACTCCGAGGTCCTTCAGGCGGGTGAGATGCTTCCGAAACTCCGGACAGTCCTGAAGGAAGACGCGCTCGGTGACCTCGAGGTCCAGGATGTGCGGTGGAAGACACGTCTCCTCGAGCGTCTCGATCAGACCATCGACGAATGACTCCTGCGCGAACTCGATCGGCGACACGTTCACCGAGACGCGAAGATCACCCAGGCCGCCTTCGAGCCAAGCGCTTGCCTGGCGGCAGACGTCACGCAGCATCGCTCGTCCGATGACCGTGATGAATCCGGACTCCTCTGCGAGCGGGATGAACTTGTCGGGACCGATCAAACCGCGCTCCGGATGTTTCCATCGCATCAGCGCTTCGGCGCCGACGACGCGCTGATTCACAATATCGATCTGCGGCTGGAAGTAGGGGGCGAGCTCGCGGTTCTCGTGGGCGGCGCGCAGCGCTGTTTCCAGCCAGAGCCGCTCGGCCGTCTGCTCATTCATGCGGGCCGAGTAGAACTGGTGATTCCCTTTGCCGCGGCTCTTCGAATCGTAGAGGGCGGTATCGGCGTTTTTCACCAGCGACACCACGTCTTGGCCATCGTTGGGAAAGATCGCGATTCCGACGCTCGCGCCGAGATAGACCGTCTTGCCTCGAACCGACAGCGGTTGTGAACATTGCTCGATGATTCGGCGGGCAACGGTGGCCGCATCGTCGGGCTGGCGGATCGCAGGAAGCACGACCATGAACTCGTCACCACCGACCCGACCGATCGTATGCTCGGCGATTTCGGCGGGAGCATCCGTCCGGCGCCCCGCGAAATCGCTCAGGCGCGCCGCCTGGACGAGACGCTGCGCGATGATCGCCAGCACCTCATCGCCGACCGGGTGTCCCATGGTGTCGTTGATCCTCTTGAAGCCGTCGAGGTCGATCGAAAGGAGCGCGAACGGCCCGCTGATTCGGCAGCGCCGCGTGGAGGAGCCTAGTCTGGTAGCGGTTCAGAAAACGTCGGTTCGGCAGCTCGGTCAAAGGGTCGTGATTGGCGAGGTGAGAGATCTCGTCCTTGGCATGCTTCAGCGCGTTCCTCTCTCGCTCGAGCACCCCGTTGGTCGCCTCCAGCCTTCGATGTGAGAGCACAGCGTCGGAGGCATCGATGATCGTCAAGCATACCGCCTCTATCTGCTCCTCCGCGTGGTGGCCGACGTGCGCTCCTTTGTCCTGCCGGTCACTCGTTTCACCACCAGCGTGGGTGGGCTCTTCCTCTTTTTGCCCGATCTGGTCCGTCTCGGCATCGACCACCTGGCCGAACAGGCCGAGCTTCCCGGCTCACGC
>JBQTJM010000259.1:0-12129 GCA_052387115.1 Gammaproteobacteria bacterium | reverse complement strand
TCGGGACCGATCCGTTCATCGTCATTGCGTCGCTCTTAGAACCTCAACGGCCGACCCAGTCACCATCATCGTGCGCGAGCCTCGCCTTGTCCCCTTACCGTTCCATGCGAGTCCGACAGGCTGCTAGCCTTCCCCCTTCCAGGGGGAAGGGATAGAAAAGAGCATGCAATTTCAAATATCTTTGGCTAGTTTTGTAATGGAATGCTTAGGGTCTCGGTGCCCCCGAAAGAGTGGTACTGAAGTGCGACACCGAAGAACCTAGTCTAGTCGACGGGGTCAGGGGCATACATCTCGATAGGAACGGCCGCAGCATCCCGACCGCTCGCCAAGGCGCTGTTACCACAGGTGATCGCCTCTCTCCCGGTCCAGTGCGGTTCGGACCGCTAGGGAGTAGATCCCCCTCTGAGCTTAGAATCAATGAGTTAGGCGAGGTAGAACCAGTTCTCCAGCCTGAGCGGGGGCGCAGAAAAGCAGGACCCAGAGGAGGGGCACCAGAGACGAACGGAACGTATGCCCAGAGTAGTGTCTCACGGGGGTTTCGTCCTGGAGATTCAAGGATCGGACGGGCAATGACTCTGTCGCTCGCGACGGTTTTTCACAAACGCTCAGGTCTGCGGTGGCGTCGAGCGGGTGGGCGGGGCAGGCTCCGTCCGCAGCGCCTCTTCGAGGGCCCCGAGCCGTTTTTCCATCGCTTCGAGCCGAGCCCGGGTGCGCGACAGGAGGGCCGTCTGGACATCGAATTCCTCGCGGGTCACGAGGTCCATGCGCGACAAGGTCGCGCCCAGGGCGGACTTGAGGTTCTTTTTGACGTCGTCCCGCAGCACCGCCGTCCCCTCCGGCAGGAGGCTCGCGACGCGCGCCAGGATCTCGTCTACGGGCAGCCGGTCGATCATGAGACGCATCATAATCGCAGGGGGCGATGGCGGTCCAGGACGCCGGCTATTCCCCGAGCAACTCTTCGAGCACGCGCTCGTAGATCGCGCTGAGCGCCTCGAGATCGCGCACGGCGACATGCTCGTCGATCTGATGGATGGTGCGGTTGATGGGGCCGAGCTCGACCACCTCGACGCCGCGCGGCGCGATGAAGCGTCCGTCCGAGGTCCCGCCGGTCGTCGAGGCTCGGGGTGGGACACCCTGCACGGCAGAGACCGCTACTTGCACGGCCGCTAGCAGGCGGCCGGGCGGCGACAGAAAGGGCTCGGCATCGGGCCTCCAGTCGCAATCGAAGGACAGGCCGTGGCCGGCGAGGATGCCCATGATCGCGTCCTTGAGGCCCAGGTGGTTCGAGGCCGTCGAATAGCGCAGGTTGAACCGGACCGTGAGCTCGCCGGGCACGACGTTGTCGGCGCCGACCCCGGCCCTCACCTCGGTGATCTGCAGGCTGGTCGGCGGGAAGGAGGCATTGCCTTCGTCCCAGCGCGTGGTGCAGAGCGCGTGTAAGGCCGGCAGGGCCAGGTGGATGGGGTTGGCCACGCGCTCCGGGTAGGCGACATGCCCCTGGGTCCCGGCCACCCGGAGCGTGGCGCTCAACGAGCCGCGCCGCCCCACCTTGACCACATCGCCCAGGCGCTCCTCGCTGGTGGGCTCGCCGATGAGGCACCAGTCGATGTGCTCACCCCGCGCGCCGAGGACCTCGATGACTCGCCGCGTGCCATCGATGGCCGGGCCTTCCTCATCGCTCGTCAAGAGAAACGCCAGCGAAGCCCGCGGCTCGGGATGGGCGGCGAGAAACCGCTCTGCTGCCGTGACCATGGCCGCGAGCCCCCCCTTCATATCCGCCGCCCCGCGGCCATAGAGGCGCCCGTCGCGGATCTCGGGCACGAAGGGATCGCTGTGCCAGGCGGACAAGGGACCCGGGGGCACGACATCGGTGTGGCCCGCCAGAACCACGAGCGGGCCCTTGGTACCGTGCCGGGCCCACAGGTTGTCGACGAGGCCGAAGCGCAGATGCTCGGCGGAGAAACCCAGGGCCGCGAGTCGTCCCGCGATGAGTAGCTGGCAGCCGGCATCGTCGGGACAGACCGAACGCCGCGCGATCAGGTCCTCTGCCAACGCCAGGGTCGCGCTCGGCGGTTCACTCCCGGTGCGGGTCGGGGACATCGGTCTCTACCAGGCGGCGCACCGCGATATCGATGAACTTCCGGTCCACCTCGCAGCCGGTGAAACGCCGGCCGAGCAGCAAGGCCGCAACCCCCGTCGCCCCGGTCCCGACGAAGGGATCGAAGACCGTATCGTCGGGCAGGGTGCTGGCCAGGAGACAGCGCGCGATCAGTTCCACGGGCTTCTGGGTGGGGTGCTTGCCGTGGGTCTTCTCCGACTTACCGGCGGCCACGATGCGCCATACGTTCTTCATCTGGCGCCCCCCGTTGAGCTCGCGCATGGCGTGGTAGTTGAACGTGTAGCGATGCCGGCCGCCCTTCGGGGCCTTGGTTGCCCACAGCACCATCTCGGTAGCATGGGTGAAGAAGCGGCAGGCCAGGTTGGGCGGCGGGTTGGGCTTCTCCCACACGATGTCGTTCAACATCCGGTAGCCCTCCTCCAGCATCGCCATGCCGACGCTGAGATAGACGTGCAGGGTGCCGCTGACCCAGATCGTGCCCGTGGGTTTGAGCACGCGATAACAGGCGCGCAACCACTCGCGATGGAACTCATGGTCGGCGGCGAGGCCGCGGCTCCGGTCCCACTCGCCCTTGTTGACCGACACACGCCGCCCGGCCACGCAGGTGGTGCCATCGTTCGACAGGAGATAGGGCGGATCGGTCCAGATGCAGTCAATCGAGCCCTCGGGCAACTGCGCCATGACCTCGGCGCGATCGGCGTGATAGAGGCAGGAGCCGCGATCCCGGGAGCGCCAGGCGATTTCGTCGGGGCGTGACCCGCGGACAGCTCGAGTCGGCACCCCCGACATCAATCTTCATCGGGCGCGAGCGCCCGAATGCTAAAGGCATGGACCTCACTGCCCATGAGATCGCCGAGCCCCTGGTAGACGGCACGATGCCGCTCGATGGGGCCGAGCCCGGCAAACCGGGCGGACACGATGCGCACCCGGTAATGCCCGCCGCCCGCGGCCCCGGCATGCCCGGCGTGCAGGTGACTGTCGTCTATGATCTCGAGGGCCGAGGGCGCCAGTGCCTCGGTGAGGCGCGCGCGGATCCGGGCGACCCGGTCTTCGGGTCCCGTCAAGGCCCCCATCTATGGGAGGACCTTCTTGAAGGGCTTGACCGTGACGGACTCGTAGACCCCCGCCGCGAGGTAGGGATCGGAGTCGGCCCAAGCGCGCGCCTCTTCGAGCGACTGGAACTCGGCGACGATGAGGCTCCCGGTGAACCCCGCCGGTCCGGGGTCGGGGCTGTCGATCGCCGGGTGGGGGCCGGCCAGGAGCAGGCGGCCCTGGTCTTGGAGCGCTTGCAGACGCGCGATGTGGGCCGGGCGTGTCTCGGCGCGCAACGCCAGGCTGTCATCGACGTCTACGCACAGGATCGCGTAGAACATCAGCGCTGCCCCATGTTAACCACTGTCTGGGCCCTCCACCTGGGCGGCATGCCGCATCAGGTACAGTACTTGGCCCAGCACGAACAGGAGCGTGAGGCCCACGAGTCCGAAGAGCTTGAAATTGACCCACACCTCGGTCTCGAAGTTGAAGGCCACATAGAGATTGGCCGCGCCCATGGCGACGAAGAACGCCACCCAGCCGCGATTCAGGCGCACCCAGGCCGCGTCCGGCAGGTTCACGCTGTGCTCCATCATGCGCCGCACCAGGTTCTTGGATCCGATGTAGTCGCTGGCCAGAAACACCACCGCGAACAGCCAGTTGACGGCCGTGGGTTTCCATTTGATGAAGCGCTCGTCCTGAAAGGCCAAGGTCAAGCCCCCAAGGACCACGATGAGGGCCAGGGTCACGAGGGCGAGACGTTCGACCCGACGGTCCTTCCAGTAGGTGAAGCCGACCTGGATGACCGTCGCCACGATGGCCGCCCCGGTCGCCAGCATCACCCCCTGGTGCGGGTCGTCCACCAGCTTGAAGGTCACGAAGAACACCACGATGGGGAAGAAGTCGAGCAGGATTTTCATGGGTATAGGGGCATCGGCGTGCGGGAGCGCTCCGCGGCGCGAAGTGGGGAGCCATCATAGCGGAATCCCCCCGTACACACTATTCGGGCCGCGCCGGTTTAGAATAGCGTCGCAACCCGCGCGCTTCCGAACCCGATCCCCCACCCCCACGCCTCGTCACCCCTTCATGGCCGAAATGTCATTGATCCAGACCCTCGTGGTCTGGACGCCGCCGGTGCTCTTGGCCGTCACCCTGCACGAGGTCGCGCACGGATGGGTGGCGCGCGAGCTGGGCGACGACACCGCGGAGAGGCTAGGGCGGCTGTCCTTCAACCCCTTGAAGCACGTGGACCCGGTCGGTACCGTGCTGGTACCGGGCCTCCTGTATGCCCTGGCCGGTATCGTGTTCGGCTGGGCCAAGCCCGTGCCCGTGAACTGGGACAAGCTCCGCAACCCGCGCCGCGACATGGCGCTGGTCGCGCTCGCCGGACCCCTTGCGAATGTCGTCATGCTGCTCGCCTGGGCCGCCGTGGCCAAGTTCGGCTTGTCGTACGGCCAGCACTACTTCATGACCACCGGGCTCGCGGGGATCATGATCAACGCCGTGCTCATCGCATTGAATCTCCTGCCGGTACCCCCGCTGGACGGCAGCCGTGTGGTGTCGGCGCTGTTGCCCAGCGACATGGCCCTGCAATACGGGCGGATCGAGCCCTACGGGCTCATCATCCTCCTGGTCCTCATCGGCTCGGGCGCGCTGGATCGGCTCATGGAGCCGACCATGGACGTGATCGGGTGGGTGATGCAGACCCTCCTCAGTGGCTGAGCCCCGCCGGCGCGCCGGATCCCGGAGTTGAGCGCGACCTCCGACCGCCGCATCCTCTCGGGCATGCGTCCCACCGGGATGCTGCACCTCGGGCACTATCACGGCGTGCTCAAGAACTGGTTGACGCTCCAGCACGAGTACGACTGCTTCTTCTTCGTCGCCGACTGGCATGCGCTCACGACCGAGTACGACGCGCCCGAGGTCATCGCCGACTCGGCCTACCAGATGGTGGTGGACTGGCTGGCGGTCGGCATCAATCCGGGCGAGGCGACGCTGTTCGTCCAATCGCGCATCCCCGAGCACGCCGAGCTGTGCCTGCTCCTGGCCATGATGACGCCGCTCGGCTGGCTGGAGCGCGTCCCGACCTACAAGGATCAACAGGAGAAACTGCCCGAGAAAGACCTCTCGACCTACGGTTTCCTCGGCTATCCGCTCCTGCAGGCCGCGGATATCTTGATCTACAAGGCCGGGCAGGTGCCGGTCGGGGACGACCAGGTGCCGCACGTCGAGCTGGCGCGCGAGGTGGCGCGCCGTTTCAACCACCTCTACGGCCGTGAGCCGGGGTTTCAGGACAAGGCCGAGGGCGCGGCCCGAAAGATGGGAAAGAAGGCCGCGAAGCTGTACTTCGATCTGCGCAAACGCTATCAGGAGCAGGGCGACTCCGAGGCCCGGGCGACGGCGCGCGCCTTCCTGGAATCGCAGCAAAATATAGCGCTCAGCGACCGCGAACGGCTCCTCGGCTACCTCGAAGGCTCGGGCAGGACCATCTTGCCGGAGCCCGAGGCCCTGCTCGCCCCGGCGGCACGCATGCCAGGGCTCGACGGCGAGAAGATGTCGAAATCCTATGGCAACACCATCGGGCTGCGCGAGTCGCCCGAAGCCATCACGCAGAAGCTCAGGACCATGCCCACGGATCCGGCGCGCGTGCGCCGTCAGGATCCCGGCGATCCCGAGAAGTGTCCGGTCTGGAAGCTTCACCTGGTGTACTCCAGTGCCGAGGTGCGGAGCTGGGTGCAGGTCGGCTGCCGCGGCGCCGGGATCGGCTGCCTGGACTGCAAGCAGCCCGTCATCGACGCGGTGCTCGCGGAGCTGGCCCCGATCCGGGAGCACGCCCTTGATCTGGAGCGCGATACCGACGCCGTACGCGCGATCATCGCCGACGGTTGCGAGGCTGCTCGCGATGTGGCGCGCGAGACGATGGACGAGGTGCGGGAGGCCATGGGCCTCGCCTACCGCTGACCCCGCCACGGCTCGAGTGTGATGCATTCGACGGCCCCGCCGGACTCCATGATGGTCCCCGAGACGATCCCCGAAACAACCTCCGAGACGAGCGCCCCCATCGCCATGTTCCGTGGGCGACCGATCACCGAGCTGCCGCACGACCTGTACATCCCGCCGGATGCGCTGGAGGTGATCCTGGAAGCCTTCGAGGGTCCCCTGGATCTCCTCCTGTACCTGATCCGGCGCCACAACCTCGACATCCTCGACATCCCCATCGCGGAGGTCACGGAGCAGTACATGACCTATATCGATCTGATGCAGGGGCTCCGGCTCGACCTGGCGGCCGAGTACCTGGCGATGGCCGCGGTGCTGGCCGAGATCAAGTCCCGTATGCTGTTGCCGCGGCCCGCGGCTGCCGCAGAGCCCGAGGCCGACCCGCGTGCCGAGCTGATCCGGCGGCTCCGGGAATACGAGCGCTACAAGGACGCCGCGGCCGGGATCGATGCCCTCCCGAGGCTGGAGCGCGAGGTCCATCCGGTGGTGGTGGCATTCCCCGCACGGCAGGTGCGGCGGCCCGAGCCCGTGGTCGTGCTGGCAGCCGTGGGGCGGGCCTATGTAGAGGTCCTGCTCGCGGCCGAGCGCTACGCCCATCACCACATCACCCGCGAGCCGCTCTCGGTACGCGAGCGCATGGTGCTGGTGCTCGGCCGGCTCGCCGAGGCCCCCTACACCGAGTTCACCCAGCTCTTCACCGTCGAGGAGGGGCGCCGGGGCGTGGTAGTGGCTTTTCTCGCCATCCTGGAGCTGTTGCGGGAATCGCTCATCGAGATCGTGCAGAGCGAGCCCCTGGGCCCGATCTACGTCAAAGCGGCGGCGTGAGCCCGGAAGAGATCAAGCCGATCGTCGAGGCCGCCCTCATGGTCGCAGGAGAGCCCCTGGGCGTGGACCGCCTGGCGGCCCTCTTCGGCGACGATGACGGGATCCGCGCCCAGGTCGAGCAGGCGCTCGCTACGCTCCGGGAGGACTGTGCCGGGCGCGGCATCGAGCTTCGGGAGGTCGCACAGGGCTTCAGGTTCCAGGCGCGGCCAGGGCTCGCTCCATGGCTCAACCGATTGTGGGAGGAGAAGCCGCCGCGCTACTCACGCGCGCTTCTCGAGACCCTCGCGATCATCGCCTATCGGCAGCCGGTGACGCGCGGGGACATCGAGGACCTGCGCGGTGTCGCGCTCAGCACCGGAATGCTGAAGACCCTGCTGGAGCGGGAGTGGATCCGGCTCGTGGGGCACCGCGAGGTGCCAGGCCGGCCGGCCGTGTACGCCACCACCCCGAAGTTCCTCGATTACTTCAACCTCAAGACCCTGTCCGAGCTACCGCCCCTCCCCGAGATGCGGTCGATCGAGGCCGCGGAAGACGTCGCGCCGTCCGAGCCGGCCGCGGCACAGCGGGAGATGGAGCTGGCCGAGGTGGTAGTCGGCGAGGTGGCGGAGGGATGAGCGTCCTCCGGGACGGCAGGCGCCGGGCAGCAGTGGATCACCCCGAGCCGCGCATGATGATCGGGCGTAGGGGCGGCCCTCGTGGGCGCCCTAGAGAGCAGCAGCGGATCACCCCGAGCCGCCCATGATGATCGCCCCCGAGCCTGTTCACCTTGAACGCATCCAAAAGGTCCTGGCGCGCGCCGGGCTCGGCTCGCGCCGCGCCATCGAGGGTTGGATCACGGCCGGCCGGGTGTCGATCAATGAGCGCTTGGCCCGGCTCGGAGACCGCGTGACGCCCGGGGATCGGGTGCAGGTGGACGGTAAGCGCTTGTCGGCGAAAGCGCTGTACGGCGTGGAGCGGACGCGGGTGTGGGGGTATTACAAGCCGGCCGGGGTCCTGTGCACGCGCCGGGACGAGTCGGATCGGCCCACCGTCTTCGACGCGCTGCCCGGCGAGCTCTCGGGGCGCTGGGTACACGTCGGGCGCCTGGACTTCAATACCGGCGGCCTGCTCCTCTGGACCAACGACGGCGCCCTGGCACACCGCCTGATGCACCCGGGGACCGGCATCGAGCGTGAGTACGCCGTGCGCGTGCTCGGCGCGGTGGATGGCCGGGTCATCGATCGCCTGCGCGTCGGGGTTCGGCTCGAAGACGGACCGGCGCGCTTCGAGTCCATCGTCGCCATGGGCGGGGCAGGCGCCAACCACTGGTTCCGCGTGATCCTGAAGGAAGGACGGAACCACCTGGTCAGACGCCTGTGGGAATCACAGGGCGCGACCGTGAGCCGGCTGATGCGCCTGCGCTTCGGCCCCGTCGCCCTGCCGCGCGAACGGCGCGCCGGCGAGTGGTGGGAGCTGCGCAAGAAAGAGGTCCAGGCCCTCCAGAGCCTATGTGGCTACCCCGTAGGGGCGGCCCCTCGTGGCCGCCCTCCCAAGCCGGCCGGCGCAACCCCCCGTATCCGCCCCGCCAACCCCGTAGGGGCGGCCCCCCATGGCCGCCCTCCCCCTCCAGTGAGGCAGGCTGAGCCGCCGCCCAGCCCGCGCAAATCCCGCCGCTCTCGGGCGCAAAAACCCCGGCAACCCTCTTCCGCGGCGTAATAAATGGGCGAACACCGCGCGCGGTCTTTCGCCGCCTGTGCGCTCATTGCGGGCGAGGATCGAGCGCTTGCTGAGGCCTGACGTCCCGATCTACCAGGAATACCACGCCCTCATCGTGCACCACGCCAAAGGGTTCTGCCGCACCCGGCCCCGATTGCGACCGTTGTTGCCTCGCAGGGCGCTGCGCTTGGCGCGCCGCCGATCGATACCGGGTGGCCGCGTGTTGAAAGGCGGGGGGCTCGACCTGCTATACTCGTAAATCCTGCCGCCTTCGGCAGCCCTCTACCAGTCTCCCCCTTCACAAGGGGGAGATTTAGAGGGGGTCAAACACCGGTGCCCAGAGCATGCGCCCAGACCCCCTCCTCACCTCCCCCTTTCGCAAGGGGGAGGGAAAAGGGTGCTGGGGTGCCGACGGGCGCCAATAATCTCAAACATAGAGGAGCATCGGGAAGGGCGGGCCGTGGACATCGAAGCATTAGCAAACCAATACAGCAGCAAGACCCCCGAGGATATCCTGCGCCTGGCGCTCGAGTCCTTCGACAAGGTCGCGATCTCTTTCAGCGGGGCCGAGGACGTGGTGCTCGTGGACATGGCGAGCCGCATCCAGTCGGATGTCCGGGTGTTTTCCTTGGACACCGGACGCCTGCACCCAGAGACCTATCGGTTCCTGGATCGCGTCCGGGAGCGCTATGCGATCCGCTTCGAGGCCCTGTTCCCGGACACTATGGCCGTCGAGCGCCTGGTCCGCGAGAAGGGCCTTTTCAGCTTCTACCAGGACGGGCACCAGGAATGCTGCGGGATCCGCAAGGTCGGGCCGCTGCGCCGCCGGCTCCAGTCGCTCGACGCCTGGGTCACCGGGCAGCGCAAGGACCAGAGCCTCGCGACGCGCGCCGCCATCGCGGTGGTCGAGCGCGATGCGGCGTTCTCCACCCCCGAGCACGCCCTGGTCAAGTTCAATCCCCTCGCGAACTGGACCGCCGCCGAGGTCTGGGACTACATCCGCACCAATGACGTACCCTACAACGAATTGCACGAGCGCGGCTTCGTGAGCATCGGCTGCGAGCCGTGCACACGCGCCGTCCTGCCCTATCAGCAGGAGCGCGAAGGCCGGTGGTGGTGGGAAGACGCCGGCGACAAGGAGTGCGGGCTCCACAAGGGCAACGTGGCCGTCGCCCGGCGCTGAGGCCGGTGCGCATCACGCTGGTCAAAAAGATCAAGGCCGACGGCAGCCCGTGCCGCAAGTGCGCCGAGGTTGTCGAGCGGCTGGAGCGGGCGGAGCTCATGGGCCGCATCGACCATGTGGTGGTGGCCGATGAGCGCGACCCCGACAGCGAGGGCATGAAGCTCGCCGGCAAGTACAACGTAGACTGGGCCCCGTTCTTCATCGTCGACGACGACACCGGCGGCCAACGCCTCTACACCTCGTTCTTCCGTTTCCTCAAAGAGGTCCTGGGCCAGAACCCGCGCCACGAAGAGGAGACCACCGAGATGATGCGGCAGAACCCGGATTTGGATTTCCTATAGCGCGCTGCCCTCTGCACTTAGGGACCACACCCAAACCAGACCGCCCGCCTCGCTTCCCGGGAGCCTGTAACCTATGCCACAGCAAGTCCCCGTTCCCGTATAGCCTCGATCTATGCCGACAGTTACCTTGAAAGCCCACTACGATGGCGAGCGCATCCTGCTTGATGAGCCGTTTGAACTGCCGCCGAATGCCTCCCTGATGGTTACGGTGCTTCCGGCTGCAGAAGATAGCGAGAGCGCGCAATGGGCGCAGGCTGCTGCCGTTGGATTGGCGCGTGCTTATTCCGACGACGAGCCGGAGTATTCGATCGCCGACATCAAGCGATGAACGAAGGGTATGTTGTTCTCACACTGCTTCCCCAATCCGACGGACGGCTCAAGAACCGGCCAGCCGTCGTTCTTCGACGGATGCCGCCGTTCGGAGATTTGCTCGTCTGTGGTATCAGTACCCAGCTCCACCAGAAAGCTGTCGGCTTCGACGAGTTGATTGACCCACGGCACCCCGATTTCTCGACAAGTGGTCTCAAGGCTCCTTCGCTCATTCGACTTGGCTTTCTTGCCGTACTTCCACCCAGCAGTCTAGTCGGCACCATCGGTGCCATTTCCCCCGAGCGTCATCGCCGTTTGCTCCGCCGCCTTGGTCAGCACCTTACACCGGATGAAACGGCGCGGCGTGACGCTTGCGGCGGCTTAGGAGAGGGCCGCGTCTGCTCCGCCTGGCGGCACAACGGCTTCCACGTCTGCTCCGGAAGTAGAACCGATCGAAGCAGCAGGACGGATTATTGCGCGTGAACCAGGTGGAACGCGACTTCCCATGATTCAATCGGGCTCTGCGGCAAAGCCGGACGTCTCCGCGAGATAAATGTGGTTCAGTGCGTTCACCACACCTCTGGAACTACAATGGCTCAAGCTCGCCAATGAGCGCTATGCCTCCAATCCACTTAGACGTGTCGAAGGGGTTATCTGACATCGCAAGGTCACGGGCGATCTCGCTCATCCCGCAAAAGAGGGAGCGCCCTTCATAAAGTTGGTTCACGGAGTCTCCGCGATGGCGGGGTGACGCTACAAAGAACTCATGCTTCTTGCCTTTGAACTCGAATGGTTGCTTTATCTGAAAAAGAACCCTTTCACCCTGCCTGGTTAACAGCAGGGCAGGAAACGCTTGCCATTGTACAGCTTCTCCAAGGTCCCAGGGATCACTAATCTTTAGCATGATTTCACGGGTTCCTTGCGCAGCATTTATTGTCATTATCAGTACTCCAGTGTGTCCAGAATACGAGCGGGTATATCCGCGTTCCCTGGCGCGGTTCGTTCGGCCCCTCCACCAGGCAATGTCTTTCCATTAGGGAGTGTAAACGGCTCTACCTTTGACGGCCGAGAGAAAACGCCGGACGGCACCTCCATAGTCGCTCTTACTTCCGGCTGGGTTGGTAGCCCTAGGCGCTGACGAGCGCGATTCCCGCTTGAATTGACAGCATCACTAACATAATGAGGCCCCGCTCGGCCGCCTTTACTCAATACGCCTGACTCTTGGATTGCCGTGAGCTCTGCACGAGACATTGCTCGTTGAACAACCTCCGTTGCACCCTCCGCCGCTTTGGCGGCCGTCTTGCCAAGGACCCCCGCACCTGGAATACTTACGCCCGAGCTGCGGACGCAATCCCCACACGGATTAGCGCCGTTATCATACGCCTCCCAGGCCAGGTTACCGAGTTCAAGGCCAAGTCCGACGATGAACGGTAACAGGAGCGGCACTCGTCCATCCGGGTCGACATACCTGTACGGGTTGTTATTGGCATACGCATACCGATTGAAGCTCTGGGGGTTCTGGGGGTCGAAGCCGGCGGGGTCGATGGCGAGGAAGCGGCCGATCCGGGGGTCGTACCAGCGGGCACCGAAGTTCTTGGATCCCGAGGTCGGGCTCCTCGAGCTTGCCG
>JBQTJM010000258.1:0-16357 GCA_052387115.1 Gammaproteobacteria bacterium | reverse complement strand
CCCAGACAGCGCCCGAAGGTATACCCCGCCGGCTCCTGGACCAGGACCTGCCCCGCTTCGTCCACATTGCCTCCGATGAAGCTGAAAGGCAAGGTCACGATGAAGAGAGCCGTCCCGAGGATGGTCGATGCGATCCCGAGCGGACGCGCGATCAACCCGTCCGCGACCATGTAGTCGGCGTCGTGTGCCGGCTTGGCATAGGCGGAATGCCCGCGTTCCCCGTACTGTTGCTCTTCGCCGCCGTACCAGGGGTCACCGGCGTTTTCCTCGGCCACGGCCGAGACCGGGGATACGGCCACCCCGACCGCGAGCACCAGCACGCGGCAGAGATGCGATCGTTTCGATACTCTATTCATGGATTACCTCCATCCTCGTTGAAACGGGGCTAATACGTAGATAGCCCCTCGATAGTGTGATGTCAACCCAGGACCCCGGTCCACGCGGGTCCCCGATACCCCATGAGGGCGCACGAGTGCGCCCCTACCTTCTTGCTTCCTATGCGCCGGCGGGCGACGACAGCCCGCCCTCACACGAGGGGAATGGCATGCTCCAGCAAGCGACGGACCGTGTGCATCCCGGCCTTGATGTTGGACTCGATGAGCCCGATGGTGAGCGCCCCCTCCCCACGGCCGGCGGCCCAGTTGGCCACGACCGCACAGCTGGCGTAACACATCCCGAGCTCACGGGCCAGGGCCGCCTCGGGCATGCCGGTCATGCCCACCATGTCACAGCCGTCCCGCGCCATGCGGTCGATCTCGGCGGCCGTCTCGAGGCGCGGCCCTTGGCTCGCCCCATAGACGCCCTGTGGCCAGGCCTCCAATCCAGCCTGTTCGGCGGCCCCGATCAGCACCCTGCGCAGGGTCTCGCAGTAGGGCTCGGTGAAGTCGATGTGAGTCACCCGACTCATGCGGCCTTCGAAGAAGGTATGCGGGCGCGACCAAGTGTAGTCGATGATCTGATGCGGGAAGGCGATGCGCCCCGGGGCGAGATCCGGGTGGATCCCCCCGACGGCATTGATACTGATAACGTGATGGATGCCGAGGTCCTTGAGGGCCCAGAGGTTGGCGCGGTAGTTCACCTGGTGAGGCGGGATCGCATGGGCAACGCCGTGGCGCGCCATGAACACCACCTCTTTGCGGCAATACATGCCGTAGACGAATGGGCAGGACGGCTCACCGTACGGCGTCTGCTTGACCACCCGCCGGGCGATCTCGAGACCGCTCAGGGTGCGTAGCCCGGTCCCGCCGATGATCGCCAGCTCGGTCACGGTGCCAACTCGGTCACGGTATAAGGGTCGATGCCGGCAGGGCGTAGATGCCGGCGGCGTTGCGCAGGTAGTTCTTGTAGTCCATCCCGTAGCCGAAGAGATAACGGTCATCGGCCAAGAGGCCCGCGAAATCGGCCTCCGGCGTTCCCGCAGAGCGCGGCACCGCCTTGACGACCAGGACCGCGCTATAGACGGCGCTCGCGCCGGCTTCCCGGCACGCCTCGACCATGGCGCGGAGCGTGTGGCCCTCGTCCAGGACATCATCGACGATCAGGACCGTGCGGCCCCGGATCCGCTCATCCGGGCGCCTGAACCAGGACAGCGTCCCCCCGGAGGTCTGGCCTCGGTAGCGCGTGACATGGAGATAATCGAGCTCCATGGGAAAGCCGAGCCGGGGCAACAACAGGCCGGTCGGGATCACCCCGCCCACCATGGCGCACAGGACCACGGGATCCCGGTCGGCGAGCCGGGTGCCGATCTCCGCCGCCATGCGGCCCAGTGCTGCCTCGATCTCCACCGGGCTGAACAGTCGCTCGGCCGCGGCCAGGACCGCGCCCACCTCTTCCACCACGGATCCTGCGGGATCCACGGTCACTCGGGCCCCTGCCGCCTGAGCCTTTCCTGACCCACCCGATCGCGCGCGAACTGGAAGGCCGAGCGGCCGCTGCGCGAGCCGTGCGCCAGGGCCCAACGCAGGGCCTCGCCCCGCATCGCGGAAGGATTGCCCTCCGACCAACCGAGGCGCGCGATCCAATGAGAGACGATCTCCAGGTACTCGTCCTGCCGCAGGGGGTGGAACGCCAGCCACAAGCCGAAGCGCTCCGACAGCGAGATGCGCTCTTCGACCGCCTCGCTCTGATGCAACTCCCCGTCTTCCCGGTGCCCCGCGAGGTTGTCTTCCATGTGCTCCGGGACGAGATGGCGGCGGTTCGAGGTGGCGTAGACGAGCACGTTCCCGGGCGCAGAGCCGAGCGAGCCGTCGAGGGCGGTCTTGAGGGCCCTGCCACTGGGGTCGTGTGGCTCGAAGGATAGATCGTCGCAGTAGAGGATGAAGCGCTCGGGCCGCCCGTGCAGGATCTCGAAGACCTGAAAGAGGTCCACCAGGGCCTCGCGCTCGACCTCGACGAAGCACAGCCCGTGGCCGGCGTACTCGTGGATCAGGGCCTTGACCAGCGAGGACTTGCCCGTCCCGCGCGGGCCCCAGAGCAGCGCGTGATTGGCCGGGAACCCGGCCAGGAACTGGCGCGTGTTGCGATCGAGCACCTGTTTCTGGCGATCGACGCAACGGAGGTCTTCCAGCCGGACGGCAGACACATAGGGCAGGGCCCATAGCGCCCCGCGCCTGCCCTCGCCGCGCTGCCAGCGGAAGGCCCGGGCCCGAGCCCAATCGATCGTCGGTGCCCGCGGACCCAGCACCCCCTCCAGGCGCGTCAGGAGCGACTCGACCCGCGCCATCAATCGTTCCGCTTCCGACATCGCCTGCGCGCCCGTGCCCCCGGGATGCCCGCCGATATCAGCCCGTATTATACAGCGCCCGCCGATGCCGGCCGTCAGCGCTCGGCCCGAAGCCGGCGCAGCGCCTCGTTCAGGCGCCCCTCGACCGTGGTCTTGTATTGCAGGAGGGGAATGACGGGAGGGGGCCCGTCCTCCCTTTCATTATCATGGCCCGAACACGCTGCCGACAGCTCGATATCGCTCACGTCGACGGGATAGACCCCGGCGTCGCCATGCGCATCGAGCAGGTGCAGGGCCGCCTCCCGGTAAGCAAGGGGACCGTGCGCCGGCTCGGAGAACTCGCGGCCGCAGCACCGAAGCGTGAACGCCCGGCCGGCGCCAGGGTGCGGGGTCCCGAGCGCACGCAAGAGGTAAGCGCCCTCCCGGCCCTGGGGGCCCTCCGAAAGGCGTCGTAAGCTATCCGGATCCCCCGCCCCGCCCACGGTATAAAAGAGCACGGGCGGCTGAGCGCCGGCCGAGGCCGGGGCACGGGCGAGCACCGTGTGCAGGAAACGCCGGTAGCGCCCCAGGAACGCATCACCGTCATCGATCTCGGCGTCTGCGTGGAACAGTGCCCCGTGCTCGTCGAGGACAAAGATCCAGGCACGCTCGCGCATGGCGGCCAGAAACACCTGCACGACCCCGGACTGGTTCTCGGCCAGCACCAGCGGCAGCGGTCCGCACGTCCCTTGTTGCACCAACGTCCGGGTGAACACCGGGAGGGGGTGGCCGAGAAAGCGTAACAAGGCGGCATGGGACTCGACCGGCTCGGCGTGCCAAGTCTCGCCCCGCGCCTCCAGGACAGAGTACCCGCTGCCCGAGGCGAGCACGTAGCGGCAGGCATCGCCGGGCCCGCCGCGCACGGCGGTCACCGCCTCGCCCATGAGCTGCTCGAAGTGTCCGGCGAGCCCTGCGGCGTCTGCCTCTGCATCACCGTAGACCAGCACCTCGATCGGTACACGGTCCGCTCGTCGCGAGGGCCAGGCCAGGTACTCGCACAGGCAGCGCATCAAGGCCGTGTCCCCGCGAAAATGCAGACCCAGCCTCTCCCCCCAGCTCGTCACCAGGATCAACTCGGCCAGCGCCACGCGGTAGCGGCTCCAAGGCGTGGGTTCGCCCTCCGGCCGGTCTCGCTCCGCGCCCACCGGGACCCTCTCTACCCTGACCACCACCACGGCGCTCGTGAGCCTCGGCGCCGCGATGAGGTCGGTGGTTTCGGGTTTGTTTACGGCACCGCGCGCGAGTCCCCGTTCGATAAAGCCCTGCATCGTCTCGAGATCGGAGCGGGGCAGTTTTTCCTCTCCTCTTGCGTCCACGCACCAGCGCGTGTGTGATGCGGAGAGTCCGTTGAGGATGGCCCAGGCGATGAGCTGGCCGGGGGCCTCGCCGGTCCTGACCAGGGTCTCCCGATTTATTACCTCCGCGCCTCGCGACAGTCCCCACGACTCGGCGGGGTCCGGATAGCGGTGCAGGCACAACTCTTCTTCGACGCTCCCCCATCGGGTCCCTGGACCGAGGAGGGTGAACTTGCCGGGACGCCGTTCGAAGACGGCGTGCAGTCGCCGTCCCAGGGCCGTGATCTCCTCGGCCGTGACGGACGAGCGCCCGCCGAGCGGCCGGGCGAACTCGGCCAGGACGCGGCTGCTCGTCCGCAAGGAGTTGACGATCTCCCGCCACTCCGCGCTCGCCCGATCGAAGCCCCATCGATCCCGCTCTGCGAGCCTCGCGGTGTCCTCGCTCGACCAGCCCCATTGCCGGCTGAGCCCCGCGATGAACCGTCCCCGCCAAACCCGGGCCACGTGCGACGGGAGATGGCGTTGCGCGTCTTGCGCCTTGAAGTACAGGCAGCGCCGGGCCAGGGCCAATCGAGGCGCATCGGCCTGCCCTTCGAGGTACTCTTCGACCCGGCGGTACAAGAGCCAATACGGGTCGAGGGCCTCGGTATCGGCAGCCCCCCCATAGATGCACGCCTTGTAACGCATGGCGAGGAGATCGGGCCGGGGATATTCGGCGGCATAGGCTTCCAGGAGCAACAGCTTTAGCGCGGATTTGTAGGGGGCGTCGATGACCTTGCCGAGTTGCCACAGGGCCGCACCGGCGAACTCCTCCCGTGGGACCTCGCCCAGGCCCCCGAGATCGACACCGGTCATCTCCGGCTGCAGGGCTTGCAAGTCGGCCACGCACTCGGCGTAGCGGTGCTCTTCGGACGGCGGCACCCTCCACCACATGGGGCACACGCCCCCCAGCACCACGCTCGATCGATAAAACTCGTCGAGCAGGAGGTAATGCTGGGCATTTCCGCTGCACTCGGCGCTGAGCCGCGCGTGCGCCCCGGCGCGGAAGCGCTCGGGGTCGATGAGGAAGACATGCACCTCCAGACCGAGCCCCTGGGCCCATTGTTCGATCACCCGTGCCTTGGCGTTGAGCTCCGCTAGCCGTCGCGCCTCGATGCCGGGTTCGTGGCAGACCCACACATCGAGGTCGCTCTCTCTGCAGTGGGCGATACTGCCCAAGCTCCCCAGGCAGTAGATCCCCAGGAGCTCACAGGGATCCGCCGCCTCGCCCGCTTCGATCGCGCTCCGGAACAGGTGCAGCGCCGCGTCCATGGCCTCGGGACCAGGGACGAAACGGGCGATCCCGGCGGGGGTCTCGCGCGACACGTATCCCGGCAGGCCGGGACGGTTGACGTGGAACAGCAGCGTTAGGACATCGAAGAATCGGACCTGCTCGGGCCTCAAGGCCTCGCGGATCCGGCGCAACCGTGCCCGGTTGATCGATTCGAAGCGGCCGAGGACGCCGCCCATCGCTTCGCTCTGTGTAGGCATGAATGCGCTTAGCGGCTTCTACGATGCGCTTCTGGACGCACGGGGCCTCTGCGCCGGCGGCCTTCCGGACCCCGTGATCCGAGTCGGGATAGCGGAATCGGGGGTACAATGAACCCTTGGTCCTGTGAAGGGCGTTGCGCGTCTGCCCCTACCGCCGACCGCGACTTGCGATCAAACAGCAAACGGGCGATGAATCAGTTAGCGGTCTGTGTCTACCTCGGCGAGGCCTTGGGGCGTTATGGTTTCGGGGGGGGACATCCGTTCGACACGGGGCGCATGCGGAGCTTCGAACGGGGCGCCGCGAGCGCCGGCGTGCTCCCGCGGGTGGAGCGGCGCGATCCGGCGATCGCGGATCGCGCGACCATCGAGCGCTTCCATACCTCGGCCTATGTCGAGCGCGTCGTCCGACAATCAAAGACGGGAGAGGGCTATCTGGACTACGGCGATACCCCCGCTTTCCCGGGAGCCTACGAGGCCGCCGCGGCGGTGGCGGGCAGCACGGTGGACGCCGTGCATCGGCTGATGCGCGGGGACTCCCGGCGTGCCTTCGTGCCCATCGCCGGGTTGCACCATGCTAGGCGCGACCGGGCGGGCGGCTTCTGTGTGTTCAACGACTGCGGGATCGCGATCGAGGTCTTGAAGGCGGATTACCGCCTGGGCTCGATCGTCTATGTCGATATCGACGCCCATCACGGCGACGGGGTCTACTACGACTTCGAGGACGACCCGGCCGTCGTCTACGCCGATCTGCACGAGGACGGACGCTTCCTGTATCCCGGCACCGGCGCCGCCGAGGAGACCGGACGCGGCCCGGCGCTCGGGACCAAGCTCAACATCCCCATGCCGCCCTACTCGGATGAGGCCGCCTTCCGGTCCGCCTGGCCCCGGGTAGAGGCCCATGTCGAGGCCCATTTGGCAACGCCGGGCTTCATCCTGTTCCAGTGCGGGGCCGACAGTGTGGCCGGGGACCCGCTCACCCACCTGCAGTATTCCGCCGCGTGCCACGCCTACGCGGCGGCGCGCCTGTGCACACTGGCCGATCGCTACTGCGAAGGCCGAATCCTGGGCATGGGCGGCGGCGGGTACAATCACGACAACATCGCCGCGGCCTGGAGCGGCGTGCTACGCGCGTTTGTCGAAGCCGGATAGGCGCTGTCAGCAAATTATGTTTACAAGTGCGATCGGACCCGAACGTAGGTTGGGGTGACGAAGGAACCCCAACTTAACGCGCACGCCGAAACGTTGGGGTTCGTTCCTCACCCCAACCTACGCGCTACGCGCTCTTATTCGTCAATCCCTTATTCGTTAATAGGTTTGGGCCAGTGGAGTTGAGTCATGTTCACAAAAGCAATGACCATCGCGGGATTCGATGATGATCTGTCGCGGGCCATGCAAGGAGAGCGTCAGCGCCAGGAAGACCACATCGAGCTCATCGCCTCGGAAAACTACGTGAGCCCCAGGGTGCTGGAGGCCCAGGGCTCGGTCCTCACCAACAAATACGCGGAGGGCTATCCCGGCAAGCGCTATTACGGGGGCTGCGAGCACGTGGACGTGGTGGAGCGGCTCGCGATCGATCGTGCCAAGCAACTCTTCGGCGCCGGCTTCGCCAATGTCCAACCGCATTCCGGCTCGCAGGCCAACGGCGCCGTCTACCTGGCGCTCATCAATCCCGGCGACCCCATCATGGGCATGAGCCTGGCGCACGGTGGGCACCTGACCCATGGCGCGAGCGTTAACGTCTCCGGCAGGATCTACAAATCGGTCCAATACGGACTGAACGCCGAGACCGGGGAGATCGACTATGATGAGGCGGAACGGCTCGCCTTGGAGCATAAACCGAAGCTCATCATGACCGGCTTTTCCGCGTACTCGCGCGTGCTCGACTGGCAGCGCTTCCGGGACATCGCCGACAAGGTCGGGGCCTATCTCATCGCCGACATCGCCCATGTCGCGGGACTCTGCGCCACCGGGCTCTATCCGAGCCCCATCGACATCGCCGACGTCACGACGACGACCACGCACAAGACCCTGCGCGGACCGCGTTCCGGGCTGATCATGGGGCGGGCAAATCCCGACATCGAAAAGAAGATCAACTTCATGGTGTTTCCCGCCTACCAGGGCGGGCCGCTCATGCACGTCATCGCCGGCAAGGCGGTGGCCTTCCGGGAGGCCATGCAGCCGGAGTTCAAGGCCTACGCCGAACAGGTCATCAAGAACGCCCGGGCGATGTGCCAGGTATTCCTCGATCGCGGTATCAAGATCGTCTCCGGCGGCACCGACAACCACCTGTTCCTCGTGGATCTGGTCAGGCAAGGGCTGACCGGTAAGGCACTCGACGCCGCCTTGGGGCGCGCCCGCATCACGGTCAACAAGAACGCGGTGCCCAACGACCCGCAGTCGCCGTTCGTGACCAGTGGCATTCGGATCGGCTCGCCGGCCGCCACCACGCGCGGCTTCAAAGAACCCGAGTGCCGCCAGATCGCCGGCTGGATCTGCGACATCATCGCGAACATCGAGGACGAGCGATTGAACGAACACATCCGTAGCCAGGTCGCCGATCTGTGCCGGAGATTTCCGGTCTACGGCCGCTGAGACGGAGCCGCACGATTCCCGCCGGGCGCCTCGCGCCTGATCTGGCCCACACTTTGGTCAGTTCCGAAGATAGTTGACGCGCCGATGCGCTGTCCCTTCTGCTCGGAGCCCGACACGCGTGTCATCGACTCGCGCCTGGCCGAGGACGGCGAGCGCGTACGCCGCCGGCGTGAGTGCACGGCCTGCGAGGAACGCTTCACGACCTACGAGGCCGCGGAGTTGAGTCTCCCGCGGGTGATCAAATCGGACGGGCGTCGTGAGCCCTTCATCGAAGACAAGCTCCGGGCCGGCATGCAGAGGGCCCTCGAGAAACGCCCGGTCGCGCTCGAGGAGGTCGAAGCATCGATCGCCGACATCAAACGCCACTTGCGTGCCTTGGGCGAGCGCGAGGTGCGCTCGCGGCTGGTGGGCGATCTGGTGATGGCGGCGCTGCGGCGGCTCGACGCGGTGGCCTACGTGCGCTTCGCCTCGGTATACCGGCGCTTCGAGGATGTCCAGGCGTTCGTCGAGGAGATCGAACGGCTGGGCGGCGCGGCTGAGAGTTTGTGAAAAAACCTACTGCGCTCGGGATCTCGCGCTGCGGCTGGTCGAACACGGATCCGCTTTACGTCGATTACCACGACAAGGAGTGGGGCGTGCCGGCCCACGACGACCGGACCCAGTTCGAGTTCCTGGTGCTGGAGTCCGCACAGGCCGGCCTGAGCTGGATGACGGTCCTACGGAAGCGGGCAAGCTATCGTGTCGCCTTCGACGACTTCGATCCCGAAAAGGTGGCCCGTTACGGCGAGCACAAGATCGCCGCGCTCTGCAACGACCCCGGGATCATCCGCAATCGCAAGAAGATCGAGTCGGCCGTGCTAAACGCCCAGGCATTCCTGGCCGTCCAGGAGGCGTTCGGGCACTTCGACGCCTACATCTGGCGATTCGTGGACGGCAGACCCAAGCACAACGCCTGGCGCAGCGTTACCGAGCTGCCGGCAAAGAGCCCTGAATCCGAGGCGCTCAGCCGTGACCTCAAGCAGCGCGGTTTCCGATTCATCGGCCCGACCATCTGCTATGCCCATATGCAGGCCACCGGCCTGGTCAACGACCACATCGTGGACTGCTTCCGGTATGCCGAGTTGCGGGCAGGGCGATAATGAGAGAAGGGTCGGTGCTGTGCGTGGATCCCCATGGGTTCCACCGGGTCCATTGCGTGGAGTGGGGAGACCCGGAGAATCCCCGGGTGCTGTTCTGCGTGCACGGACTGACGCGCAATGCCCGGGACTTCGACTTCCTCGCCTCGAAGCTCGCCGACAGCTACCGCGTGATCTGCCCGGACGTCGCGGGGCGCGGCAAGAGCGACTGGCTCAACGACCGGGGCGACTACGGCTACCCCGTGTACCTCGCGGACATGGTGACCTTGCTCGCGAAAGTGGGCGTCGAGGAAATCGACTGGGTGGGCACCTCGATGGGCGGAATCGTCGGCATGTTCCTCGCGGGACTTCCCGGCACGCCGATCCGCAAGCTCGTCATGAACGACGTCGGCAGCTTTCTTCCCCGCGCCGCGCTCGAGCGCCTCGCGCGCTACGTGGGGCTCGATCCCGCGTTCGATTCGCTCGAGGCGCTCGAAAAGGCGACGCGCGAGGTGAGCCCCTTCGGCGAGCTCACCGATGCGCAGTGGCGCCATATCGCCACGCACGCCGCGAAGCGCGACGGCGACGGGAAATGGCGCTTCCGCTACGACCCGGGCATCGCCAGGACGTTCAAAGCGAAGCCGCCCGCGGACGTGGACATGCGCGCGTACTGGAATGCGGTGAAGTGTCCCACGCTCGTCATCCGTGGCGAGTCTTCGGACCTGCTGCTTGCGGAAAACCTGGAAGAAATGCGGCGGCGCCCGGGCACGGAGAGTTTCGTCGTTGCGCGCACCGGACACGCACCCATGCTCATGGACGACGCGCAGGCGGACGTCATCCGCCGCTTCCTCCTCGGCTGAAGCCCGTAACCAGCCCGCGGAGCCGCCGGACTTCACTTGCCTGCCCGGAAAGAGCTATGCTCTCGTCGTGACTCCGGTATTCGCCGCGCTGGTTTGGATCGCTGCGACCGCCACCGCCGTGGGCGCGGAGCCCGAGGTGTCGATCCGCGACAAGGTCGAGAGGATGCAGAGGGGCGAACGCGTCGAGATCGACGGGGCGACGATAGCGGCCAAGACCTTCCTGTCCGATCTGTACCGCCGGCGGGACTTCCACCCCCTGTGGTCGGCGGCGGCAACGCTCGGGTTGCTGGAGTCGGTCCGCGCCATCGAAGAGGACGGGCTCAACCCCGCCGACTACCACCTCACACACCTCGAAGCCCTGCTCGCCAAAGCACAGCCTGATTCGGAAATCTGGGATTCGGAGGTACGGGCTCTGACCGACCTCTTGCTCACCGACGCCTTTCTGCGTCTGGCCTACCACGTCCGGTTTGGAAAGCTCGACCCTGAGGCCCTCGACTCGAACTGGAATTTTACCGGCCCTCTGCTGAGCAGCGATCCCGTGTCGGCGGTGCAAGCGGTGATCGACAGCGGCGGCGTTCGGGAATTCGTCGACTCGCTGAAACCACAGCATCCGTTCTACGGCAAGCTCAAGTCGGCGCTCCGCGAGTATCGGGCCATCGCGGCCAAGGGCGGGTGGCCTGCGATCCCGCCGGGTCCGACACTCAAACCGGGCATGAGCGACACGCGCATTCCTGTGATCCGCAAGAGGCTCGCGGTGACGGGCGATCTGGAAGTGACCCTGGCCGGCGAGTCGAGCACCTTCGATGCACCGCTGGAGACGGGCGTGCGGGCGTTCCAGCAACGCCATGGCTTGAAGCCGGACGCTGCTGTGGGTAAGGCCACCCTGGCGGCCTTGAGTGTACCCGTGGAAACCCGCATCGATCAGATCCGTGCGACCCTGGAGCGATGCCGATGGGTGATGCACGACCTTCCCCCACAGTTCGTCCTCGTCAATGTCGCCGGTTTTCAGGTGTTCTGGATACGAAACGGGGAAGACACGTGGGAATCGGCCGCGGTGGTGGGTAAGCCTTACACCCGGACCCCGACCTTCCGGGCCGACATGAAATATATCGTCCTGAACCCCACCTGGACGGTACCGGCGTCCATCGTGCGCAACGAGTTGTTGCCTGCCATGCGGCGCGATCCGGGATATCTGGCCAGGAAACGCATCCGGCACATCAACGGGCGGTACGTGCAAAGCGCCGGGGACCATAACGCGCTGGGACGCATCAAGCTCATCTTCCCGAACCCGCATTCGGTCTATTTGCACGACACCCCCTCGAAGTCGTTCTTCCAGGAGACCAGCCGGAGCTTCAGTCACGGCTGCGTGAGGGTACAGAAACCGTTCGAACTGGCGGCTCTGGTGCTCGACGACCCGGTCGTGACGGAACAGACGCTGCGCCAGGAGGTTGCCACGGGGAAGAGCCGGACCATCCATCTCGAACGCTCCGTTCCCGTCCTGATCCTGTATTGGACCGCCTCGGTGGCCCGCGACGGCACCCTGCGTTTCTTGCCCGATGTCTACCACCGCGATCCGGCGATCGTTCGCGGCTTGAATGGTCCGTTGGTGCCGCTCAAACGCAGCAGGGTGGTGTCCTCCGAACCGCCACAGGAATAAGAACCGGCACCGCCCGAAAGGATTCGGGTCGGTGCCGGCGCCGTTGCGTCAGCCGACGTTGACCGTGATCCTACGCGGCTGGGCGTGCTCGGCCTTGGGGATGCGGAGTTTTAGCACCCCGTCCTTGAACCCGGCGTCGCTCTTGGTGGTATCCAGCTCCCGGCTCAGGGTGAACGCCCGCCGGAAGCGCGGCGTCTGGACCTCCGTATAGGCGGGGGTCGTACCTTCCGGTGTCTCCACTACGACCTCGCCCTCGATGCAGAGCCCGTCGCCGTCCACACGCACCGTGAGCCTGTCCCTAGGCACGCCGGGCAGATCCGCAAACAGGGTGATCCCGGTCTCGTCTTCGAGCACATCGATCGGCGGCACCAGCGCGGGGCTACGCCGTTCCTCTGTACGCTGTGCAACTTCTCTCTTCTCGCTCATGATTCATACCTCCAATTCAAACTTTCAAGTTACCTCGATACGCTTTGGCTGCGCCGATTCCCGCCGCTGGACGGCGAGGGTGACCACGCCATCGCGGTAGGTCGCCTCGACTCTCGCCGGATCGGCATCCTCCGGAAGGCTCACCACCCGTTTGAAGGAACCGACGGCGCGTTCATGCGCGTAGACGCTGAGCTTTTCGCTCTCCTCCGAAACGTCCGAGGCGCGCTCGCCGGCAATGGTCAAGAGCCCACGATCGATGGTGATCGAAAGCTTCGCGGGATCGATGCCGGGCGCAAACGCATCGATGCGGATGGCCGTCGGCGTGCTCCCGATGTTGATCGCGGGAAACGCGCCGCGGCCGACCGCGCGGATGCTCGAAGGCAGACTCAAGGCCCCGAAACCCTGCATCTCGCGCTGCATCCGGTCCAGCTCGGAGAACAGATCGGTCGGAAACCGCAACAAGGACTCGTACATGTTTACACCTCCACAGTTTGGCTATGAACCTTGCGGCCCCTGCTCGCCGCACCGGCGACCTTGGCGCTCGATGCAGCCCCGTGAGCAAGTTTCGCGGACGTAACCGTATATGGGGCCTGGTGCGTGTGTATCAAGCCCACGCCGCCGCGGCACTTGATCGCGACAGGGGGGCGGGCTCGACAGATCCCGCCCAATCATTTCGCACGTTTGAAGTGTTAAAATGCTTCCGGGACTGTCGTCCTCTTTCTGGAAGCCGATGGAGTTCAAAGACTATTACCAGACCTTGGGTGTCGAGCGCGCGGCCGCCGAGGGCGAGATCAAGCGCGCCTACCGCAAGCTGGCGCGCAAGTATCACCCCGATGTCAGCAAGGAGCGCGATGCCTCGGAGCGCATGAAGGCGATCAATGAGGCCTACGAGGTCTTGAAGGACCCCGAGAAGCGCGCCGCCTACGATCGGCTCGGCGCGGGCTGGCAGCCCGGCCAGGACTTTCACCCGCCGCCCGACTGGGACGCGGGCTTCGAGTTCCGCGGGAGCCCCGCCGGCGAGGGCTTCGCCGGGGACTTCAGCGATTTTTTCGCCTCGCTATTCGGGGGCGCCACCGGAACGCGGCATGGGGCGGGGTTTCAGGGCCGCGGCGAGGACCATCATGCCAAGGTCCTCATCGACCTCGAGGACGCCTTCCGCGGCGCCACGCGGACGGTGACCTTGCGGGTGCCTGAACTGGACGCCGAAGGGCGGCTCACGGCGCGCGAGCGCACGCTGAACGTGCATATCCCCAAGGGGATCCGCGAAGGGCAGCTCATCCGCCTGGCCGGGCAAGGGTCGGCGGGACCGCAGGGCGGGAAGGCCGGCGATCTCTACATCGAGATCGCATTCAAACCCCACCCGTTCTACCGGCTGGACGGCCGCGACCTCTACATGAGCCTGCCGGTCGCGCCCTGGGAGGCGGCGCTCGGGGCCACGGTCAAGGCACCCACGCCGGGGGGCGGGGTGGAGGTCAAGGTCCCGCCCCACTCCCAGGGCGGGCGCAAGCTGCGCTTGCGGGGCCGCGGGATCCCGGGCGAGCCGCCCGGAGACCTTTATCTCGTACTGGAGGTGGTCCTGCCCCTGGCCGAGACCGAGCACGCGAAACAACTTTACCGGAACATGGCGCGGGAGCTGGCCTTCGATCCCCGCCGCGGCTTGGGCGTGTAGCGCGAGAAGGACGGAGACATGTTGACCGGCATTCTCATCAGAGAACAAGACGCCTTGTCTTTAGAGGAGATGGTCGAGGCTTGCGGCGCCGACACCGCGTGGGTCGTGGAGCTAGTGGAGGTCGGTGTCCTGTCACCCGAGGGCAGGGATGAGGCGGCATGGCGTTTCGGCGCCCCGGATCTCTTGCGTGCCCGCCGGCTCGCGAGACTCGCACGCGACTTCGAGGCCAGCACCGAGGCCGCCGCCCTGATCCTCGACCTGCTGGATGAGATCGAGCGGCTACGCGCCCGACTGAGACGCGCGGGCATCGATTGAAGGGCAACGCCATGAACCCTAACCGAGAACCGTTTCGCTCCCCTCTTCTCTGGGCGGTCATCGCGGCGGGCCTCTTGTTCGTCCTGTGGCAGGGATTTCCCTCGCTCACCGGCCAGATCGGCGGGGCGACCGCGACCCCGAGGGTGGTCACGTCGCGTGGCGATCTGGCCGCCGATGAGCAGAGCACCATCCACCTCTTCGAACAGGCCAAGTCTTCGGTCGTCTTCATCACGACCCGCGAGCGGGTCATGGACCCCTGGACACGCAATATCTTCAGCATCCCCAAGGGGACGGGTTCGGGCTTCATCTGGGACGATCAGGGACACGTCGTTACCAACTACCATGTCGTCGCCGACTCCTCGGACGCGCGCGTGCGGCTCTCGGACGGTCGGGATTACCAAGCGACGCTGGTCGGGGCAAGCGGTGCCCATGATCTCGCCGTATTGCGCATCGGCGTCGCCTTCGATCGCCCCCCGGCCGTGCTGCTCGGCACGAGCCAGGACCTCAAGGTCGGGCAGAAGGTATTCGCCATCGGCAACCCCTTCGGCCTCGACTGGACCTTGACCACCGGCATCGTGTCGGCGCTCGACCGCTCGCTGCCCTCGGACCAGGGCGGCGTCATCGAGCACCTGATCCAGACCGATGCCGCCATCAACCCCGGCAACTCGGGCGGCCCGTTGCTCGATTCCGCGGGCCGGCTCATCGGGATCAACACCGCCATCTTCAGCCCCTCGGGGGCCTTCGCCGGGATCGGGTTCGCGGTACCGGTCGACACCGTGAACCGGGTCGTCCCGGAGCTCGTGAGCGGCGGCAGATACATCCGTCCGGCCCTGGGGATCGAGGTGGACGAGGAGCTGAACCGCCAGGTGACGGAGAAGCTCGGCGTCGAAGGGGTGCTCGTGCTCCGGGTGACGCCGGGATCGGCCGCCGAGGCGGCCGGCCTGCGCGGTGCCCGCATGGATGAGGCCGGCATCACCCCGGGGGACATCATCGTCGCCATCGGAAGCAAGCCCGTCGATAGCGTCGCGAAACTGCTCGGCCTCCTCGACGACCACCAGGTCGGCGAGGCCGTGCCGGTCCAGGTATTGCGGGAGGGCGGCAAGACCGAGCTGACGGTCACGCTCCAGGCGGGTAGTTGAACAGCGGAATGATATAGGGACGAGAAGACGCAGCGTAACTTGGTCTATTGATCAAGCTCCGCGCGCTCGATGGCGAGCGGCGATCCCGCGACGGCAATGGCTGGCCACCGCTTCCGCGGGCGAAAAGGGACGGTTTATTTACTACGCGTGTAGGTGAGCTCCATGGACTTGAATTCCTTTCCATCGGGCCCCTTCTCAAAGAACTCGTGGACCTCCCGATCCGGACTTTCGTCGCGGGACGTCATGCGCACGGTCTTCTTGGCGTTGGTCATCGCGTCCATGTAGGAGCCGCTGTGGGTGCAAGAGCCCTTGTCGTCGCACTGGCCGGTGCTCAACATGATCCCGGTACCCATGTTGTCGTTCCAGGTGCCCCAGAACTCCTTGGATACGTTGTCGTAACCGGTGAGGCCATAGCCCTCGAACGGCTTGTCCATGTAGGTGCTTCTGACCTTCTCCGCTAAAACCCGGCCGCCCAGCATCAGCCCGCGCTCCACGGTGCCAACGGATTCGGCGGGCGGGTTCGTGCGGTCCATCCAGAACTTGCCCGCGAGCTCCCACTTCCCCACCTTGCCGGCCAACCACTGGTGCTGCGGCCCGGGCTTGGCCGCCTTTTCCCAGGCCTCCATCATGGCTTTGTGCTCGGCCGACATCTCCTGCTGCTCACTCGTCTTGTCTTCTGCCGTGGCCGACGCGACGGCCACCCCCAGCACGAGGGCGAATGCGGTTGCCGTTCTGACTTGCTTCATCTCCTCCTCCTTTGGTGGACCATTACACGAGGAATAATTGCGGCCCTGTGGGCCGCGCGCGAGTATAGACCTTTGAACCTGTAATAAACACTCAACAGCCCGTAGGGCTCCCGTAGGGCGGGTTAGCGGCTGTATCGCGTAACCCGCCTTCCCGAAGGGGCGCGCATGAAGTCCGGACCGGAAGTTCCTCTTGGGTGCCTTCGGTGGGTTACGACGCAAACGGCGCGTCTAACCCATCCTACATCGACTGGG
>JBQTJM010000257.1:0-6059 GCA_052387115.1 Gammaproteobacteria bacterium | reverse complement strand
CCTTGAGATGTTTAATGCTTTCGGGTTCAAGGAGATCGCGAAGTGAGTGTGACGCCGAACCTCCAGTTGCACCGGAGCGTCAACAGCCGCCTTCGGCGTCTGTCGCCGCCCGGTGAACTGGGTCGTTGGGGTGCGGGCAAAGCATCGCAATGGTTTTCCCATCGAGCCAATGACCACCCAGGCCTCCCGACCGTCGCCCCCTTCGATAAGCGCCCTGGCTTCTGAAGCGCTCTCGCCCTCGCTGGCTCGCCGAGTGACGATCTCAAGCGCCATCGGCTACCGTTTAGCACATGGGCTTCGGTCTCCTGCGCCGTTGGTTTCTCTTTGGCCAGTCGGCCTCTGGCTTCGCCAAGCCTCGGTGCCATCGGACCGGCCCACGCCCCAACCAGGCGCTCCAGCCGACGCCGTGAAACGCTCTCGCTTTTCCAAGCCTTCTTGCCCGGCGCGGCTAAGCTTTTTCCGTTAGGCCTCGGAGGAAATGCCATGCCGAATCACAAACTATCAGCGCCCACCCATTTAAGCATCTTTGTCACTGATCCCGAGACCGGCCGGCCGGTGCAGCGGCTGCCCCTCTACGCGGAAGTCGCGGTGTCGCGGATCGTGCCGGTGCCACCCATCAACGAACGGTACCGCGAGCCGATGCGCGCGGCGCTGCTCGAAGTGGATCCCAGCGCAACCGACGACGCCGTGCGTAACCCGGTCGAGACGGCGGCCCTCCAGGCCCTTGCGGAAACGGTCAATGAGGCGAGCCGCAACCGGTTGGTGACCCAGCCCGATCAGGTGAAGGAGCTGTTCCGTCAGGTCTTCAAGGCCGTGCTCGACGCCGCCCGTCGAAGACGGATGGCGGAGATCCCCGCGGCCGACCTCAAACCGCTGATGCTCGCCGCTGTCCGGCGCGTGGCGCCGGAACTGGATCTCGATCTGGTGCCGGAGGTCGAAGACCTCGGCATCATCTGGGCCGATCCGCTCGGGGTTCTGACCACCGATCACGTCGGGTATGTCTCGTTCGATCTCAGGCGTCTCCGCCCTGACGTGCAGGTGATGCTGGCGGAGGCCATCGAAGCACGGCGCAAGAATCCCGACGCGGTCGCGAAAGTAGCGATCTGGGTCTATCCCACTGGGCATCCCGGCAGGTTCGATGCCCTGAGTCAGGCGCGCTTTGCCTTCGACGCCGTGGTTGCGCGGTTGTCGATGACCTGGAATACGTTGCCGCCCGCACTGATCAACATGGGGCCGCGGGCGCTCCAGAATCCTAGCCTCACCGATTGGCGACTGTCACCAGCATCGTTCGCGGCTAGTCCGAAGAGCCTCGTTGGCGAGAATGGCTGCGAGGAACTGGTTCCGGCCAATCTCGCGCTGCAGGAATTCGTGCTGCGTCAAGTGGTGCGCCTAACAGATGAACCCGGTGAGCTCGCCGACTTCACGGTGCCGGCACCTTACAAGCGCGCCTATGTCGACGAGTACAAGGTGTCCTGGTTTTCGCTCGGCCATTCGTTGGGCGAGATTCTATATAGCCTGCCACTAGCCCCCGGCGAGACGGTGAAGCTGGCCGTGATCGACTGGTCCTGGGACAGCCTGACCAAGCGCGATGAGACCACCAAGCTGACCGAGGAGATCCTGCACCGGACACATCGCGACCGCACAATCTCCGAGACGGTGCAGGCTGGCTTAAAGGAGCTGCAGAAGGGCTCTTCATTCATGGGGGGGGCCGCGGGCGCATCGGGCGCAAGTGGCGGCGCTAATCTCGGCATCGTCGGCGTGGGTGGCGCAGTAGGGAACACCTGGAGCCTCGGTGGTTCGACCGCCACGAGCGAGGGTAGCCGACATCTTGGCGCAGAGAACGTGCAGCGGATCAACGACAGTTTCTCTCAAGCGAGCTCCGCACAGCGCGAGATCAACTCCACTGTAGTTATCCAGGCTCGGCAAGAGGAGAAGGAAAGCATTCAAACACGTACCTTCTCCAATTACAACCACAGCCATACTCTAACCATTCTCTATTACGAAGTGCTGCGGCACTACCGCGTGACGGTCGAGTGGGTACGCCGGCGTCCGGCTGTGTTGGTCCAAATCCCTGCCCGTGTTACCAACTACGATGCCGCGACTCTCATCGGCAATCGAGTTCTATTGGAGCCGAACCTCCTCGACCCGACCCTGAAGCCCGCGTTCGATCTGCTGGAGAAGCAAGAGGCAATCCGCGAGCATCAGGCACTCTACGGAATCACGCCAAGTGACGAGGGGGTTGGGCAGCACTGGGATGGAAATTTAGTGTTCCACATGTTCCAGATCGGAATCAAGACGACGAAAGGCACTGGCGAATCCGCCAGCACAGTTGTTGCGTACGTGATCACGGCTGAGCAGGGCCTCAATGAGAAAAAATATGAGTTGCGCTACGTGTATAAAGGTCCTCATATGGGTGAGGACGAGAAGCAGGTCCACAACCTGAACAGCGGGCCACGGTTTGATTCAGAAGATGCTGCCTCCGGCGTTTGGACCTTTGTGAAGCCTTTCAGTCTGGAAACCGGCCAGTTCGTAACCGTGAAATGGAAGGAAATCGTCGGCTTCCAGTTTGAAAAGTGGGGAAGCGATCACTGGCGTATCGATTTCCTCCAGATCGACGCATTCGGACTTGAAGGCCTGTTCGTGCCGCTAACGACGCCGGAAGTGCTCAGGGATGTGGATCTCGTGTTTGAGCCAAACGAGCCGTCTTCGCAAGCCTTCACCTGGATCAATCGCCCCCCCACGCCTCCCGCGCTGCTGCCTCCGCCTAACCGCGCGCCGGAGAAGCAATTGACGGTAGAGGAGTATCACCTCGTCCGCAAGCTTACCGATCATTTCAGGCGCTACATGGATTACTACAACCGCGTGCTGCTGATGGGCACCGATCCCACGTCCATTGCCATCGAGATGGAGACCATGCCTTGGGGTGCCGGGCAGGTCATGGCGGATCATGTCGATCCCATGCCGTTGGAGGTCTTCGGCAGCTACGTTGCCTATCCGTTGGCCAAGCAGATGGCCGGGGTGGACGATACGATGGTAGTCGATATCGCTGCCGCCTTGAATGGCAACGATCCGGCGCAGCGGCAATGGGCGCTGGATAGTCTCGCAGCGTTGAGCGAAGAAGATCGCCAAAACGTGCTTCAACGCCTGCCCCTTGCTTCCGCGAAGTCCGAGCGTCTGAACACGATGGCGACCCGAGGCGTCTTCGCCGAGGGCAAGCTCGGCCACTGCAACGTCTCGGAAGAGATCGACAACACCCGGTTCTGGAAGTGGGAAGAGCACCCGATTCCTATCGAGGCGCCGGGTATCAATCCGGTGACGCCGATCCAGCCACAACCCCAGCAGGTGAGCGCAGCGCCGACCGCCTTCCCCCAGTCTCTGGTCAACATCGTAAACCCCTCGCCGGCGCCCGATCCTGCCGGGCTCACCGCGGCATTGTCGCTGCTCGGCACGCCTAACATCTTCCGCGACATGTCGGGCAGGCAGGAGGTTGCCGATCTGCTGAAGAAGCTCTCTGACAATTCCATCGCGATTGCCGAGGCTGCCAATCGGGCGAGAGAGATTCAGGCGAAATATGGCTCGGCCAGTGCCGCGGTCGCGCCGAGCGGCGGAGGTGCTGGCTCCGGCGGCGGCGGGACCGGGCAAGGGACCGGCGGAGGCGGCGGATCAGCACCGCCGCCCGCACCGCAATCGCAACAGCAGCAGCAATCCCTGCAGAACGAGAACCATCAGGGGCAGCTCAATATCGCCGAACGCATGCCGATTCCGCAGCGGCGCAAGATCGAGGAGAAGGTCACCAACGACATTATCGGGGCGCGCCAGTGGAATGTGTCGGTCACATCCGAATGGCTCGGCGAGACGGTCAAGCAACCGGTGGACGCCACATTCTCCGCCACCATCTACTTCGACAAGAACACGCCGGCCGGCGGCATCTACCTGGACGCGATGACCACGAACGAAGTGGCCATGTGGACGGTCACGCATGAGGGCCGCCCGACGCAGTTTAGCGTCTACCTCTACGACATCAAGCCGATCACCTTCGAGCTGAACCTGAACGTGCCGGCTTTGGTGGTCGAGGATCTGACGCTGCAGGCCAAGACCTACAAGGTCCCGCTGCAGACCCTAGGCCGGACCTTGCCCGATACCTATAAGGCGACCGCGACGATCGACAAGGCCAAGGCCGACCCGGCGGACCCGACGCTGAAATTCATCGGGACGCTGATCGTCGGCAAGAAGGACATCGAGGTTTCGTTCGAGCTCGGCGGCGGCGCCGAGCTTGGCGGAGACCTGACCCGCGCCTTCGAAGCCAGCGGAACCATCGAAGTCGTCAAGCTGGTCGCTTCGGCGACCCTGAAAGCCGCGGCAAAGGCGACCGTGAACGGCAAGGCCGGCATCAAGGGCACGGTCGAAGTGCTTTACGTGAAGGGCTACGAACTGAAAGTGGCCCCCTGATCCGGCCGGCTTGCATGAGAAAAGGGGCCAGGCTCAACAGCGGCGATGCCTAACGAGGCGCTGCACCGGAGCGCTCCTAACGTCGCGCCCGGTGAGCTTGGTCGTTCGGCGACAGAGGACTGGACATGCAAAACCATCGTTGGGACTTCTTCCTTGCACACGCCGCTGCTGATCTCGACACCGCTGACGAGTTGTATGGGAAGCTAGCTCCTTATGCTCGTGTCTTCCTGGACAGACGCTGCCTCAAGTATGGAGATGACTGGGATCACGAATTGGCCAAGGCTCAACGTGCCACGCGCATCACTGTCGTGCTGGTATCCAGTCACACAGACCGTGCGTACTACGAGAGAGAAGAGATAGCTGCTGCCATCACCATGGCGCGACAAGACCCGACGACCCATCGAGTCGTTCCCATTTATCTGGACCACGTCCAGCAAGTCCCCTACGGTCTCCGAACGAAGCATGCAATCGAAATCAACGACCAACTTGATCTGGAACATGCGGCCCGAGAATTGCTCAGGTTGCTTGGCGCCGAGGAGTCAGAAAGTTCAGCGTCTACAGTTTCGAGATTGCCCTCAGTTACGTTGTCGGAGCTAGAAACGCAAGTAAATAACTTCCCGATTTCCCCTTATGCGACTGCATCGTTTAAGCTAAGCCGCCGTCATCACGTTCGGTTAGAGGCCAGATCCAAGCTGATCGGTGTAACCATCGTTCTGTCGATCGATGGCGAAGAAGTGTTCCGTGAATGGAGCACAATGTACTTTAACGCGGAGCGAACGTTCCAGATCGACGGCATCGAGTGTAGGCTCTCGATCCAGGGGCTGATCTTCGGCAAGGCGTCATTCAGTGTTGGCGGTCAAGAGATAATTGCAATTTGATACAGTTTCGACAGCGTTTGGTGAGTCATTTATGGACTCTTTGCCGAACAAAGCGCTGCACCTGACTGCCTACAGCGTCCGCTCCTGCGTCGCTCCCGCTTCCGGCAGCAGGTGAGCGCGACCGTTGGGGTGCGGGCAAAGCATCGCAACCGTTTCCCACCGAGCCGATGACCACGAAGGCCTCCCGACCGTCATCCCCCTCGATAAGCGCCGTGGCTTCGGAAACGCTCTCGCCCTCCCTGGCTTGCCCAGTGGCAATCCCGAGCGCCATCGGCTATCGTTTAGCATCGGGGCTTCGGTCTCCTGCGCCGTGGGTTTCTCCTTGGCCGGTCGGGCCCGTGGCTTCGCCCAGCCTCGGTGGCAACGGACCGGCCCACGCCCCAACCAGGCGCTCCAGCCGACGCCGTGGAACGCCGTCGCTTTTCCAAGCCTTCGTGGCCGGCGCGGCTGAGCTTGGTCGTTAGAGCGCGGGCAAAGCATCCCGAGGGTCTTCGATCCAGCCGATGACCACCGAGCCCTTCCGACCGTCGTCCCCTTCGAGAAGCGCTGGGGCTTCGGGAACGGCTTCGCCCGGTCTGGCGCGCCGGGTGGTGATCCCGGCCGCTATCGGCTATCGTTGAGCACGTGGGCTTCGATCCGCTGCGCTGTTGGTTCCCTTGGCCAGTCTATCCTCTGGCTTCGGCGAGCCTCGGTGGTATCGGAAAGGCCCACGCCCTAACCATGCGCCGCAGC
>JBQTJM010000256.1:0-8534 GCA_052387115.1 Gammaproteobacteria bacterium | reverse complement strand
GAGAAAAGCCCTGAAAGAGGACCTGAAGAGCTATTTCGAGGATTCGTGAAACCCCGCGGGGTCCCGGTCGACGCCGTATGGCGGTGCGCAAACGGCCGACCCTGGCGGAATCAGCGGACCGCCATGCGTTATCCGGGGCTTCAGAACCAGGCGCTGAACGCCATCGTTGTCCTCTACCGGCAGGTATTGAAAAAGGACTTCGGCTGGCTCGTGGGTGTACAGCGCGCCGGCCAGGCTACCGGCGTGTTCACACGCGAGGAGGCACTATCCCTTCGGATGTTTATGTCGGTGCGGCTAATCGATCGCGCCGAGCCTCAAGAACTGCGTTTCGCCGCTCGAATCCACCACCCCATCGTTGTCCGTGACGATGAAGCCACGCCCGGATCGGTTGACCGCGAGTCCCTCCACCTTTTCGAGCACCAGGCCTTTCGGTCGTTCGAGGTCCGGCATGAGGTCGCGCACCAAGGTCTTCACCACGAGCGGGAACGCCCCGCCTTGCGCCTGGGGCTCTAGGCCGGCGATCGAGAACCTATAGATCCTCTTGATGCGCGCATTGGTGCCGGCCTGGTTATCGCGCTCGATCACGGCAAAGGTCTCCCCGCCCAGGGCGACCAGCTCCGATAGTCCGACCCAACCGCCGGCCGGTGAGGTCGGCAGATCGAGGGGATAATAGAAGAACCTCCACTCCCCCGTCGCGGTGTCGTAGCGCCCGATCCGCACCCGGTTGCCCGGGTCGCCCACCCATTCACGCTGAAAGGCGACGTAGACGCGCTCCTTCGCCCCACGGCCGACGGAGGCCACGCCTTCGAAACCGAAGCGACGCTGCAGGGCGTTGACGGCATTCGGGAGATTGATCGCGGCGACGATCGCCCCCCCTTGCGTAGTCTTGATCAAGAGGTTCATGCTGCTCACCGGTCGATCCGGATCGTCCACCGATCCGGCACCCTCGGAGACCGCCCAGAATCCGCGGTCGGGGCGTTGCGCGATGCCCTCGAGGTCGAGATCGACGGTCTCGCCGTCCCTGCGCAGCACCAGCTCGTCGGTGATCACGGCCGGCGATCTCCGGATATCCAGAGTGAAGATGCGGCTCTCGCGATAGAAGCTGTCATAGACGGTATAGAGCGTGTGGGGGTCCCATCGATCCGCGACGAGGGCCGAGAGCGCGCCCCAGGGGATCGGAAGACCACCGGCTCGGTTCGCCGATCGGATGGTCGGATAGCGAGGCCGCCTGCCTTCCAGCGCATAGATCGTAATCGTCGAGCGTATGTTGGCTCCCGCGTCATCGACCTCGCTCGCTACCACCAAGAGCCCGCGGCTCGGGATGGCGAGCACGCTCTCCGGGCCCACCCCCGCCGGCAGCACTTGTACCAGCTTCGGGCGGCCGAGAATGATTTGATAGACGGCGATGATGTTGGAGCGCTCCGATCCCACGAACAAGAACCGGTCGCGGCCGTACTGCCCGTACTCCATTCCCTCCGGCTCGTTGCCCTTGTTCTCCGAGCGGTCCTCCGGGTAATGGCCGATGCGGGTCACCCGATGCTCCAGGGCGTTGCCCGCAGCAAACCGCACCTCGCCCTTGCCATCGAAGATTGTGAAGCCCCGACTTCCGCCATCGAGGTCGCCCTCATCCGCCGTGGCCAGGCGAAAAGGCGAGATCCAAGTTACCCCGTCGGGCTCGCGCGGCACCTCATGCAGCTCGCCATCGAGCTCGATGAGGTCGTTCTCGAGGACATCGACTTGCCGAAGGTCCGCGGTACCGGCGTCCCAGTGTCTGAGGATCTTCCCCGTGGGCAGATCGATCAAGACCACATGATTGTTCTCCTGCAAGGTGACGGCCGCGATGTTCTGATCGTTGATGTCCACGAATTCGGGCTCCGGATCGTCCGGGAACAACAGCCCCGGGATGCCGACGAGGCCCACCTTGCGTATGCCCCAAGCGGCGGGTCGTCCCTGAAGATCAACGATGACCACGAAGCCGGGCGGCGATTGGGGCGGGCGGCCGTCGCCCGCCTCCTCGTCGCGCTCGTTCTCGATGGTGATCGCGGCGTAGCGTCTATCCGGGCTCACGGCAATGGAATCGGGCTGGCCGCCGAGACCGATGCGCCGCACGATGTCGCGCGTCTTCAGGTTTACGACCACCAACTGGCCCGAGGGATCGGAAAAGCTCGCGCTCGTGTCCACCACGGCGAGGGCGTAGGGGCCCGATACCGCAACGGAGGTCGGCTCGCCCGACATCGCCACAACGCCCCGAGGTTTCGGGGCGCCGGGCTGGTCGATATCGACGAAGCCGAGGTTCTCGGATTGGCTATCGGTGTAGACAAGCAGCTTTCCGTTCTCGCTCGCGCTCACGATCTCCGCGCCGGTCTGTGCACCCTCTTCGGAGTTCAGAAAGACCGGAAAAGTGGCGATGCGCTGGAAGGCATGCCCGTCGTCGTGGCCGGCGGCGCAGGCGATCCGAGGTGCGGGAGCGAGCGCCGACACGAGGCTAAGTGCAATGCACAGAACGGGGAAGCGCATCAGAATGGTGTCACGCGGGTTCAGGGGTGTGGGTCGTGGCATGGGATCGAGCTTCCGTATTTTGTTGGTGGTCTTCGAACGGGCGCGTCCTCGGGTCAGGCGCGCTACGAGCGCCACCCTAATGTGTCGAGATGACAGTCGGATGACGATGAGGCCGCAGGCGCCTTGCGGGCATGGCCGATGCCCACGGCTATACCTGATATCATCGTGTGCTCCCCTATTGTGACCGTTCCGCCCGGAGCGGAACGAGATTTCAGCGCCCGAAGCGTGCCCGCCATGGATGGTGCGCATCGACCGCCCGGTGCGGACCGGCATGCCGTGGTGGTGTGCGGGATGGGGGTCAGAAGCCCCCGGTTACCCCGATTAGGCTCATCCTTTGAAGAGAAGCTCCGCGTCATGCTCAGATGGCGGCTGGTCATACACCTTTAAGAACGCTTGTCCGATTAAGCCGGGATCGAACTGTGTTCCTGGTGCGACTAGCCCCATTATTGAGATCATCCCAACTCGCACACCGCTGTCTGCCAGTTCCTGCGCGAGGGTGAGGGCCAGGCTGCGCAAACCAGACTTGCCGATTCCAATCGAGGATGTCTGATCCCACGGATAGTGCGCCCAGCCGCCTCCCGCGAATAAAATGCACCCGTTACGACGTGAGCGCATCGACGGGAGCACCGTTTGTGCGGCCACCAGTGCGCCTACTACGTCAACTTGGAAGTCAGACAGCAACCGCGTCGCAGACAAGGTGGACGGCTTGCCAAAGGTGGGCGAAACAGCGTTGTACACCAAAACTTCAGTACCTTCGTCAGCCGAGATTGCGCCGATTGCCGAGGTGAGAGCATTTTCAATCGCCAGCATCGGCAGCTATCAGCTCTGCTTCGATCCCAGCATCGGTCAATTGCCGCAGTGGTTCCGCGAGCTTCGCGGGATTGCGGGCGATAAGACCGAGCCGAAACCCGGCCTGGCCGAACGCAAGCGCTATTCCTTGTCCAACCCCTGCGCCGTAGCCAACGATAATGCACAATGGTTTGGTCAATTCGTTCCTTGGCTTCTTCACGCGATTGGCTTCGATTCCGGCTGAACGAGGTTGAGCACCGTGTGCGGATCCCGGCCGGCGAAGAGGAACTTAATCACGATCGCCGCTGCCGGCTCCAGCAGCCGGGCGTACTTCAGTTCGCCCAAGTCAACCGGCTCGCAACCGATATTCTCGATCAGCGTGGCGACCTGCCGTTTGGCACCCACGTCATCGCCGCAGAAGAGCGTGACCAATCGACGGCCGTCGAACACGGGCGGGTCCATTTGCCAAACTTTGGCTTGACACATGTTGAACGCCTTGACCACCCGTGCGGCCGGGGCGTTCGCGGCGACGGCCTCGGCCAGCGACTGGCCATCGAACGTCTTGACGAGGAAGTCGCCGCGCGTGAAATCGACGATCGGGTTGTTGATATCCAGCAACACCTTGCCGGCGAAGGCACCGGGACTGCCGGCGGCACGCATCGCGTCGAAAACGGCCGCGTGCGGTGTCGCCAACACGACCACCTCGGCGTACGCAGCGGCGTCTGCCTCCGAACCGGACTTCGTGCCGTGGCCGAACTTGTCCGCCAGGACCCGTGCCTTGGATGCGTCTCGACCTCCGACGAATAAGTCGTGCTTGCCGGCCCACCGCGAGCCGAGTGCTTCCGCCATGTTGCCGTAGCCGATGAAACCAACCTTCACACTCGACCTCCCGAGACGATTTAATGGCCTCCGCGGTACCGACTCCGGTTACCGGCGTCAGCGTTTCCCGCACCGATGACTCCGAGACAGTTTAGGTTGGAGGCAAGAGACGATACAAGGTTCCTGCGTCCTGAAATCGTGTCCGATCGTCTTCTCGATCCGCGTGCACGGCCGCCGAGCCGCGAAGCCGAAGCGCGGTGTCGTGTGTTATAGTAGCCACTCCAAGGACTTTGAATGTCAACTCGTCGCGAAGAGCAGAGTCGGCGAATCGCCCCGTGAAGTGGCGCGCGCAAATGCCGGACGTGCTGACCACCGTCATGGACTCGCTGGGCCTGAAGAGCAGTATCTTGTGCCGCTCCGAGCTCGCCGCACCCTGGGGCATGTCCCTCACCCGCAGCGACTACGCCCACTTCCACGCAATCGAGCGTGGCCACTGCTGGCTGCGGTTAAAAAGCCAGCCGCGGCCGGTGTCGCTTTCCGGCGGCGACTTGGTGGTGGTGACCCGCGGCGAGGGGCACGTGCTGAGCGACTCGCCCTCCACGCCTGGGGTCCCCCTGGCACGCCTTATCGGTCCAAAAAAGGCCCCCGGCGGCCACGTGGTCGTGCGCCATGCCGGGCGCGGGTCGGAGACGAGGATGGTGTGCGGAGCCTTTCACTTGGAAAGTCCGGAGGCGCATCCCCTGCTCACCCTGCTTCCACCCCTCCTCCACATCAAGGCCCACGAGAGCCGGGTCGCGGGCTGGCTCGACTCTACGCTCCGCCTGCTTACCTTCGCGGCCCGCGAAAGCGGGCCAGGGGTGGAAGCGGTGGTGTCGCGCCTGACGGGCATCATCTTTGTGCAGGTGCTGCGTTGCCTGGCTGGCCTCGCTGGCCGAGGACGCAGGCGGCTGGCTGGGGGCGCTGCGCGACCGGCACATCGGCCTGGCGCTCGCGGCCATCCACCAGTTCCCGGAGCGAGACTGGACGGTGGCGTCGCTGGCCGCGCAAACGGGTCTGTCGCGTTCCCCCTTCTCGGCGCGGTTCAACGCGCTGGTCGGAGAGCCTCCCTTGTCCTACCTCACCCGCTGGCGTATGAACACCGCCACTCGCCTGCTGCGCGAAACAGATCTCGGATTGGCGGGGATCGCGGGGCGGGTGGGCTACACCTCGGAGGCTGCCTTCAGCAAGGCCTTCACGCGGCGGTTCAAGACCGCGCCCGGCGCTTACCGGCGGCGTTACGGTCGATAGAGCGTCAGGGGCGATTCCATCGCGCGAGACATTCCCATCCCTGGTGTATGAACGGTATCGGAGCACGCTTGCCCTCTGGTACGAGGTCGGAGCCATCCTGCAATACCAATAATGGCGCGGCCCTTCTATTAGGGATGCGAGCGCTGTCTGGGTTATGGGTATGAACACCACCAAGCTGGCCGACATGCTGGTGCGATATCGTTGGCTGTTCGTGGTGCCGGTGGTGCTGCCCCTGTCGCTCGCGTTCAATCTCTTCTGGGCACTGCGGGGTTTCTACCAGCGCGGCTGGCGTGGTGCCCCGGAGGCCCATGAGCGACGCGTCTCTGGCATCCAGGCGCAGGTGCGCGACTGGCGCGCCGCCGGGACCCGGCCGCCTCTGTGTACCGCGCGCAAACCCTGGATGAGCGTCTCCAGCCGCGTCGCCCGTTATAAGGCGCGTGACAACACGGTGCGCGTCGCCCTCTACGATATCCTCGCGCTGGATACGGAACGGTGTGTCGTTCGGGTCGAGCCCGGCGTGACTATGGGCCAGTTGACGCACTACCTCATCCCCAAGGGATGGACCCTGCCGATCGTGCCGGAGCTCGACGACCTCACCGTCGGCGGATTGCTCCTCGGTTACGGCATCGAGGCCTCGTCGCACCGATACGGTCTCTTCGCGGACATCGTCGAGGCCTGCGAGGTGGTCATCGGCGATGCCACGCTCGTGCGCGCCACCCGTTTACAGCATGCCGATCTGTTCCGCGCCCTGCCGTGGTCGTACGGGGCACTCGGGATCCTCGTGGCCGTGGAGCTTCGTATCATCCGCTGCAAGCCCTGGGTACACGTCCGTTACCTGCCGGCCTACCGCTTGAACGACGCCTGCGAATCGTTCACCCGCATCGTCTGCCGCGACCACCCGCCGGAGCTCGTCGAAGGCATCCTGTACGGGCGCGATCGCGGCGTGATCATCACCGGCGATTTCGTGGATGGCCCGGAGGATGCCAAGGTCAATGCCATCGGCCGGTGGTTCAAACCCTGGTTCTACAAACACTGCGAGTCCTTTCTGGAGCGGGGCGCGGGCGATGAATACATCCCCCTGAGACAGTATTACCGCCGCCATACGCGCAGCATCTTCTGGGAAGGGGAGCTTATCATCCCGTTCGGCAATCATCCCGTGTTTCGTTATCTCCTGGGATGGATGATGCCGCCCAAGATCGCGTTCCTGAAGCTGACACAGAGCGAAACGATCCGCGCCTATTATGAGAATAAGCACGTCTGCCAGGAGGTCCTGATGCCGATCGCGGATCTCGAGGACACGGTCGAGTTCTTCCATGGCAACTTCGAGTGTTACCCGCTCTGGCTCTGTCCACACCGGATCCACCGGACCGAGCCACAGGGTCTCTTGAAACCGGGCCAGGGGGTCGAGGATTACGAGATGTTCGTGGACATCGGCGCCTGGTATGCGCCTGGTTCGGTCCTGAGAGGCGAGCCCTACGATTCCCGCCGCGCCGTCCGGACGATGCAAGACTACGCCACCGCGCACCGTGGCTACCAATGTCTATACGCCGTGACCGAGCTGACGCGCGAAGAGTTTCGCCGCATGTTCGATTGCCGCCTGTATGACGACGTCCGACAGAAATACCACGCACAAGGGGTCTTCATGGATGCCTACGACAAGGTCAAACGCCCCTCGGGCACACCCGGGACGTCGCCGGCGTTGGAGTCGACGACGCTATCGTGAGGACCCGTCCAAAACGACAGCCCCTGTCTGCAAAATATCGCCGACCCATTCTCCGTTGACAACTCGCGTTGAAATTCCTATCCTTAAAACCGACGTCCCACCTCAGGGCGACGACCATGACCCCAGAGAGCGCCCTTTACGGTGCCGGCAAGGGACTGGCTGGCGAGCAATGCGGTGTGCGTCGGCCGGGCGCCGATCCTCAACCGGGATCAGCAGTCGTGGAAAAGCCCCAGCGGCCCCGGCGCCAACTGGTTCTGGTACGACTCCGGCAACGCGCTTCCCTTCCGCAGCATGTACTACGCCGACGCCAAGCCGGCGGACCCCGGTCCCGATCTACGAGCATTTCACGTTCAATTTACTTCCCGACCTTCCAGCAGGTCCCCTCGACGAACCTGGCGCAGATCCTCCAGATGTGCCAGAGCACCGGCCAGACCGCGAAGGTTACCGAGGAGTTCTCCCGCCCCACCATCGAGCCGTTGATCACGAGGAAGAGCGCCTACCCGAAGCCCGGCGCCCGGATGAATGCCAGGGGCAACCGAAGGTGCTCGTAGAAGTAGTTGCGGATCCTGAGATAGTCGTCGAAGCGAGCGGCGATGGCCGCTTGGTAACTGTCGAGCGCACCCGGCTCTCCGGTCAAGCTTCGAGGACATGCGGGCTCGTCCCCGCCGCTCAGGCAACGGGCCTCGGCCGGCAAGGCCGCGACCACGCCGATCGGCGCCCTCACACCGTCAGGCGAGATCGGGACCGCAGCGCCAGCAGGCAGAGAACTGCGGCTCCAGCTCCTCGCCGCACCGCCGCGCCCTCTCTTGATGCGTGTGCACGATCGACCGCGCGCGGGCGGCCGCCCGCTCGTCCGGCACCCAGACGGAGGGCAAGGTGTCTTCGGTCATCGGGATCTCCCCGCGCGCCGAACGGCACCTCCCCGCGCACCTCGGCGGGATCCCCTCGGCCTGCAGGAGGTCCCGCACCAAGTGGGCATCGATGGGATCGCGGGCGGTGTACACATGCTTCACGCGCTTGGACCCGGTTGGAAGAGGCTGAGCGTAGCATCTCTTACATGCCGATCGGCTTTTTTTACTGATTAGCCCTATCTAGCAAGTCCGGCAAGCGTTGTAGAACTGGGCTATGTCATTAAGCAGCAAGGGCAATTATCAATAGCGCCGGTCCTGGCACACAGCTTGATCTTGATTGAGTGCCCCGGGTGAGCCGGGGCGCGACCAGAACCAACCATTTTGAGCAGGAGGACGGACAATGAACTGGGATCAAGTCAAGGGTAATTGGAAGCAGGTGAAGGGCAAGGCCCAGCAAGTGTGGGGTGACCTTACCGATGATGAGCTCGACATCATCGAAGGGAAGC
>JBQTJM010000255.1:0-8241 GCA_052387115.1 Gammaproteobacteria bacterium | reverse complement strand
CGTTCGGCACCGGAAACAGGGCGTTGGTATTGACGGCCGCGATCGCACCCGTGTTCAGGTTGACTCCAGGCCCAAACTGGCTTTCGGCGAATATCTTCAGAAAACCGCCGGGCCAGAGGCCCAGCTTGCCGAAGTCCACGTTGAAGTCGTATAACGCCTCGCCGTTGTATTCCCACGCGCTGTTGCGACCGCCCGCGGGTACGCCCTGGCCGGTCTGCAGCAGGTCCACGTCCAAGGTCACGCCTTTCTTGCTCAAGTCATCGCGCCAACCGCCCCAATCCCCGGTAAGCGTGGATCGGGTCATCAAATCGCCGCCATAGGACTGCTCGGCGCCCGGAGCCGCCCCGGCTATCGCTAAGAGCGTCAAGGTAGTCGAAAGTCTGGCTTTCATCGTCGTCATAGCTCTCTTCTCGTCTTTGTGCTTTGAGCGGATGCTTCGGAAAGGTTACCCAAATTTAGCCCCACCATTGAGTTAAAGAGCCTGACGGCGTCTCTGTGAAGGCGGGCGAAGAATCCAGAGATCGAAACGGACCTGAACGTCCATTACGGGATTCTAGGGCTCTCGTATCACTTCTGAGATACATGCGGTCTAACAAGCTGCTGAAAAAGGGCATTGCGCGTTTCGACAAGCCTGTCCTGCGCTCCGGGAGAGAGCATTGCGGCGGAGCCGGTGGCGTTGATCGTACAAGACACGACGTTTCTGGAATACCTAGAAGATGGGGCGGGAAGGCGTGGCCCCAACTCCGATTGACATAGTCCAAACTTTGGAGATTCGCACAGCCCGACCCTCAATTTATCCAGCCACGGTCCCGGAACCGGAGTTTGAGCTCCTCAGCGATTGCATCGGGGGACGCCTTGGCTCTTCCCTCGAGCGTATTCCGGCCGCTCGCCTCGCCATAAACCTTCATTCCGCCCACAACGATCAGGCCTATCGGATTGCCCGTCGCAATCGCGACCGCGGCCGGCGCGATCATTCCGGGCATCTTGTTTCCGGACGAGCTCAGCGTCCCCGATCCGAGTTTTTGCAAGCCCTGGGGCGTCATCACATAGCCCTCCACTACAACCTCCATCTCCGAAGTACCTGCGCCGAATCCGATCACGAAACGCCTGACCGTGCCGCCGCCCTGGACCGACACGAGGTAACCGCGGATTATGCCATCGCCAACTTGCGGATCCGACCTCGGCCCGGCCTGCACCGCGGAAAGACCCATGGCCCGGATATCCCCAACCAGGTCTTTGACGATGGCCGCGCCAAGCTGACGGCCGGTTTCAAGCTCCTCGGCTGTCGGCGGCGTGCTCGGCGCACTGAGGTCGTCGCTGATATAGGAATCGGCGGGGACCTTGGCCGGATCGGCGATGAAGTCGTATACCCAGATTTGATTGGGGCGCGCGAGCCCCGGGCTGACCATCGGAGTTTGCTGGGTGACTTTGGTTGAGGCGCACCCGGTAAGCATGACCAAGGCGAAAAAAACTAATACCGTACGGCTGCGAGACTTCATAGCAAATCTGCTATTGCGGAGCGGACTGTGCTTGTTGCGATGACCGGCATCATATCGGCGCCGTTGTGCTGCGTCAACCGAGGAATTCGAGCAGCCCCGTTTCGATGTTGTACATCGCGCCGACAATCCTGATCGCACCCGCGGTTTCCAGGTCGGCCAGAACGGTACTGCGGCGATGGATGTCTGTTATTGTCAACTCGACATTCTTGCGCGCCACCGTGCAACGCGTCGGTGCTGAAGCCGATCGACGTGAAGGGCCAGAAAAATCCCCGATTCAAGCCTGAGGACTCGTATGTTTGACAACTCACTAGCCCAGCAGTACTGTCCCTCTTTACGAACACGGGCGTTTGTTTCGCCTATACCCACAGAGGGAGGAGTGCCATGCATCGCATCCTGTTGACGCTAGTCGCTTTCCTGTGTGCTTCGGTCGCTTCGGCGGCGGTCCCATTCTGGGGAGCCAAGGAATCTCAACCTGTGGACACCGCGCCGAATCAACTGAAACCGGGCCAGTTCATCTGGAACCGGGGCATTGCGCCGACGGGGCCGATCGTCGTGCTGGTGAGCATCGATGAGCAGCGTGGCTACGTGTACCGCAATGGCATTGAAATTGGCGTTACCACCGTGAGCACTGGCCGGCCAGGTCATGAGACACCGACCGGGATCTTTACGGTGCTGCAAAAGGACAAGGATCACCATTCATCGATCTACAACAATGCCGCCATGCCCTACCAGGAGCGATTGACGTGGGGCGGCGTCGCGCTGCACGCGGGAGGTTTGCCGGGCTATCCGGAGTCGCACGGCTGCATTCACCTGCCCTCGCAGTTCGCCGCAGATCTCTTTGGCGTGTCGCCGATGGGGATGACCGTGGTAGTGGTCAAGGACACGACAGCGCCGGCCGAGGTCGCGCATCCAGGCGCCTTTGCGCCGATCGATCCCAAGAGCGGCGAGCTCGATGAAGGCAGTCGCCTCGCAGTCGGCGAACAGTTCCGATGGACCCCGGAGGCGTCGCCCGTGGGGCCAATTTCTGCACTGATGAGTCGAGCGGACCAGCGCGTGATCGTCTTCCGCAATGGAATCGAGATCGGGCGTGCCCGCATCGTCATTACCGAGCCTGACAAGCCGCTGGGAACGCACGCATTCATTGTCAGGGAAGGACAAGGGGAGGGCAGCAATGCGGCCCTACCAGGGGCTCCCGTTCCCCGGTGGACGGCAATCAGCATGCCCGGCCACTTCGATGCTGAGGGACGCGATCTGCCGCACGCAGTCACTACTCGAATCAAATTGCCGCCGGAGTTTGCCAAGACCTTGTCTCCACTGCTCGTGCCCGGCACCACACTCCTCGTCACCGATGCGCCTGTATTAGAGGAGAATACCGGTGGGAAAGTGCAGGTTATCGATTCCAACCCGCCGGCATCGTGAGCGCGCCGGCCGAATCGAGCCCAGACGACCGGGCCGGTGTCGAGACCTCCACCCGCAAGGCGGTTATGTGCGCTGTGCATATCCTTCACGACATCCTGCGCGCCTTGACCTCCGATTCCGGACCGCTTTTTTGATGCCCTTGCACGGGCCATCGACTACCTCGCGGGAAGGCTAAGGCGCTATAAAACGCAGATCGCCGTCATTTGGGCTTGACGGCCAGCACCCTCGCAATCTTCGTGTGAAGGTTGTAAAACAGAAGCGCCGAGACATCCAGTTGCTCGATCCCCGCCACGATGCCCACATCCGGAGCGAAAAAGCGATATTGGGTGTCGTCCACGGAGGCGGGGCCGACTTTCCCCTTGAAGGTCCACTTCATGAGAACCGCATCGAAGCTGCCCGCCGGCACCTTGACCTTATAGGCGCCGATGTAACGGTAATCCACATCCAGCGTACCCTCATGGGTCTCCTCGTCCGGGTTGCTCAAATCGAAAACCTTAATGCCCAGTTTCACGTTGCGTTCCTCGCCCGGCGCGAGCCCTTGCAGCATGAAAGGTTCGGATGGCGAGTACTTGGTGATGGTGCCTCCTTGCGTGTCCTGCACGCCGGTCTCGACGTAATCGCCGTTGGCCTTCCCGATGAGGAAATAGACGAATTTGCCCCCCGCATCGTACCGCCAAGTGGTCCCGCCGGCTTCCCGCTTGAGCAGGGTGGGTTGATGCCGCTCGGTCTGGCCCGCGTCCGGTCCGCTCACGAGGCGGAACTCCCGGGCGCTGGGATTCGCGGCAAGATACCGGTTCGTATCGGCGACCTCCGGCGCGGGGATCGCCTGGCCGACGACCCCCGTTCCCAAATACTTTTCGATCGCCATCCGATCCTCGTCCGGCAGCGGAATCGTCGGGCCGCTTTCCGCGGCTTGCGCAAGAGCGCTCAGCAGAGGAAAGGCGAGGCAGACGAATCGGGGAAGGAATCTGAGTGTCTTCATTTTCTTTTCTCCATGGTTGGACAATTTACGGTGGGTGGGCATGTGTTCCATGCCCACCATTCGCCGACCGAGCATGAGTACATGCCCACTACATAGACTGACCGGACAACAAGGCGTAATGCGATACGCCCAGGTCCTTGGCAAGACCGAACATGTACACCAGGCCGATGGCGAGGTCGCCGAGACCCATCACCGCGGCAATCAGCCCGATGTCGCCGAACAAACCGGCGGGGATGACCAGGATCGCTGCGGCATAGCGCAGCAGGGACTCCCAGTACACCAGGGGCGCGCGCCGGCTGAGGTCGCGCGGGGAGTAGATCAAGATGACGCTAGTATAGGCGAGAAAGCCCGCGATCAGCCAGCCCCAGACGGGCGCGCAGATGTAGAGGCCGAGCGCCCGGTAGAGCGGCGGAAACAGCAGGAACAAAGCCAGTCCGGCGTTGTAGGCGCCGGACCAAAATACGAATTGGGACATTTTAAAGGGCATTTTGGATGTACTCGAAGTAGGTCGGTCGATTCGTGCGGCTAGGCGAGTTAGGCGGTACACCGCCGTCACCCGCCTTCGCGGAATTGGTGGGTTACGCCGGCCTACCGGCTAACCCATACACTTAACTTACACGGGAACACGGTGTCGCATCCTCCGACCCCCCGGGACCGCGGCCAGCCGTGGCAACGGGCATCGACATGCAGAGCTTCGCCCTCCTCCTTGCCCGCGGAGCCCCCCTCGCGCCTGCCCGATGGGTCTCAAAGGACCGCTGGCGCCGGCGCCGGTACCGGCTTCGATCTCCTCCGCGCGGACGAAACCCACCGCCCCGCCGACAGCGCTGGCGCGGTCCGGATCATCGTCGGCACGGATGAATACTTTGTCCGCGCCGGATCGAAGTATCGACGCAGGGGGGACGAAGGATCACCGCGGGGAAATGAAGGATCGGCGTGGGGGGACAAAGGACCACTGCGGGGGAATGAAGGATTCGGCGCGGAGGAACGAAGGGACTGACCGGGGGAAACGACGTCCGCGCACTCGGGCACCGCGTCCCCTATGAGCTCCTGACGCCTTTTCTCGGGTCTCGCGATGGCGGGCGGCCCTTGTGAGCCGCCCGCCATGAAGACATCCCTTTACTTGCCCATGGCCGCCCGTGCGGCCTCGATCTTCGCTTTCACGGCATCGAGGTTAAAGCTTGCGCCCTTCTGCATCGGCGGGAACTCGACGGCCGTCATGGCTAGCTTCGCCACCTCTTGCTGGACAAACACGAAGCGCCAGAACTCATACTTGAACCATCCGAAGTATTCCTGCGACCCCTCTTTGGTCGCATTTCCCGGCCAGCCCGTGCGCTCGAACGGGTCGAGACGGAGGTTGATCAGGTAGGGCACGTCCGGACGGGTCTTTTCACCCATCCAGCCGCCGGGTTGGTCGATGAAACGATACTTGAAATCGCCGATGCGAACCGCACCGAGTTCGCTTTCCGCGAAATAGAAGATCTCGTTGCGATTCGACGGCCCCTTGCCGGTAATCATGTCCATCTGGTTGTAGCCGTCGAGATGGACCTTGTAAGTGGTGCCTGCGAGTTCCTTCCCCTTCTTGAGTTCTTCGATAATGTTCGGGTCGCCGGCGGCGGCCAGGAACGTCGGGAACCAGTCCATGCCGGAGATGATTCCATTCTCCACTTTGCCGGCGGGGACGTGACCGGGCCAGCGAATCATGGCCGGCGCACGGAAGCCCCCCTCCATGACAGTCCCTTTGCTTTGCGCGAACGGCGTCTGTCCGCCATCGGGCCAGGTGAAGACTTCGGTGCCGTTGTCGGTGGTGAACACAACGATGGTGTTGTCGTCCACACCCATGTCCTTGAGCTTCTTCATAACATCGCCCACGATGTCGTCGATCTGGGCCATGCCGGCTTCGTGAATGGTCCAACCATTCTTCGAGTTGCGCATTTTCTGATATTTATCCGAGAGATGGGTGACGATGTGCATGCGCGTCGGGTTGAGCCAGAGGAAGAACGGCTTGCCGTCGCTCTTGGCCTTGTCCACGAACTTGAAGGCGAGATCGCGGATCTCGTCGTCCACGGTCTTCATCCGTTCGGGATAAAGCGTGCCGGCGTCTTTGATCCTCTGTTTGCCGACCTTGCCCCAGCGGGGCTGCTCGGTCGTGTCATCCTTGTCAGTGGCCCAGGAGTGAACCATGTTGCGCGGGCCGACTTTGTCCAGAAGTTCCTGCGGGTAGCCGGGGTGCGCGGGGTCTTCCATCGCGTCCAAGTGATACAGGTAGCCGAAGAACTCGTCGAAACCGTGGACGGTCGGCAGGAACTCATTGAGATCGCCGAGGTGGTTCTTGCCGAACTGGCCGGTGGCATAGCCGAGGGACTTGAGCGCCGTGGCGATGGTCACCGCCTGAGCAGGGATGCCGACCGGCGAGCCGGCCTGGCCGACCGTGGTCATGCCCGTGCGAATGGGAAGCTCGCCGGTGATGAAGTTGGCGCGACCGGCCGTGCAGCTTGCCTCCGCGTAGTAATCGGTGAACAGCATGCCCTCGGCGGCGAGCTTGTCGAGATGCGGCGTCCGCCCGGCCATCATGCCGCGATGGTAGGCGCCGATGTTCCAGATACCGATGTCGTCACCCATGATGACGACGATGTTGGGCTTGTCCGCCGCCCATGACGACGGCGCGGTTATGGCGAAGACCAGCGCCGCGACTGCAACGGCCAGGGGGGCCTTCAGGGTAACGGTGATTCGTTTCATGGTTCGTCCTCCTTTGGTTGGTTGCTAATAAACGTTGACTGTCTTACCGACTAACGACCGATGCGGACTTCACAATACGGAACCCTAGATGGTTTGTCCCCGTGCTGATTTCCCCTTTGCCCCGCGTTCCCACCATGTAGCGCGAGCAGTACTGATCGGTGCAGAGGAACGACCCGCCGCGATGCACGCGCTTTTTCTCCGTCGGCTCCGACGGGTCGAACGGCGTGTCCGGGCCTTGCGGGTTGCGCGCGACGCTGCCAGTCGCCGCAAGTTGCGCATAATAATCCGGCCGATACCAATCGCTCGTCCATTCCCACACGTTCCCGCCCACGTCAGAGAGCCCGTACCCATTCGGCGGGAACCGCGCCACCGGCCCGATCCCCACGAACCGGTCCTCGCCCGTGTCTTGATTAGGGAAATGGCCCTGATGGACGTTGGCCATCCACTTGTCGTCTTTCTGGAACTCATTGCCCCACGGGTAAATCGCCCCGGCCAGGCCACCGCGTGCGGCAAACTCCCATTCCGCCTCGGTGGGCAACCGCTTGTCTGCCCACCGGGCGTAGGTCACCGCGTCTTCGTAGGCGATGTGCACCACGGGATACTGCTCTCGGCCCTTTAGGTCGCTCTCGGGTCCGTTTCCAAGTAACATGCTCACCTCTCTACCGCCCAACGAAAAAAGCCCACCGAGCGGGTGGCCCCAGTTCGTGCCTTTTACGTAGCTCCACCATTGGAAATGGTCGTTGAGCGTGCTCGACCCTAACCGCGAGGTGGACACCTAAGGCTTTGTTATTTCACAAAGATAATTGCGAGGAAATCGACAGAGAGAAGTGCGGAATGTGAGTCACTGGCGCTTTGCCCATAGACGATTCCTTCTCTTGTCTCGCAATTGGCTTTACATCGAAATCGCCGGAAACACTGGCTGATGCAACGGGCTGACTGTAAAGCTGATTCTGAGACACTACACTAGACAAGCTTGCCTCTGACGGCGTCATGTTCACCGACTACTATGCCGAGGCGAGCTGCACGGCGGGCCGGGCGAGCTTCATCACCGGCGAAATTCCGCTCCGCACGGGCCTGACGACCGTCGGCTTAGTTTGTCATTCGTAACACGACCAACATCTCGCGCCGCAAGCCAGCCACTCTCATGGCGGCCTTAGAAATTCGCCATGAGTCGCAACCCCGTGACCACGGTGGTATCAACCCGGTCTAGGCTGGGCGAGAGGACTTGGAGGTCGGGAGTAAAATGGAGCCATGGCGTCAATTCAAAGTTGTAGTAGATCTCCCCGCCGTAGCTGTCGTCCAACCTCTGGAGGATGGGGCCTTGGAACTGGTCGGTGAGCTCGACGTAGTAGAACGCCGCGCCGAAACTGTCCCGCCCGCGCCCGGGAATGACCCCCTTACCGCCCACGCCGATGCTGTAGAAGCGCTCCACCGGGTTGGTATCGTCATCGGCGAAGCCCAGACGGCCGAAGAGGCCCACGCCCCGGTCTTCGGGACCAGGCTCGGTATACACATATTGGTCGAAGTTATAGTACACCGACCATGAACCGCTCTGCTGTCCGACCGGAAATAGGCCGGGCGCGACGATCTGGGCCAGGAACAAGC
>JBQTJM010000254.1:0-35586 GCA_052387115.1 Gammaproteobacteria bacterium | reverse complement strand
TGGGAGGGGTACTTTGTGAATTACAGACGCATCACGCAACTAGGCACGGCGCTCGCCGTCGCCGGCGCGCTCTGCACGCCGGGCGCCCAAGCCGCCAACGACGCCATGGTCGAGTTGCTCAAGGTATTGAAAGACCAGGGCACCATCACCCCGGAGGCCTACGAGCAGCTCAAGGCCGCTGCAACGGCCGATGACGAACAGAACACGGCCGGCCAGGCCGAGATCAAGCAGGCTGCCCAAGCCTTGCCCAAGGTTGAGACCAAGGAAAAATTGGAGATCTCAACCCCCGATGGGGCCTTCAAGTGGAGAATCGGCGGGCGTCTCCACACGGATGCGGCTTTCTATGACAACGATACCGGGAGCGGCGACACCACGACCCTCTCCAGCGGCGCCGACTTCCGGCGCGCCCGCTTGGCGATCGAGGCCACCTTGTATCGCCATTGGCAGCTCAAGCTCGAATACGACTTTGCGGGGGCCACTGACACCGATGATGGTATACGGGATGCCTATCTCCGCTATCTCCATACGGCGGGTTGGCCCCTTTCGGTCACCGTGGGCCAATACAAAGAGTACCTCGGGCTCGAGAGCATCACGAGCTCCAACGAGATCAGCTTCATCGAGCGCGCCTTGCCGTCCCGGACGTTCAATGACATTGCCGGAGGCGCCGATGGGCGCCGACTCGGGGTGGGGGTAAACACCTTTGGCAACGATCTCTGGACCGCCTCGGCGGGGATCTTCGGCCGGAACGCCGCCGGGGAAACCGGCACCGACGATCAGTCCGATCCGATCACCTTCGTCGGGCGCCTCACCCTGTCGCCCGTCCATACGGACAATCGCGCGGTACACCTGGGCTTTGCCGGCTCCTGGCTCAACCCCGACGATAACGACGCGGTGCGGTTCCGCTCGCGGCCCGAGGCCCGCATCGGCGCCGACCGCCTGGTCGACACGGGCGATCTCGCGACCGGGGAGGTGAACCGTTTCGGGGCCGAGGCCGCCGGGGTCTATGGACCCTTCTCGCTCCAGGGCGAGTACCTGTGGGCCACCACCTCGGAGACCGATGCCAGCCCGGATCTCGCTTTCAATGGCTGGTACGTCATGGGTAGTTGGATCGTCACGGGCGAATCCCGCCGCTACGAGTTTGAGGAAGCGAGGTTCAAGAACCCGAAACCCAAGGGCATAGTCGGTACGGGGGGCATCGGGGCCTGGGAGGTTCTGGCGCGCTACAGCACCCTGGACCTGAACGACGAGACAGTCGACGGTGGCGAGGAGGATAACTTCACCTTCGGGGTCAACTGGTACCCGACCCCCAACTTCAGGTTCATGGCCAACTACGTGAAGGTCCTGGACCTCAAGGGCGGCGATTTCGACGGTGCGGAGCCCCATGCCTTCCTGCTCCGCGCCCAGGCCTACTGGTAGTCCCCTCCCCCGACGACCGGCGAACCGCCTCCCCCAAACATTGCCCCGCCCTCGCGGCGGGGCTTTTTTTGGGCGCTCCTCAGCGCTGTTTTCCATCCATAAGGCCGGTTTATGGCTTCCCCGCCGGAGGTTGGACAGCAGGGCATTCCTGTGTTATTTTCGTCGAAACCCCGGAAGGGACCCTACCTGCAAGCGAAGCGCTGGCACGATCACCAGGCGTCACGTCCAGGGGAAATGGGGATGGCGCTATTCTGCGAAACGACGCGCTACACAGTCGAGCAGATCCAGGCGAAGGACCTCCTGGCTCGTAGCTCGTCTGGGACCATCATTCCGGTATCGAGATAGCGCGGGCGCCTCACGCACGCCTTTTTGTCAATCAACGTACACGCCAGACTTTACATCGAGTGCGGAGGAGTCAAGGGCTCGGTCCGGGATGGCCGATAGCTTCCCACGTGTCGCTTCGCGAGTTTACCACAGAGGCACCGGGTCGCACGGCTCGTAGGGCGCGGGCGTCGGACGATGAGGTAATCCCAGTCGCCTGTGACCGGGGATGTGGTAATATTCGAGCACGATCCGTTTTAAGCGGCACGGTTGCCATGTCACGTCCGGACCCGAGCTCCCCTTTCACGCCGGAAGCCTATCTGGAGTGGGAAAAGGCGCAGAGCGAGAAGCACGAGTACATTGATGGTGAGGTCTTGGCCATGGCAGGCGCGCGGGATGCGCATGTCACGGTGGCGGGCAATGTGTTCGCGCTCTTGCGCGAGCACCTGCGCGGCGGTGCGTGCCGGGTCTACGTGAGCGACATGAAGCTGCGCGTGGAGGCCGCCAGCGCCTACTTCTACCCCGATGTATTCGTGACCTGTGACCCCCGCGATCGGGGCGAGGAATATTTCAAGCGTTATCCGGTCCTGATCGTCGAGGTCCTGTCCGAAACGACCGCGGCGTTCGATCGCGGGCATAAATTCACCCTCTACCGGCGACTGGAGAGCCTGAGAGAATACGTGGTGATCGATCCCGAACGACGCAGCGTGGACTGTTTTCGCCGGGACGGATCCGGGCATTGGGTGCTCTACGCCCAGGAGGGCGATGCGATCGTAGAGCTCGACAGTGTCGGCGGCCGATTCGCGCTATCGGCCATATTCGAGGACGTGGAACAGACCACCGAGGCGCGCGCGATCCCATAACGTTGGTGTGCTGAAGGTGCCAGTACCGACGTTGTATTCGGGGAGCCTGGGAAGGCGGAAAGCCTTACCACCGATATTTGAGATTGTCGAAATGGAGGGTGGTTTCGGCATGCGGAGCCCACCGACTCGAACCGCGCGGCGGGCCTCCTTCCCGAGCCGTAATCCAAGGTGTCGGCCTGCGGCCGACGTGTTGGTGGGTTACGCCGCCAACAGCGCGGCTAACCCACCCTACATTGAAGTCGTTTCGTTCTCTTCCACCGTCTGCCCGTCCACCCGGCGTAACGCATACACACCGCAACGCTTCAACCCGCATTGCTTCAGGATGCTCCGGTTCCCACCGCGTGTCGCCTGCTACCGGGCGGGGATACCGGTCAGGCGATCGATGAGGGCCGTGACCTCGCGTCCCTCGCCGTCGCGGTTGTCGAGTCGCACGGCGAGGTAGCGGAGGCGAGGGGCGCACCAGATGGTGGTCTTGCGTTGACTGTTTTCCTTGCGTCGTTCTATTTTGACGGTATCGAACTCGCCGAGCGGCGTCTTGACACGCTCCGTTCCGAGGTGCAGGAAGCGGTAGGTCTTGATCTCGTGGCCGTCCACGATCCGGTAGCTCAGATCGCGCTTGCCGGCCCCGAGGTCGTACATGATGGCCAGTTGGTAGAGGAGCTTATCGAAGACCGGAGCGGACAGCGGCAGCTCCCAGCGCCGATCGTTTTTTTTATTCTTGATTTTGGAGCGGCGCCAGTCGAAGCGCACGCTCACGGCGCTCGGGTCTTTGTGCCCGGTGTAGCGCGACGAATAAAGGATGGGCCGGGGACCCGTGGCGGTCGCCACGAAGAGGCTCTCCTCGATCAGGTGGTCGTCGAACAGCAGTTTGGCGAGGCCCTTGGCCCGGCTTTCGGAACGGTAGCGGAAACGACCGTCGGGGCCGGGCGCGAGACTTCTGTCGATGGTACCGATCGCGAGCCCCCCCATCTCGAGGCGGTAGGTGGCGCTGAAGGGCTCGAGCCGACCTGCGTACGCGCCCACGGCCGCACACAGGAGCGCCGCGGCCGCGGCCAGCAGGCCGTAGCGCCGGGTTCGGCCTAGAGCCCATGTGGGTTTACTTCTTGATTTGTTGTTTGGCGCCTGCACGACCGGCTATTATAGTGGTCCGATCGTGCCGTCGCCCCGCGATGACCTTCAGCGCCCGCGCCTTTCGATCCGCATCGATACTCGTCGTCGGGGACGTGATCCTCGACCGCTACTGGTCGGGCGCGACCGGCCGCATTTCCCCCGAGGCGCCGGTCCCGGTCGTACACGTGACAGAGAGCGAGGAGCGGCCCGGCGGGGCCGCCAATGTCGCGGTCAATGTCGCGGCGCTCGGTGCCGGTGTCACGCTCATCGGCGTGACCGGTTGCGACGAGGCCGCCGGTGTGCTCGCGGACCGGCTCGAGGCCCTCCGGGTACGGTGCCGGTTCACCCGCGTCGCCGGGGCGCCCACGACCGTCAAGCTGCGCGTACTGTCGCAGCACCAGCAGCTCATCCGCCTCGATTTCGAACGCCCCAATGAAATTGGGGGCGGGATGGAACAGTTGTTCGACGAGTTCCGCTCGGCGCTGTCGGGGGCGGAGGTCGTGGTCCTTTCGGACTATGCCAAGGGCAGTCTGGCGAATGTGGAGCGCATCATCGATCTCGCGCAGAGCCAGAATAAGCCCATCGTGGTGGACCCCAAGGGCCGCGACTTTTCGCGCTATCGGGGTGCCACGGTCCTGACCCCCAACAAGAAAGAATTCGAGGCCGTCGTGGGCGAATGCGCCGGTGAGGATCGGTTCATCGACAAGGGCCGGCGCCTGTGCGAGACGCTCGGGCTCGAGGCGCTCGTGGTCACGCGCGGGCAGCGCGGCATGCTGCTCATCCCGCGCGAGGGTGAGGAGACCGAGTTCCCGGCCAAGGCGCGCGAGGTGTATGACGTCACCGGCGCCGGCGACACCGTGGTCGCGGTGCTGGCTACGGCGCTTGCCGCCGGGCAGGACTTGAAGCACGCCACCGCGCTGGCCAATGCCGCCGCGGGCATCGTGGTCGGAAAGCTCGGGGCCGCGAGCGTGAGCGTCGAGGAACTGGCCGCCGCCCTCCACGACGAGGCCGGCGCGAGCGCCGGCATCGTGAGCGAAGACGTCTTGATCGGGCTTGTGGAGCGTGCCCGGTTGCGCGGGGAGACCGTGGTCATGACCAACGGCTGCTTCGATATCCTGCACGCCGGCCATGTCGGCTATCTCGCCGAGGTGAGGGCCCTGGGCGATCGGCTCGTCGTGGCGGTCAACGACGACGCCTCCGTCGGCCGCCTCAAAGGACCCGGCCGGCCGGTCACCCCATTGGCGCAGCGTCTCTGCGTGCTCGCGGGCCTGCGTTCGGTGGACTGGGTGGTGCCGTTCGCGGAGGACACGCCGGAGCGCCTCATCTGTCGGGTGCGCCCCGAGATCCTGGCGAAGGGCGGCGATTACCGGCCCGAGGAGATCGCGGGTCACGGTTGCGTCACGGACGGGGGCGGGCGGGTCGTCACCCTGCCGCTGGTGGCGGGCTGCTCCAGCACCAAGGTGATCACGGCGATCCAGGGATTGACCGCGGGCGGGTCCCGATCGTGATCGTCGTCACCGGCGGTGCCGGGTTCGTCGGCAGCAACCTCGTCAGGGGTTTGAACGCCGGTGGGCGACGCGACATCGTGGTGGTAGACAACCTCAAGGACGGGCGCAAGTTCCGGAACCTCGTCGGCCTGTCCGTCATGGATTATTACGACAAGGACGATTTTCTCGCGCTCATCCAGCGACGATTCGAGCTCCGCGCGCCCATCGAGGCGGTGTTCCACGACGGCGCCTGCTCGGTCACGACCGAATGGGATGGCCGTTATCTCATGCGCAACAACTACGGATATTCCCGCGATCTGCTCGACTATTGCCTCCTGCGGCGCATCCCCTTCCTCTATGCCTCCAGTGCCGCGGTGTACGGCACCGGCCGGACATTCTCTCGCGGGCACGAGGCGCCGGTGAACGCCTACGGTTACTCCAAGCACCTCTTCGATGAGCACGTCTTTCGGCGCCTGCCGGAGGCCGAGAGCCAGATCGTGGGCCTGCGCTATTTCAATGTCTACGGTCCGCACGAGGCCCACAAGGCGGGCATGGCGAGCGTGGTCTACCACTTCGACCGGCAGATCCGCCAGGACGGTCGCCTGCGCCTCTACGCCGCGAGCCACGGCTATGCGGACGGGGAACAAAGGCGCGATTTCGTCCATGTCGAGGATGTCGTGGCCGTGAACCTGTGGTTCCTGGCCCACCCGGAGTGCTCCGGGGTGTTCAACGTCGGGACCGGCACGAGCCGGAGCTTCAACGACGTGGCGCGCGCCGTCCTCGCCTGGCACGGGCGCGGTGACATCGAGTACATCCCCTTCCCCGAGGACCTGCACGCGGCCTATCAGGCCTACACGGAGGCCGATCTCGGGACGCTGCGCGCGGCCGGTTACGGGGCGGATTTCATGGGCATCGAGGACGGCGTCGAGCGCTTCCTCGAGTGGCTCCCCCTATGAACTCGTAGGGGGTGAGAAGGCTCTACACGCTCTGTTTTTATCTCGCGACCCCGTTCCTGTTCTTGCGGCTCGCCTGGCTGGGCGCGCGCCACCCCGGCTACCGGCGCGCCTGGCCCGAGCGCCTGGGATACATCCAGCTCGCGGATCGGGGACGGCCCCGCCTCTGGGTCCACGCCGTATCGGTCGGCGAGGCGCAGGCGGCGGCCGTGCTGGTCAGCGCCATGTCCGCTCGCTTCCCACACATCGAGGTGGTGATGACCACGACCACACCGACCGGTGCCGAGTGCGTGGTGCGGGAGTTGGGCGGGGCGGTTCAGCGTTTCTTTTTCCCTTTCGATCTGCCCGGCGCCATGCGGCGTTTTTTGGGGAGTGTTCGGCCCGTTGCGGTGCTCATCATGGAGACCGAGCTGTGGCCCAATCTCTTGGCCGAGTGCCGGCGCCAAGGGGTCCCGGTCCTGCTCGCCAATGCCCGGCTTTCGCCGCGCTCGTTTCGCGGCTACCAGCGCATTCCGGGCATCACGCGCACCCTGCTCCGAAACGTAGACCGGATCGCCGCGCAATCGGTGGAAGACGCTCGCAGGTTCGTGGCGCTCGGTGCGGATCCGGCGCGGGTCAGCGACGCAGGCAACATCAAGTTCGACGCCGAGGTCCCGGCCGGGCTCATCGATGAGGGCACGAGCTTGCGCCGTGAAATCGGCCGCGAGCGGCCCGTGTGGATCGCCGGAAGCACCCACGAAGGCGAAGAGGCGCTGGTCTTGCGCGCACACGCTGTCGTCAAGGATCGGCACCGCCAAGCGCTCCTGGTGCTCGCCCCACGCCATCCGCAACGCTTCGGGCGCGTTTACGATCTGTGCAAGCAATCCGGTTTCGAGACCACGCGGCGTTCCAGGGGTGAGGGCTGCACCTCGGCGACCGAGGTCTTGTTGCTCGACACCATGGGCGATCTGGCCCTCTCTTACGGGGCCTCGGACGTCGCGTTCGTCGGCGGCAGCCTGGTCGGGATCGGCGGCCACAACCCGCTCGAAGCCGCGCGCCTCGCCGTGCCGATCGTGACGGGGCCGCACATCACGAATTTCGAGGCCATCTACGCTGCGTTGATCGGCGCCGGCGCCGCCTGGATCGCAGAGGACCCGAACGTCTTGGCCGCCCGCGTCTCGGAGCTCCTATCCGCTCCGGAGGCACGCCGCGAGGCCGGTGAGCGCGGCCGGCAAGTGGTCCTGAGCCAGCGGGGGGCCGTGGAGCGCATCGTGGCGATCCTGTCCTCGTGGCTTGACGATCGGTTTTCTCCCTAGTGGGCTAGGGAAACGAGCCGTCGGCGAGTTCAGCTGGTCTACAACAGACAATGTGTAGGTTCAAAGTCGGGGGTGGCGCGTCATGCCACAAGCTGACTGCAAGCGCCACGAGGCAACGGCAGAGGCCAGCGGTTGCAAAAGCTGGGAGGTGGCAGAAGTCCACAGGCGGCCGCCGCCGGTTGCCGCGGCCCCGGAACCCTCAGACTGTATGAATTGAGCGGCTACGCGGGCGAAGCGACCCTGCCGCGCAGCGACTTACTTGAACGTACGGTATAGCGTACTATATTGGCGACTTAGTTTAACCTACTGAGGAACGGCCGATGACGACTCTTACTGCCAGCGAAGCGAGGTCGAATCTCTATCGCTTGATCGACGAAGCGGCTTCCACCCACTCGCCCATACTCATCACCGGCACGCGATCGAATGCCGTTCTTATTTCGGAGGAGGACTGGCGCGCGATCCAGGAGACTGTGTGCTTGTTGTCCATCCCTGGCATGAGAGAGTCCATTCGCGAGGGGTTAAGTACACCCATTGAGGAATGTGCCAAGGACCCCGACTGGTGAAATGGCAGCTCATCTTTACCAGGCAGGCCCAAAAAGACGCCAAGAAATTAGCTGCTGCCGGGTTGCGGCCCAAGGCACAGGAATTACTGGATATCGTTAAGGACAATCCGTTTCAGAACCCGCCTCGCTACGAAAAACTCGTTGGCGACCTGGCAGGCGCCTATTCCCGCCGGATCAACGTCCAACACCGACTTGTCTATCAAGTGTTGCAACAGGGCCGCGTCGTTAAAGTGATCCGAATGTGGACCCATTATGAATAGCATTATGGAGGATGTATGTGCCAAAAAGAGTTAGATAAAGGTGCTATGGCTGCCTTTCCAGGAAACGTTTCCAAGGGCGCTCGGCTGGGTCTTCCCAATTCTCGTGTTGTTTCCTGGTACCGCGCTTCCGCAGGGTCAAAGGGTCCAGGGCGGCCGCGTGCGTCGCTACGCGAGGACGGCGTCGAGCGCTACCTCGAGTGGATCGAGGCGTGAGATCTTGTGAAAAAGCCTGCCGCGCTCGGCATCTCGCGCGCCGGTAACCCACCCGACGGCGACGCCCGACGTTGGACGCCCCCAGCCGGCGCATGCATTGGCATCCGCAGCGCACCTAGCCCTGCGTGTCCTTTTACCTGTGGGCCATGTTGCTGGCGCGGATCTCAGTATTGGATATAATCAAGACGCGGGTTCTGGGTTCTAGCTAAGCCCGGAGGACCTGAGCACATGGAGACACGGACATGAACACCTCGCACCACCCCGAGATGCCAGACATCAGGATCCCGTCCGATCTGCGCAGGGCGTTCGAGCACGCCGCCGAGGATGCCGGGCTGCCGCTCATCGTTCTCCCACAGGCCGAAGACCTGTTTCGGCGCTTCGCCGATCACTACCTGCCCCTTCGCGCCCTGCCAAGGCGCGCCCGGCGCGCCCTCGAGCGGCGCCGGGCGGGGTCCATTGCCGCCCTGGCCTTGCTCCTGGCGCTCGGTGAGGCGCCCGCGTGGGCGGCGACGATCCCGGTGGACGGCATCGGCTGCACACTCGTCGAGGCCATCACCACCGCCAATAGCGACAGCCCGGTGGGCGGATGCACGGGCGGGAGCGGCGCGGACACCATCGTCCTGGCGGCGGGCAGCACGCACACGCTGATGTCCCCGATACCGGATGACAGCCTCGGATATTCGGGGCTCCCGCTCGTCACCTCGCCCATCACGATCGAGGGGAACGGCAGCACGGTGAGGCGCGAGAACGGCGCGCCCGACTTTCGTGTTTTCACGGTGAGGCGCCCGGGGCAGCTCACGCTCCGCAGCACCACGGTGAGCGGCGGCAAGCTCCAGGGGCTCGGCGGCGGGTTGTTTGACGTTGATCTGCAGGGCGGTGGTTTACTCGTGTACGAGGGTGTTGCCGTCCTCGAGAACAGCACCGTCACCGGCAACATTGCCGGAGGCGGCGGTGGTATCTCCAGTGGGGGCGGTGTCTTGGTCCTTAACCACAGCACCGTCTCGAGCAATACCGCCTATGATAATTCAGGCGGGGTGAACAGCGATCCTTGTATGGATTTTTATGCTTACCTCCGGATCGACAGCAGCACCATCAGCGGCAACTATACGCGCGGGAGCGGCGGTGGGGTCAGCCAGTTCGGCGGCACCGCGCTCATCACGAACAGCGTGATCGCTCAGAACTACGCTGGCCGCTCCTGCGGCGGATTGGATATCCTCGGAAGGTTTGACCCCGGGGACACCACCACCATTGTCAACAGCACCATCGCGGGCAATACCGCGGCCGGTACAAGTACCAACATCAGTTTTACTACATTCGGCGGGGGCGTGTGCAACGACCGCAGCCCGCTGACGATCATGAACACGACCGTCTCGGGCAACGTGGCACTGAGGCAATTCTTCGCTTCCGGCGGCGGGATCTACAACGGTGACGGGGCCCCTCTCACACTCATCAACACGACCATTTCTTCGAATCGATCCGAAGGTGACGGTGGTGGCATTGGGAACTCGGGGAGCCCCATCACCCTCATTCACAGCACGATAACCGGAAACGTATCGGCTTCGACCAGCACCTCGGCGGACGACGGTGGGGGACTCTTCAGCTTATCCGACACCGTCACGCTGCGCCGCACGCTCATCGCCGGTAACGCCGCTACCGGGAGCGGGCCGGAGGTCCGGATCAGCTCCGGCCCCATCAACGTCGGCAGCCACAACCTCTTTGGCCACAGCGGGCAATCGGGCGTCGTCGGCTTCAGCCCCGGCGCGACCGACATCGTGCCCGGTGCAGGCTTGGGCGCGATCCTCCATACCACGCTCGCCAACAACGGTGGGCCGACGCCGACCCATATCCTCATCCACGGAAGCCCGGCGCTCGATGCGAGCCCCGCGAACGGCGATTGCCAACTGCCGGAGACGTTGACGGACCAACGCGGTATCCCGCGGCCCCAAGGGGCGGCGTGCGACATCGGCGCCGTGGAAGGAAGCATCGCGGCCCCACCACCGGGCCCTGCTCCGAGCGGCGGCTGCAGGGTCAACGGTGTGCCGGGTCAAGTGTGTCTGGGCACGCCGGGGCCGGATACGATCACCGGGACACCCGGCCCCGACACCATCGCCGGCCTCGGCGGTAACGACACGATCCGAGGCGGGGGCGGCAACGACCGCCTCTCCGGAGGTCCCGGGCGGGACCGACTCATCGGGGGGCCAGGCAACGATCGGCTGCAAGGTGACCGAGGAAAAGACGCACTGGTGGGAGGACCTGGCAGGGACCGCTTGAACGGCGGCAAGGGTCGTGACCGTTGCAAGCGCGATGCGGCCGACCTGGCGGCCGTATCCTGCGAGTGATCGGCAGCGGTCCCGAGGCGCGCATGCCGACCGACGCGAGCCTCGGGTACGCGGGATTAGATAGCGCTGCGACAGCGTTTACTCGAATGGGGGAGAGCGGCAGAGAAACCATGACAAGACTGAGTGTCGACGCGCTGGAAAAGGCGCTCGTGCGGCTCGAAGAAGGTTTCGCGGAGGCCGCGTGCTATCCGCAATTGCTGACGGTACGCGACGGCGTCATCCAACGTTTCGAGATCGCCATGGACTTGTCCTGGAAGCTGCTGCAGAGGGCGCTCAAGGACAACTACCAGATTGACGAAGGCGCTGTGCTTTCCAAAAGAGACATCTTCCGCCAGGCCGCCAAACACCGGTTGCTCGAAGACACCGAGACCTGGTTCGGACATTACGAAGCCCGCAACAAGACTTCCCATATCTACGACAGTGAGGAGACGGCCCGCGCTTTCGAGCGCGCGCGCGACTTTCTTGCCGACGCCAAAGTCACGATGGAGCGGCTGCGCAATGCCGCTTGACGTTCGGCCCGACCATCTGGCGATGGTGCAAGCCATCCTGCGGCGGCATGTCCCCGGCCGCGAAGTATGGGCGTTCGGCTCGCGCGTTGCCGGCATAGCCAGGGCCACCTCCGACCTGGACCTTTGCGTGGTCGGAGAAGTCCCGCTGCCTTACGAAACCACGGCCCAATTGCGATATGACTTCAGCGCATCCGACGTTCCCTATACGGTAGACGTGGTAGATTGGGCGACCACCAGCGGATCGCATTCATGCGGTCAGGCAGCGATACCCGAGCCACGATAGCTAACGGATGGGTCAAACGAAGCGTTCCGATCGCTTCCCGCAGGGCCGAGCGCACCCCGGCATCGGTGAGAAACGTTTGGCGCCGTGTTGACGGTGAAGAAATACGTGCCCCCCTGCAGATGGGCGCGACGGTAATCAGGTATGGCGGAATCATACCGCCAATGAATGGCGCGGGCACGCGCCCTACGCTCCTTTTGAAGCTCGAGTTCTCTCCGAGCAACTCCCTCCCCTGTCCGTGCTTTTTGCGGACGGGGGAGGGTGGGGTGGGGGTCCGGCCGTTGGGTCGCTGACCAAGGTTGTTCCTCGCCGCGGCGCCTTTACCCCCACCCTGACCCTCCCCCGCTCCGCAGGGGAGGGGACCGGAATGTCGGTCCCCCTAAACGGAGAGGGTATGCTGCGGCAAGTGTTTCGGTGGAATAAAAAGTCTGACCCCTATTTTCCCAGAATCTAATCCTCCGGCGGCGGCTCGATGCCGTGGGCGCGCAGCGCATCGCGCAATGCGGTGAGGCGCGCGTCCTGTGCGTGCAGGTGGTCGAGGATGGCATGGAGGGCGTTCGCCACGGGATCGGGCATGTCCTTGGTGGTCCCATACGCGTCGAAGCCCATCTTCTTCGCCATCTCCTCCCGGCGTTCCGAACGGTCCCTATCGGGCGCGACCACCTGGCCCGGCACCCCCACGACCGTGGCCCCGGGCGGTACTTCCTTCACCACCACGGCGTTGGACCCGATGCGGGCGTGGTCACCGATGGTGATGGGCCCGAGGACCTTGGCGCCGGCGCCGATGACCACATTGCGCCCGAGCGTGGGGTGACGTTTGCCCTTGTTCCAGGTCGTGCCCCCTAAGGTGACGCCGTGGTAGAGGCTGCAATCATCGCCGATCTCCGAGGTCTCACCGATCACGATCCCCATGCCGTGATCGATGAAAAAACGCCGGCCGATGCGGGCGGCGGGGTGGATCTCCACCCCCGTCAGCCAGCGGCTGATATGGGCGAGGAAACGCGCCGGCCATTTGAACCCGTTGCGCCACAGCCTGTGGCTCACCCGATGTAACACGATCGCATGCAAACCCGGGGAGGTGGTCAGGACCTCCAGGGTCGTGCGCGCCGCGGGGTCGCGTTCGAATACGCAGGCGATGTCCTCTTTAAGGCGGTGAAACATGGTCGTTACGGTGGCGTAGCGCTTGCACAAACGCTCGCGGAGCGCCATCGGCGTCGGAGATCCGACAGCGGGTGCCGAGCGCGCCCGAGGAGCAATACCCCCCGCGGAAATCGCCTGGTCGTCGAGGGAACGAGGACCTCATCGGCGCAAGGCCGTGCCCCCTGTCCTATTGCACGCGGCCCTCTCGGCCCGACCCCGGGAACGGGGTGCGACGGACTTTCACGCGGCCGGATGTGAACCGGCCACGGCCTTCGCCTCACGGTGCAGAACGCTGCCCTACGGGAGGTAATCAGATGAAACCTGCGTGGATGAAACCTGCGTGCTCGGGAGATCGGGTGGCCTTGGGTCGCCTTGGGGGAGGACTGACGCGCCTCCCCTGCCTGCTGCTACTAGCTGGATATACCCTCAACGCGGACGCCGGACCCCTCGACGACCCGCCCCCGGCGTTTCTGCCGCCCGCCGGTAGCTACGATACGGCCCCGGCTCGAGCTCAGTTCGTGGATCAATTCGAGACTCTGCCCATGCCGCGATTCCTCAAAGTGCTCCTTCGCGACGGGATCCGCTATGACTTCGATCGCTACCACAGCCTGGAGCTCGACCTTATTGGCCGCCTCGCGGACGGACCAGGGGGGTTCGGCCAGGTGTTCCTGCAGTGGCGCATCGCGCTCGATTAGCCCCTTACGCCCACGGGCCGGTATGCCATCCCGCGCGCCTGTCGGCGAAACGGCGCAAGCGCTGCAGCCACGATCGGCATACGCTGCCTCAGACTTGATTATAATGTGACGGAACGGCCGAAGAGGGGCCTCATCGATCAATCTGGGGCGATCAACCTGGGGCGATCAATTCGGGGATCGACCAATTTGGGGGCCGATCATACGGGGTCGATCCAACCTGTCAGGCCAAGCTTGGCGCGCCCGGAGGGACTCGAACCCCCGACCCCCTGGTTCGTAGCCAGGTACTCTGATCCAACTGAGCTACGGGCGCGTGTGAAGAAGGACCGCCGCTACGTTCGCGCGACCGGTGTTTGGCGGAGAGAGAGGGATTCGAACCCTCGATGGGGCTGTTAACCCCATACTCCCTTAGCAGGGGAGTGCCTTCAGCCGCTCGGCCATCTCTCCATTGCCCCTCAAAACCCCCTTGCTTGCGCAAGGTAAAGGATAGCGGGCCACGCGAGCGAGGTAAAGCCGGACCCCCGACTTAATCGATTCGGGCCCTCGTTCGCTAGGCGCCGTCGTCGGGAGCCGGCTCGGTGGGCGACTCATCGACCACCCCGGCGCGCGCCGCTCGTTCCTGCTGGATCCGCTGGTAGATCTCCTCCCGATGCACCGAGATCTCTTTCGGCGCATTCACACCCAACCGTACTTGGTTGCCCTTGACCCCCAGAACGGTGACATTCACGTCATCGCCTATTATCAGTGACTCGCCTACCCGCCTCGTCAAGATCAACATCTCCTGCCTCCACAGTCACGAACTGTCCATAAGCCCCGCCCATTGCGGATCTTTTCGCTCATCAAACCACAGAACACGGCACCCCACAAGGGGCACGCGGTATCGGTGAGCCCGTTGGGACCCCGCGCGGCGCTTACCCGGCCGCCCGATCCAGTCGAAAGGCGCTGTGCAGGGTCCGCACCCCCAGCTCCAGGTACCGCTCATCCACCACCACCGATACCTTGATCTCGGAGGTCGAGATCATGCGGATATTGATGCCCTCACCCGCTAAGGCCTGAAACATCGTGCTCGCGATCCCCGCATGCGAGCGCATTCCGACCCCGACGACCGAGATCTTGACGATCCTGTCGTCGCCCTCGACGCCGCGCGCCCCCAGCTCCGCGGCGACCCGGTTCAGCGACTCGAGCGCCCGGTCATAGTCGTTGCGGTGTACCGTGAAGGTGAAGTCGGTGGTCGCATCCGCGGCGACATTCTGCACGATCATGTCGACCTCGATGTTGGCCTCGGCGATCGGCACCAGGATGCGGGCCGCGATGCCGGGCTTGTCGGGGACCCCGAGGACCGTCAGCTTCGCTTCGTCGCGATTCACCGTGATCCCGGAAATGACGGGCTGTTCCATGGCTGGGTCCTCGGCCGTGATGAGCGTCCCCCCGCCGTCCCGGAACGACGAGAGCACCCGGAGCGGCACATTATACTTGCTCGCGAACTCCACCGACCGGATCTGGAGCACCTTGGCGCCCAGGCTCGCCATCTCGAGCATCTCCTCGTAGGTCAGGCGATCGAGACGCCGGGCCTCGGGGACGATACGCGGATCGGTCGTGTAGACCCCGTCCACGTCGGTATAGATCCGGCACTCCGTGGCCTTGAGCGCGGCCGCCAGCGCCACGGCGGTGGTGTCCGAGCCCCCGCGCCCCAGGGTGGTGATGTCGCCGTGCTCGTCCACGCCCTGGAAGCCGGCTACGACCACGATGGTCCCCTCCGCAAGGTCTCTCCGTATCCGCTCGCCGTCGATATCGAGGATACGCGCCTTGTTGTGGGCGCTGTCGGTCAGGATGTGCACCTGTGCGCCGGTGTAGGAACGGGCCCGGTGACCCTGGGCCTCCAGGGCGATGCCGAGGAGCGCGATGGTGACCTGCTCCCCGGTCGCGAGCAGGACATCGAGCTCGCGCGCCTTGGGGCGTGGCGTCAGTTGTCTGGCGAGGCCGATGAGGCGGTCGGTCTCGCCGCTCATCGCCGAGACCACGACCACGACCTCGTGTCCGAGCGCACGTGTCGCTCCGACCTGCGCAGCCACCTCCCGGATGCGATCGATATCGCCGACGGACGTGCCCCCGAATTTCTGCACGATGAGCGTCACGGCCGGGGGATCCCCAACAGTTAGATAAATAACCCGATCACACGCCGAGGCGCTGTCCGACCCAGTCCGCCACGCTGTCGAGCGCTCGGGCCAATTGGCCCGGGTCCTGTCCACCGGCCTGGGCCAGGTCCGGCCGTCCCCCGCCCTTGCCGCCCACCTGACGCGCCACGAAATTGACCAACTCCCCGGCAGGCACCTTGCCGCACAGATCGGGGGTCACACCGGCCACCAGCACCACCTTCCCCTCCTTCACGCTGGCCAGCACGATGGCCGCGCTCCCGAGACTGTCCTTGAGCTTGTCCATGGTCTCGCGCAGCACCCCGGCATCCGCTTCTTCCAAGGTCGAGGCCAGGACCTTGGCGCCGGCTATCTCGCGGGCCTGTCCGGAGAGGTCCTGACCCCTTTGCTGGCTGAGCTTGGCACGCAGGCCCTGGCTCACCTTCTCTTCCTGCTTCAAGCGTTGCAGGAGTTGCTCGACCCGGCCGCCGATCCCCTCGCGCGGGGCCTTGAGCAACGACGCGATGCGCTCGAGCTCCGCCTCGGTCTCCGCCACGAAGGCGAGCGCCGCATCGCCCGTCAGCGCCTCGATTCGCCGAACGCCTGCCGCCACCCCGCCCTCGGCGATGACCTTGAAGAGCCCGATGTCACCGGTGCGCCCCACATGGGTCCCGCCGCACAGCTCGACCGAGAGCTCGCCGATCCTGAGGACCCGCACCTCGGCGTCGTATTTCTCGCCGAAGAGGGCCAGGGCACCGCTTTCGAGGGCCCGCTCTACCGGCATGACCTCGGTCTCGACCGCCTGGTTGCCGCGGATCTCCGCATTGACCAGGTGCTCGATGGCCCGGACCTCGGCGCTCGAGAGCGGCGCCGAGTGCGAGAAGTCGAAGCGCAGCCGATCGGGGGCGACGAGCGAGCCCTTCTGTAAGACGTGCCCGCCCAGCGAGTGCCGGAGCGCGGCGTGCAGGAGGTGGGTCGCCGAGTGGTTCTGCGCCGTGGCGCGACGCGCCACCGGGTCCACCTCCGCCCGCAGGGTCTCGCCCAGAGCCAACTGGCCGGTCCTCACCGCGCCGATGTGCAGGTGCAGCCCCGCCTGCTTTTGCGTGTCCATGACCCGGAACGTACCCGCGGGCCCGTGCAGCTCGCCGACATCGCCGATCTGGCCGCCGGACTCGGCATAAAAAGGGGTGCGGTCGAGGACCACGACGCCCTCCTGCCCCGCTTCCAGGACCTCGACGGCCTCCCCGTCCCGGAACAAGCAGAGCGCCTGACCCTCGCCGCGCGTCCCGGCATAACCCGTGAACTCGCCGGGGGTGCGGGAGGTTGCCGCGCCCCCGAGGACCGGCAGGATGGTGCCCGAGGCAGCCCCACCGAACTGGCTCGCGGCGCGGGCGCGCTCGCGCTGCCTCGCCATCTCCCCCTCGAACCCGTCGAGGTCCAGACGCAACCCGCGCTCGCGGGCGATGTCATTGGTGAGATCGACGGGAAAACCGTAGGTGTCGTAGAGCTGGAAGATCTCGCGGCCGGGGATCACCTTGCCGTGCAGCCCGGTAATGACGCGCTCCAGGACCTTGAGCCCCTGTTCCAGGGTCTCGGCGAAGCGCTCTTCCTCGTGGCGCAGGACGCGCGCGATAGTTTCCTTCGCCGTGACCAGGATCGGATAGGTCTCGCCCATCTCGCGCGCCAGGGGCGCCACCAGCTGATAGAAGAACGGCCCCGCGATCCCGAGCGCCGAGCCGTGCCGGCTGGCGCGCCGGATGATCCGGCGCAACACATAACCGCGGCCTTCATTCGAGGGCACGACCCCCTCGGCCGCGATGAAGGCGCAGGAACGGATGTGATCCGCGATGACCTGGAGCGAGGTGCGGGTGTTCGGTCCCCCCTCCCCCGCCATCGCGGACACGGCACGGATGAGCGTGCGGAACACATCGATGTCGTAGTTGTTGTGGACCCCTTGCATGACGGCCGCGATGCGCTCGAGCCCCATCCCGGTGTCCACCGAGGGTCTGGGGATCGGGTGCAGGCGCCCGGCCCCGTCGCGATCGTACTGGGTGAAGACCAGGTTCCAGACCTCGACATAGCGATCGCCGTCCTGCGCCGGGCTCCCGGGCGGGCCGCCGGGGATCGCGGGACCGTGGTCATAGAAGATCTCCGAGCAGGGTCCGCACGGCCCGGTCGGGCCCATGGTCCAGAAGTTGTCCTTCTCTCCGCAGCGGGAGAAGCGTGCGGGATCGACCTGGATGTCTTTCAACCATACCGCCGCGGCCTCGTCGTCGTCCTCGAACACCGTGATCCAGAGCCGCCCGGGGTCGATCTCCAAAACGCCCGTCAGGAACTCCCAGGCATAGGCGATCGCCTCGCGCTTGAAGTAGTCGCCGAAGCTGAAGTTGCCCAGCATCTCGAAGAAGGTGTGATGTCGCGCGGTGTACCCGACGTTCTCGAGGTCGTTGTGCTTGCCGCCGGCACGCACGCAGCATTGACTCGAGGCAGCGCGCCGATAGGGCCTCTCTTCGCGCCCGAGGAACACGTCCTTGAACTGTACCATCCCGGCGTTGGTGAAGAGCAGGGTGGGATCGTTGGCGGGCACGATCGGCCCGCTCTGCACGATGGCGTGGTCGCACCCTTGGAAGTAGTCCAGAAAGGCCCGGCGCAACGCCGGGCTACTCATGGCAGGCTGCGTCTTCCCCGACATCGTCGTCCCCGTTATCGCCTGCGAGTGGCCCTAGGAGCCGGCGGACGAGGGCCACGGGAAAGCCGCGCCGTACCAGGAACCGGCACTGGCGTGCCCACTGTCCGGGGCCCATGGGCAAGAGGATGCCGAAGCGCCGCCGGCGCGTCTCGGCGAGCCGCTCGATCCAGGCGGGGTCCCGAGGATCGACACGGTGCGACAGGATCGCCTCGTCGATGCCCCGTTCACGGAGTCCTGCCAGGATCTGCTCGGGTCCATAGCCGCGCTCGATGCGCGCCCGTGCGTAGTCTTCCGCGAAGCGCTCATCGCTTTGCAGGGCGTCGGCCGAAAGCTCCGCGAGCACGTGCTGCGCGATCTCCGACCCCACACCCCGCGCCGCGAGCTTGGCGGCAAGCTCGCTACGGCTGTGCTCGCGCCGGGCGAGCAGCCGCAGGGCCATCCGTTTGGCCTCCTCCCCCGCATCCCTCAGGCCTTGACCTCCTCGACGGTGGGGCGCGTCTCGGCCGCCGCGGGGAACACCTTGGCGCGTACCTCACGCTCGATCTCGGCCGCGCGCTCGGGGTGGTCCTTGAGAAAACCGCGGACGTTCTCCTTGCCCTGACCGATGCGTTCCCCACGAAAGCTGTACCAGGCCCCGGTCTTATCGATCACGCCGTAACTCACGCCGAGATCGATGATCTCGCCGTTCCGCGACACGCCCTCCCCGTACAGGATGTCGAAGACCGCCTCTCGAAAAGGAGGGGCGAGCTTGTTCTTGACGACCTTTACCCGGGTCTCGTTGCCGACCACCTCTTCGTCGCGTTTGATGGAGCCGATGCGGCGGATATCCAGCCGGACGGAGGCATAGAACTTCAGGGCGTTGCCGCCGGTCGTGGTCTCTGGATTTCCGAACATGACCCCGATCTTCATGCGGAGCTGGTTGATGAAGATGACCAGCGTGTTGGAGCGCTTGATGTTCCCCGTGAGCTTGCGCAGCGCCTGGGACATCAGCCGCGCCTGCAGGCCGACGTGGGAATCGCCCATCTCGCCCTCGATCTCGGCCTTGGGCGTCAAGGCGGCGACGGAGTCGATGACGATGACGTCGACGGCCCCGGAGCGCACCAGCATGTCCGTGATCTCGAGCGCCTGCTCGCCCGTGTCCGGCTGCGAGACCAGGAGGTCATCGACCGCGACGCCGAGCTTGCCGGCGTACGGCGGGTCCAGGGCATGCTCGGCATCGACGAACGCGGCCGTCCCGCCCTGGCGCTGTACCTCGGCGACCGCATGCAGCGCCAAGGTGGTCTTGCCGGACGACTCCGGACCGTAGATCTCGACCACCCGGCCGCGCGGCAGGCCGCCGATCCCGAGCGCGATATCGAGGCCGAGCGACCCCGAGGACACGGTATCGACGTCGCGCACCGCCTGCACATCGCCCATGCGCATGACGGAGCCCTTGCCGAATTGCTTTTCGATCTGGCCGAGCGCGATGCCGAGCGCGCGCTTCCTGTTGTCGTCCATCCCGTCTCCCTTGAGGGTTCTCAAATGTCTGTTACCGGACCAACGTTCTTAGGGCCAATGTTCCCATGCAGGGTGGGTTAGGCGCGCCGTTTGCGCCGTAACCCACCAACCCGAGGCGCTCAGATGTAGGCTGGGTTAGGCGCGCTGTCTGCGCCGTAACCCAGCCTCCCCCACCGTTCCGCATAGAGATTAGCACAAGCCCGCCCACTTGGCGCGCCGCCGCATCACTCGCGGAGCGGCCAGCGCGCGAGGACCCGATAGCGGGCCCCGCCGGGATCGGTCACCGACTCGCACAACACGAAGTCCGCGACCGGCCAGCGCAGCGGGGTGGGCGGATCCAGCCGCACCGCGCGCTCCACCCGGCGCATCAAGGTGAGATGGGCATGGAAGGGACGCGGGTCGGCCTCGATACCACTATTCGATATCCCCTCACCGAGCCGGGTCGCGAGGCGGACAAGTGCCTCGGGCGGCTGGGAAGTCCCCAGCCACAGGATCCCGCCCGGACGCAGCCAGAAACCCAGGCGATCGAGCCATAGCTCAAAAGCCGGCACGCGGACCGCGTCGGCCTCACGCTCCACACCACGGCGCCTCTCGACCTCGAGGCTGCCGAGGAAGGCCAGGGTGATGTGCCAGTTGGCGCGAGGCACCGGCCTGCCGCCGGTGACGCGGGCCGTTTCGGCCATCGCGGCGATGCGGCACCGGAGTGCCTCGTCGGGCCAGAGCGCCAGGAACAGCCGCTGTCTAGGCCCCGGTGCCGAGTCGCTCAATGAGCCCTTCCAGCGCCGCCAAGACCGCCTGGCGGCGAACGCCCGCGCGAGTACCTTCGATACGGAACGCCCGCGTGTCGGGCGGAAGAGGGCCGCCCTGCCAGGCAAGACATACGGTTCCGACGGGTTTCTCCGTGGTACCGCCCGTGGGTCCCGCGACCCCGGTAATGGCAACGCTCACCTCAGCGTGGCTCGCCTGCAGTGCCCCTTGGGCCATCTCGGCGGCCGTCTCGATACTCACCGCACCGAAGCGAGCCAGGGTCTCCCCTCGAACGCCCAAGAGCTCGCACTTCGAGGCGTTGGAGTACACGACGAAGCCGCGCTCGAACCACCCCGAGCTGCCCGGCACGTCGGTGATGGCCTGGGCCAGCCAACCCCCGGTGCAGGACTCGGCCGTGACCAGCTTATATCCCCGCGCACTGAGGGCCCGCCCGAGCACTTCGGCCAGCCGGTACACTGTTCGCTATCCGACGGTTCGATATCCGGTTGGGCGGGCCGCGTCTCGACGCGCCTGGAAAAATGACTTCAGGACTTCGGCGCACGCCTCACCTAGGCAGCCGCCCTGCACCTGAACCCGGTGGTTCAAGCGTTCCGTACCGAGCACGTTGAACACGCTACCGGCGGCACCCCCCTTGGGGTCCAGGGCGCCGAAGACGACCCGCGCGAGGCGCGCGTGGAGGATGGCCCCGGCGCACATGACGCAGGGCTCCAAGGTCACGTACAAGGTCGCGCCCGGCAAGCGGTAATTACCGGCACGACTCGCGGCCGCGCGCAGGGCCATGACCTCGGCGTGCGCGCTCGGATCGCGCCGGGTGATGGGGCAGTTCCAACCCTCGCCCAGCACCTCGCCGTCGCGGACCAGCACCGCCCCGACCGGCACCTCGCCCGCGTCTCGCGCGCGATGGGCGAGTTCGAGGGCCTGGCGCATCCAGCCGGCGTCATCCTCATCCCCTGCAGGTAGGGGCGCCCCCCCGTGGGCGCCCCCAAGGCCGCCTCCAGCCGGCATCATCTTGGTTCACCGGGGGCGTTCACGTCGAGGCGAACCGCCGGGCCACCCACGCAGGGCCTCCCCTGCCTAAACTCCCGGATATCCCGCTTCACGTTGATGAGAATTGATGAGCGCCAATGGGCATCCAACCAGCGACAAAATGCGACGTAGCCGGTACGCCCCTTCAAAGTGATCAGCTCGCGGCGGTGCGTTTCGGCCAGACGCCCGATCAACGGATGGCGTACCAGGATCTGGACCGCTTCGCGCACTTTGTGATCGTCGCCAGGCGTTAGCTCATCGGGCAGCTTGAGGCTCGTGACGGACATCTTACAGGCTCCGGCCAAGTTAATAGCACAGTAATACCGAGGCCTCCGCCGGTCAACGGGCGATAGCGCCTCGTCTGCCACGTCCCCTCGGAGCCTGTCGCTTCGGCGTGCCGGTCCCTCCGCCCGGCCCAGCATGGTGAAGGGCCGCGCAGGCTCGGGTCCTCGGCCATCGATCCCAAACCGACACCCCCTCCCTTGCGGTTCAGACCCCTGAGTCGACAATCCCACCTTCGGCGCAAACCCGCCCAAGACGCCAAAAAAGCCCGAAACATGGTCCCCGGACCGATGACGGGTCGTAAAGTCCCCGATTCCAGGCCGAGGACTCGCATGCTTGACAACTCACTGGTTCATCACTACTCTTCTGCGAGACGAAAAAGGGTGTAGCGTGGAATAAGGACGCAAAGAACGAAACCAAGTCGTCATCCGCACCTAAGAACCCCCCTGAGTCGTAGCCCGGAAATCGCACCCGGTGCGAAGTCTCTCGAAACAAGTATACTCGCGCTGCTCACCTACCCAAGCATGCGCATCAGGATAGAACAAGAATGAAACGGCTCGTGCAGCGGATCAGGAATCCCTGGGTGCTTGGTATTGCCGCGGCGCTGGCCTTATACGCTGTCGCCGGGTTTCTGCTCATCCCCTATCTGGTGCGGCACTATGTTCCGAAGCTGGCTGGTGAGCAGCTAAGGTGTCAGGCCGCTGTCGCCGAAGTACGGTTTAACCCCTTCCTCTTTGAGCTCGAGGCGAAGGACTTTTCCTTCAAAGAAGCAACCGGGGAGGCGATATTTGGTTTTCAGCGCCTGTTCGTCGATTTCGATCTGGAAAGCCTGTTCCGCTGGGCATGGACGTTTGCGGATATACGGCTTGAGGGTTGGTCTGCTGATGTGATGATCGATCGGGAAGGCCGGCTGAACCTGGCCCAGATCGCCGCTCGGCTTCCGGAATCCAACGAGGCATCTCCGCCCGCAGAGCACCCGCCACGGCTCGTGCTCAAACACATGGCGCTCACAGGTGGCTCGGTGAAATTCACGGATCGCTCCAAATCGACTCCGATCACGGAAACGGTCAGTCCGATCGACTTGGAGCTCGACGCAATCTCGACGCTTCCTGAGCACCGCGGGTCTCACGTAATCAGGGCAAAACTGGCCAACGGCGGGGTAGTGGAATGGAAGGGCCGTGTCTCGTTGAACCCAATCCTATCGGAAGGCGAAGTGCGACTCGAGGGCTTCAAGCTAGCGACGCCTTGGAGCTTCATCCGTGACCAGTTGAACCTGGCGGAACCGTTAGGGGACGTGGGCGCAACAGCCCGTTACCGCTTCCAATATGACCAAGCCAAGGCCGACCTGACCGTGAACGAGATGGGTGTCAAATTGAAGGGATTGCGGCTGTCTACCCCCTCTGCGTCAGGGCCGATCGTCGTCCTTGACACGATCGAGGTCGCGGGGGCTCGCTTTAACCTTGCGAGCCGGGAGCTGACCGTGCCGACATTCAACGTGCTCAACGGGCACATCGCCCTGTCCGTCGACGAGAAGGGCATCGCCAATTGGGAGACGTTGGTGAAGGCGGAAGCTACCACCGATGCGCCGCGGCCCGCGCCGCCTGCAGCCGGGCCTTCGGTCGGTGCGCCCGAAGCGCCTTGGCGGGTCAAGCTCGAAGCATTCAAGGTAGCGGCCATCGGGATCACGTATGCCGATGCGAGTCACGCTAAACCCTCCGTGGTCTCCGTTGGGGCCTTCAAGCTGGGGCTTGGCGCGGAAGTGGAGAGCGGCGTCGCTGCACCAACGGCGCGGATCCGGGACTTGACCGCCAGTCTTGAGCGCATTGCCATCGCTGAACGAGGTAAGAGCGATTCGCTCGCGACCTTGGATTCCATTAAGGTCGAGGGCGGGCAAATGGATCTCGAGAAACGGGAAGCCACCATTCAACGAGTGGCCCTCCAGGGAGGCGGCGCCAAGATAGCCCGAGATGCGAATCAAACAATCCGTTGGCTTGAATTATTCGGACCTCGGGACCACGAAAATGTCCATCCGGAGATCGATATCGCCGTAACGGAGAACAAGGAAGAAGGCAACCCGTGGCGCTTCGCGCTCAAGGCGCTCGACCTCCAGGGGTTTCGCATAGCGCTTGCCGACCAGAGCTTATCGCCCGAGATTGCGTACGACATAGAGGACATGAAAGTCGCGCTCACGCACATCAGTAATGACGGCCAGACACCCATCGCGTTCGATGCGCAGCTCAAGATCAAACAAGGCGGTGCGTTGAGCACGACGGGACAACTGTCACAAAAGGCTGATCGCGCCGAGGCGCAGGTCAAGATCGAAGGCATGAATCTGACCCCGCTGAAGTCGCTGGTCGCACAGGTCGCGGCGCTTACACTCGAGAGCGCCGCTGTCTCCGCAGATATGCGGGTTGATTATAGCCAAGCCAAGACCACCGGTCCCTCACTCAAGGCAGCGGGTGCGTTTAGCATCGATAAACTGCTCCTAAACGAATCCAAGAGCGCCAAGCCCTTCCTGTCCTGGAAGTCGCTGTCTGCCGACGGAATCGACTTCGGTCTCGGCCCCGACAAGATCTCCATCAAGGAAGTGCGACTCGTCGAGCCGGGCACGAAGATCGTGATCTTCAAGGATCAAACCGTGAACCTCGCCGCTGCCTTCCAACCGCAGGGCGCGCCATCTTCCGGGAAGCCGGCAAAGACGGAAAAGCCAAAGAGCGATTCCGCCAATCCAATTCCAGTGACCGTGGAGCGTGTCCGGATCGAGCGGGCGAAGGTCGATTTCGCCGACTTAAGCCTGGTTCTTCCGTTCGCCGCCCGCATCCACGAATTATCCGGCGCGGTGACCGGCATCTCGTCGGCTCCTGCCAACCGAACCAGGGTCAAGCTCGAGGGCCGTGTGGACGAATACGGCCAGGTCAACGTGGAGGGGTCATTAAGCCCGCTACAGGTTACGATCTATAGCGATGTTAAAGTGGTGTTCCGCAACGTTGCGATGTCACCGCTTTCGCCCTACAGCGGCACTTTTGCCGGGCGTAGGATCCTATCCGGAAAGCTGAACCTGGATCTGGAATACAAAGTTGAGGATCGCAGGTTGACGAGCAACAACACTATTATCCTCGATCAATTTACCTTGGGTGAGCAGGTCGAGAGTCAGAAAGCGGTAAGCTTGCCCCTCGACCTCGCGATCGCGCTGCTCACTGACAGCGAGGGCAAGATCAACGCGTCCGTGCCCGTCGAAGGTGACGTGGACCATCCTGAATTCAGCGTTGGGCACCTGGTCTGGCAGGCGATCGTCAACCTCATCACCACCGCCGTCACCGCGCCCTTCAAGGCGCTCGGCGCCCTCGCCGGCGAGGAGGAGGGCATTGACGCGGTCCTGTTCCGGCCGGGTATCGACAAGGTCCCGCCACCTGAGAGCGAAAAGCTCGCAAAAGTAGCGGAGGCATTGACTAAGCGTCCGATGCTAGCGCTAACGGTACGCGGGGCGTACGACCCCGTGGCCGATGGCGCGGCGCTCCGGTCAATGCAGGTGCGGCACGCCTTGGCGCAAGAGCTCGACGTCGACTTGCAACCGGGCGAGGACCCGGGTCCCGTGGCCGTCGACAACGCCGAGACGCAACGTGCCTTGGAGGCGTTGTCCGACGAACGCGACGGCAAAGATGCCATCGAGGCGTTTGAGGCGAGCTACGAAAAATCTGAAGGTAAGAAGCCAAAAAGGGTCAGCGCGATCTTGTCACTGATGGGCCGAGCTAGCGAGGACGTCGATTTCTACGAAAAATTATTCCAGCACCTGATAGAAAAGGCTCCGTTGGCAACGGGCGACCTTGAAGCTTTGGCTGTGCGGCGTGCTACAGCGGTTATCAAGGAACTGACCGGCCAAGCTGGGTTCGATCCATCTCGTGCCTCCGCCGGCGAAATCGAGCAGGTCCCAGATACCCAGTCGGATAGCGTCCCAACAAAACTCGAGCTCGGAGCACTTGAAGGCACGGAGAAACCGCGCCATTAGTTAGGTGTAGGCGCACTCGCGTCCAGCCCGAGCCCCGCGGCGAAGAGCGTTGCCGCGCCCTGTTCTCGCTAACGACGCGATTTTCACGGCAAGAACGCGTATACCACCGCCGCATAGCGTAGGAGCTTGCCCGCGGTGATGGCCGCGAGGCATGCGAGGAAGGGGAGTCGCAGCCACCCGGCCGCGAGGCACAGGCCGTCGCCCACCAACGGGAGCCAGGATAGAAGGAGAGACCAAGTGCCCCAGCGTTGCACGAGGGCCAGGGCCTTTTCGCTCCGGTCCTTCATGAAGCGTTCGAGGGGATAGCCGAGCGCCGCGAGCCGGCCGAGGAGCCAGGTGCTCACGGCGCCCAGGGTATTGCCCGCCGTGGCGACGGCGAGCAGCCACATCGGATCGTGCCCGGTCTGGGCCACGAGCCAGGCCAGCACCGCCTCCGAGCCGCCCGGCGCGAGGGTCGCCGAGACGAAGGCGCTGACGAAGAGCGCCCAGGGCCCGAACGCCGAGTCCTCGGCCGGCACGGAATTAAGCTATGCCATGCGCGGTCACGAAACGCCCTTTTTGATCCCCTCACCCTACTTTTTGATCCCATGAGGGGATTTAGGGAGGCGATTTATGGCCGTGCCTCGTCTAAGCCGCGAGCTGCCGCAGCACGTAGGGCAGGATCCCGCCGTGCTCGTAGTACTCCCATTCCTTGGGCGTATCGACCCGCACCCGCGCCGTGAAGCGCTTGCCCTGGCCGGACCCGTCTTCGGCCACCACCGTGACCTCCCGCGCGCCGCTCACGAGCCCCTCGATGCGGTACAGCTCGCCCCCGGTCAAACCGAGCCCCGCGGCGCTCTCGCCGTTCTGGAAGGTCAGGGGCAGGACGCCCATGCCCACCAGGTTCGAGCGGTGGATGCGCTCGAAGCTCTCGGCGATGACCGCGCTGACACCGAGCAAGAGTGTGCCCTTGGCGGCCCAGTCGCGGGACGATCCCGTGCCGTATTCCTTGCCGGCCAGGATCACGAGCGGGGTGCCTTCGGCTTGGTAGCGCATGGCTGCGTCGTAGATGTCGAGCTGCTCGCCCGAGGGCTGGTGCGCGGTGTAGCCGCCCTCGGTGCGGGGGACGAGCAGGTTCCTGAGCCGGATGTTGGCGAAGGTCCCACGCATCATGACCTCGTGGTTGCCGCGCCGCGCGCCATAGGAGTTGAAGTCCCTGGGCTGGACGCCGCGCTCGACCAGGTAACGTCCCGCCGGGCTGTCCACCTTGATGGAGCCGGCGGGCGAGATGTGGTCGGTGGTGATCGAGTCGCCTAGGAGCGCCAGCACACGCGCCTTTTCGATCGGCTTGAGGCCGGGCGGGTTGGGTCCCATGCCGTCGAAGTACGGCGGGTTCTTCACATAGGTGGAGGCGGGGTCCCACAGGAACAGATCGCCCTCGGGCACCCGCATCTCCGACCAGCGCCCATCGCCCGCATAGACATCGCGGTAGCTCGATGCGAACATCTCCGAATCGATACGCGCCAGGATCTCGGCGATCTCCCGCTGGGCGGGCCAGATGTCCTTGAGATAGACCGGCATGCCGAAGCGATCCGAGCCCAGGGACTCGCGATCGAGATCGATGTCCATGGTGCCCGCGATGGCGTAGGCGACGACCAGCGGCGGGGAGGCCAGGAAGTTCATCTTGACCTCGGGGTGGACGCGGCCCTCGAAGTTGCGGTTGCCGGACAAGATCGAGCACACCGCGAGACCGCCGCGAACGATCCCCTGGCTCACCGCCTCGGGCAGGGGGCCGGAGTTCCCGATGCAGGTGGTGCAGCCGTAGCCGACGACGTGAAAACCCATCTCCTCGAGAGCCGGTAGAAGCCCCGAGTCCGTGAGATAGCGGGTGACTACCTGCGAGCCCGGGGCGAGGCTGGTCTTGACCCAGGGCTGTGCGCGCAGCCCGCGTTCGCGGGCCTTTTTGGCCACGAGCCCGGCGCCGATCATGACGCTCGGGTTCGAAGTGTTGGTGCAGGAGGTGATGGCGGCGATCACGACGGCACCGTCCTTCAACGCCACATCGCGGCCGTCCATCTTGATCATCTCGACGCCGTTGTGATGGGCCTCCTCCCCGCCTACCGCCGTGCCGCCGCCCTCGCTCAAGAAGCGGTCCATGTCGCGATCCTTGCTCGCGGCGCCCGAGCGCTCCTCCTGGTAGACGTGCAGGACCTTCTCGACCACGCCCTTCGCCGCCTTCAAGGCGATGCGGTCCTGGGGACGCTTGGGTCCCGCGAGCGAGGGCTCGACGGTGCCCATGTCGAACGCCAGCACATCGCTGTAGCGCGCCTCGGGGGCGCCCGGCTCGCGCCACATCCCCTGGACCTTGGCGTAGGCCTCGACCAGCGCTACCTGCTCGGCGCTGCGGCCCGAGAGGCGCAGATAGGTCAGGGTCTCGCCGTCGATGGGGAAGATCCCGCAGGTCGCCCCGTACTCGGGGGCCATGTTGGCTAGCGTGGCGCGATCGGCGAGTGGCAAGTGGTCCAGCCCCTCGCCGAAGAACTCCACGAACTTGCCGACCACGCCGTGCTTGCGCAGCATGTGAGTCACGGTCAGGACGAGGTCGGTGGCCGTCGCGCCCTCCGGAAGGCGGCCGGTGAGCTTCATGCCCACGACCTCGGGGATCAGCATCGAAATCGGCTGCCCGAGCATGGCGGCCTCGGCCTCGATGCCGCCGACGCCCCAGCCGAGCACGCCCAAGCCGTTGATCATGGTGGTGTGGGAGTCGGTCCCGACCACGGTGTCGGGGTAGGCCTGGACGACGCCATTGTGCTTCGAGAACACCGTGCGCGCCAGGAATTCGAGGTTCACCTGGTGGACGATCCCGGTGTCGGGCGGGACGACCTTGAAGTTCGAAAAGGCCTGCTGGCCCCAGCGCAGGAAGACGTAACGCTCCTCGTTGCGCTCGAACTCGATGGCGGCGTTCTTGGCCACGGCCCCGGAGCTCCCGAACACATCCACCTGCACCGAGTGGTCGATGACCAGCTCGGCGGGCGAGAGCGGATTGATGCGCTTGGGATCGCCTCCCAGCCGTTCCATGGCCTCGCGCATCGCCGCGAGGTCCACGACCGCGGGGACGCCGGTGAAGTCCTGCATGAGCACCCGCGCCGGCACGAAGCCGATCTCCTTGGACGGCTCGGCCTTCGGATCCCAGCTCGCGAGGGCCTCGATGTCCTCGGCCGTGACGTTCACCCCGTCCTCATGGCGCAACAGGTTCTCCAAGAGGATCTTAAGCGAATAGGGCAGGGTCGCGACCGGCAGGCGGTCTTCGAGTGCCTTGAGGCGGTAGACCTCGTAGTCACCGTCGCCGAGGCGCAGCGTGGTACGGGCGTGGAAGCTGTCGGTCATGGTGTCCCCCCCGGGTTGGCAATGGCTCCCCGCCATTATGCGGTATTCCGGTCGGGAGTCGAAAGGGAAGTCAGCCCACGGGACCGGGCCCTGCGACAATTTGTCACATTCCGCCGCGTCAATCCCGTTCTTACGACCATCGCGACGGCCGGCGGGCGAATGGTACCGAAGGGTCCGGGACGCCCGTCGGCTTGCATGGACTCGCCGGCCTCTGGAAGAGGTCCTGCAGCGAATACCGGCGGCGTTCCGGCACCACGGCGAGTCGAGGTGTTCCTGGGCCGGTGCGGAGAGGGGGTCTCGCGGCTTCCCCACCGCCCCGAAGGCTTGAGAGCCGGCGCGGAGCTAGGCGGCCTGCATCATTGGCAACAACTGCGTGCAGCTCTTCACCGTCGACCGGAGCCTCTCCTCCTATGATGCAGCACCGTCGAGCCCACGACATGCAACTCACCGGTCTGAGGCGAAGCCTCTTTAATCGCTTGCCCTGTCAGCCGCCTGTCCCCGCGAATTAGCCGCGTAGCCTCCTCGGCCGCCACCGGTCTGCTGAAATAATAACCTTGGACTTCATGGCAACCATGAAGCCGGAGATACCGAAGCTGTCCTTCAGTTTCCACACCTTCCGCGATCACCCGCAGTTTTAAGGTGTGTGCCATGTTAATGATGGTGAGTATGATAGCCGCATCATCCGGATTGCTGGTGACATTGCGAATGAAGGACTGGTCGATCTTCAGCTTGTCAAAAGGAAAGTGCCTGAGATAATTCAGACTCGAGTAACCCGTACCGAAATCATCGATGGAAATCAGAACCCCCAGCTCTTTCAAGCGACGCAGTCTACCCAGCATTTCTTCCTGGTCGCGCATCACCGCGCTTTCCGTGAGCTCCAGCTCCAGGAACTGCGGTTCCAGGCCAGTGTCGCTCAATATTTTTGCGATGGTGCGGTCGAGGTCGCACTGGCCGAGCTGGCGAGCCGAGAGATTCACCGCCACGGAGATCCGCGCCAATCCCGCCTCCTGCCAAGCTTTGTTTTGGGCGCAAGCCGTCCGGAGCACCCACTGCCCTATGGGAACGATCAGGCCGGTTTCCTCGGCCAGGGGTATGAATCGGGCCGGTGACACGAGCCCATGTTCCGGGTGCTGCCAGCGGACCAGCGCTTCCATGCCTATGATCTTCTCCGTCTTGAGGTCCACTTGCGCCTGGTAGTGCAACACCAGCTCTTCCCGATCCAGCACCCGCCGAAGGTCGCTCTCCAATGCCAAGCGCTTGGCGATCCCGACCCCCATGCTGTCTTCGTAGAACCGCGCGTTGTTCCCATCTTCCTTGGCGCGGAACATCGCCATATCCGCGTGCTTGACCAGCGTGCCACCATCCTTGCCGTCGGTTGGATACATCGAGATCCCGATGCTGGTACTGACATACACTGTCTGGCCCATGAACGCGAAAGGGTTCGAGATGACCTTGCATATCTTTTCCGCCACGCTGGCGGCGACCTTAGTTGAACCAATGTTTTCCAAGATGACTGTGAACTCGTCGCCGCCGAGCCTAGCCACCATGTCGACCGATCGAACACATCCCAAGATCCGTTCGGCGGCCGCCTTCAAGAGCAGGTCCCCCACCTCGTGGCCCAGCGTATCATTTACTAGTTTGAATCGATCTAAATCAAGAAATAAGATCGCATGTATTTGGCGTTCATGGCGAGACCGGCTCAGCACGGCTTCGAGGCGTTCTTTGAACGAGGCTCGGTTCGGCAACCCGGTCAATGTATCCTGAAAGGCGAGGCGGCGCACATGTGTTCCTGCACGGCTAGCCTCGACCAGGCGGGTGACTCGCTTGCGCAGCACTGCAAAGTGCACGGGCTTTGGGATGTAATCGGTGGCACCCGCCGCAAAGGCGCGATCGATCGAGCTTTGATCGTCCAGCGAAGTAATAATCAAGACGGGGGTATGCGCGCCCTGTGGCAGATCCCGCATGCGCGTGCAGGCCGTAAATCCGTCCATTTCCGGCATCATCGCATCCATCAGGACCAGATCCGGCATTTGTTGCTCGCACAGGGCCAGTGCCTGGGCGCCATGTCCTGCTTCGTCGATCCTATAGCCATCCTCCTCGAGCACCTTCCGCAGCGCCAAGCGCATACCCCGGTCGTCATCCACAATAATAATGCGTGGCCGATCTAGCTCCTCCGAGGCCGATCCGCCCCCACCTGGCTGGATCTCACGTTGCAGGGCTGCTTTGACAAGCTTGTACTCGGTAACCAGCGCCACCAGCAGATCGGACGCGCCGTCTGTTGATCCGGCGCGACCTAAATCTTCGAGTTGCTTGGCAACGGCAACAAGGCGGTTCGCCCCTAAGTTCTTCCCACTGCCTTTTATGGTGTGTGCCGCGTCCCCAAGTGCTCGAGCGTCGCTCTTTGCGGTCGCCGTTTCCAGCGCTCGCAGATAGCTTGGACTGTCTTCCAGAAACACTTCGATCATGCGGAAGAACGCACCACCAATGCTGTCGCGGAGATCGCCAAGGACCGCGGGATCCAGCGTCTCGTCCGGGCCCGCAACGCCTGGTTTGCTAAGCGCATCGTCTGTCTCCGCTGTGACCTCGATGCCCGCTTTGCCGCCAACCAGCCATCTCTGCAGTTTGCTGCGCAGCGCCTCCAGCCTGAGGGGCTTCGACAGATAATCGTCCATGCCCGCCGCTAGGCACAGGTCACTGTCACCCTTGCGGACGTTTGCTGTCATCGCGACGATTGGGATATGTCCGCTACCCGCTTCAACGGCCCGGATCCGCCGGGTCGCCTCATACCCATCCATCTCAGGCATGTGACAATCCATGAGTATCAGATCGTAAGATCGGCGTACCGCGAGGTCGATTGCCTCCTGTCCAGTGGCGGCGGCTCCCACTTGGCAGCCGAGTCGCTCTAGCATCCCGATCGCCACCTGTTGGTTGGCGCGGTTGTCCTCGACGACCAGAATTCGGGTGCCCAAATAGACTTTCGGTTGGTCCGTCGCTGCCGGAACAGGCTCCGGTCTAGGATCCTTAGGCTGTTTGGCAATGGTGGCGATACAGTTATACAACTGTGACTGACGCACAGGCTTGGTGACACATGCCACGACGTTGGCTGAACGTGTGTCGTTGCGTCCAAGTTGTCGCTGATTAGTCATCACGATCACCTTGACCTGGGCGATCGCTGGATCTCTAGCAATGTCGAAAGCGAGGTCAGCACCATTCATTCCTCGCATCCGCTGATCGACCACAGCACAGTCGTACGGGGTATGCTCTGTCGCGGCACTGCGTAGCATCTCCAAGGCCTGCAGACCGTTTACGGCGCTCGCGTGGTAGAGCCCCCACTCGCGGAAGGTCTGCTCAAGGAAACGACGGCTAATCTCACCGTCGTCAACGATCAAAAGCCGCAGTCCAGTGATCGCTGTGCGGTTCACGTTGCCGCCCACAGATGCCTGCATAACCTTCTGCAGCGGTGCCGTGAACCAGAACGTGCTCCCTTCTCCCGGCTCACTTTCCACACCGATCTCGCCCCCCATGAAATTGACAAGCTGGCGGCAGATGGCTAACCCCAGACCTGCGCCGCCATATTTGCGAGTGGTGGAACCATCCGCTTGCATAAACGCCTCGAAGATCCGCTGCTGAGCCTCAGGGGGAATACCGATACCGGTGTCCCGCACCTCGAAGCGCAGCAAGGTCTTGTCAATGGAATCATTGACCACCTCGACCCTAACCGCTACCTCGCCTTGCTCTGTGAACTTCACGGCGTTGCCAACGAGATTGATCAAAACCTGTCGTATGCGGCCAGGTTCTCCCCGTACCGTTTCAGGAATGTCGTCCGCGATCAAGTAGCCCAAATCGAAACCCTTGCGTTGAGCCTGCCCGGCGAGCAAGCCCACTACGTCGTCCAGGGTTTCCGACAAACGAAACTCTATCGGCTGCAACTCGAGCTTCCCCGAATCGATTCGAGAAAAATCCAGTACGTCCTCGATCAGAACCAGCAAGGATTCACCGGCATTCTGCGCCACCTCCACGTACTCGCGCTGCTTGGTTGTCAGCCCCATGTCGTGCAGTAACTCCAGCATTCCGAGCACCCCGCTCAGCGGTGTGCGAAGCTCGTGGCTCACGTTTGCGGCAAATTCTCCCTTCACTCGGGCCGATTCGAGTGCCGCATCACGAGTCTCCTCGAGTTGCCGTTCCCGCGCCTCCAGAACCGTCATCATGGTATTGAAGGCGTTTTCCATCTCGATGATATCCTTCGGGCCTCGCACCTCTGCACGCATCCGCTTGTCGCCAAGCGCCGCTCGCCTCATCATGTTGGCCAGGTTTCCCAGCGGTGTGGTCAGACGCGTGGTAATCGCAAGCAGGAACACAAGGAGCCCCAGTGCCAGCGCAACGGACACTATTAGGTTCGTGCTGAGGATTTCTCTTGTGATCGCCTGCAAAGCTTCCTTAGTCATCACCACACGTACGAAGCCAATCAGCTCTGGGGCGGGCGAGCCAACTGCAAATGGTGACGGTTCCTGGTCAAGCCCGCCCCGATGCGCATGAACCGGCGCGACGAAATACCAAGATTCACGCGTTTCCCCGTCTAACTCCAGGTGTCCCGACCACTGTAGGTCGTTGGCTGGAGGTAACGCTTCTTGACCCTCTGCGAACAGGAGCTGCTCCTGGAGATCGTAGATTGCCACGCCGCGGACGTCCGGGAAGGCCAGTGTCGTCCGTGCCGGGTCCTTGGCGTTATCCTTACTGTGGTAGAGTACTGCGAGCGTGCTTTGTGTCGCAAAGTTCTGGGCCGCCTGACGCCCTTGTTCGATGAGCATGGCGCGAACGGTGCGGCTTGATAACGTGGAAGTCGCGACCGATGAGGCCAAGGCCAGGAAGATGATGCCGATGGTGAAGATGAGTATTAGCTGGCGCCGAAAACTCGCACGCGCTGCAAATTTGCATGACGGTACTCTCATCTCCGGATCGGCCCCTATGGTGACGGAAATATAAGGTCAAAATCCTGCTTGCCCCGGCTCATGAGATCGAGGCCCAGGTGCTCCGCAGTCCGAACGTTCACCGCGACTAGTAGGTCGCGTAGCGGCAACATGCCGGAACTCTTCAGGCCGCTGATCTGTGTGCGGTCTAGGGCTAGTGCTGCGAGACTGCGACCCAAACCCACGTTATCCGGGTACAGGGCCATAAGAGCGCCTTTCTTGACATGGGCCGCGTTACTGGAAATCACTATGAGGTTTCTGTCCCAGGCCTCCTTGAGTATCAGCGGCAAAATCGCGCTCTCATCCACAGTCGCATCGTCCTGCGGCAGCCAGATGGCTTCGGACGCATGCTCGAGCTTATTGAGCACGTCGCGGTATATGATGGCCGACGCGCGAATATCCGGAGCGGGAAGCGCGTTGAGATCGAGGGCTCGGGTTCTCGCGGCCTTCCGGGCCCGCTCGATCAACCACTCATTGCGCTGTTGACTATAGACGACCGTGACACGCTGTACGCCCGGGGCCAGCAGCTTGAGCCGATCGAAGAGCATCTCCGGGTCCGGAGCAAGCGTGATCCCGGTAACTCCGCGGACGTTCTCAGTGGGCGGCATGAGTACCGCCCCGACGACTATTCGCAACTGATCCGGCAGTTGCTGTGCTGCCGCCAGTCCGCTTGTGCCAAGGGCGATCACAACCTGAACGTGCTCGCTGTCCAGCCGGTTCTTGAGGGCTGATAGACTGTCGCCCTCCTCCAGCACATACTGCTTGACCGTACCCTTGATGCTATCCTCGATGCCCTTGACGATGTTCAGGAAGACGCTTCGGTACGGTTCGCGGATTTCGGGATAGAGCACCGCAACGGCGGTCGCTTCGGCCGGAGCAGCCGCTGGAACGCCAAACGCTAGCGATATAGCCAATACGAACCAAAGAGCGACAGGCAAGATACTCTTTGTGTTTTTTGATCTCAACTGTTACATCCCGGCTCACAGATTAACTGCGTCAGAGCTTAAAACTCAAACCGGACCTCTCCATAGACACTCCGCCCCGCGAGCGGCAGGTCATTGGGTATCGCGGCCACGGGACTTCCCGCAGGGCTTGGCTCACGCACGTCGGAATCAAACAGATTCCGCACGGAGCAGCCGAGGTCCCAGTGACCTTGGAGATTTTTCCTCCGAATCGTAAGGTCTACAGTGTTGTAGTCTGCGATCTCCGGCCGGTTGTCCCCCAAGACGCGCTCTCGATCGCCCACCCAGTTCAATTGAGGGCTCAACTGCCAATCCGGGAGGAACTCCCACTCCGCACGCACATAAACGTGATGATGCGGAGCGTTGCCTGCATCCTTGCGGGTCGTCTCGTCGGTTGACTCTTGGTAGCCGTAATTCCCTACCAGTCGGAGTGTCGTGAGCAGCCTCCAA
>JBQTJM010000253.1:0-4251 GCA_052387115.1 Gammaproteobacteria bacterium | reverse complement strand
CTTGGAGGCGCTGGACCTGACACGAGGACAGCGGCCGCGACAGCGCCTGGGACGGCTGTTGCGTTGAGCGGCCGGTGCCCGGCGGGACGGGCCGTGCCCCCTGCCGCGGCGCTGGCGCGGGCAGCTTGTCATGCGCCCGTCTGCGCTTGTATCCTGTCGTGACGATCCGGTGGCCCTGTTCGCGGATGACCGCGGGGCCGTGCGCTCAGAGCTTGTGAAAAAATCGTCGCGAGCGAAGGGAGGTCGCGTTGCATCCTCGGCGCGCCAAGCAAGGCCACTCCCTGGCCCTGGCTTCCCGCCGGAGCGCAGGAACCGCAGTGTATGTTGAAATACATGAGGATTCCGAGCACCGCCGGAACGCGAGATCCCGAGCGCAGCAGATTTTTTCACAAGCTCTCAGGCTTGATCCGTTGATCGATCCCTGTCAATCCCGGCTTGGACACCCGGTGACTCGACGCGTTGGTCGTCTTGCGCGCGCCAGGGCGGGCTCACGATGGCGGCGAACACCAGGGGATTGATGCCCGGGTTCTCGATCCACTGCGTGTCGCCTGCCGGGATGAGCACCAGATCACCCGCGCACACCGGTCGTTTCTCTCCGCCGATGTCCATCACCCCGCTCCCCGAGAGGAGATAATAGACCTCCGTCTGTTCGAGCCGGTGCGGATGGGTCCCCTGCCCTGCATCCACCACCGCGATGGCCAGCGAATAGGGTATATCCACCGCGTCGTTCCCGGGGTGCAACAGCTCCTTGAGCCGGCAGCCGTCGTGGGCCAGGATGGCCTCACAGTCCGCGAGCCTTTTGACGAGCAGGGTGCCTCCTTCGATCGCGCGGTGTCCGCGTCAGGACAGGCGCTCGACGCCGGTTTCCCAGTCCCCGTCCGATCTCAGCAGGAACCAGCGATAGCCGGCCGTCTGCACGTCCTTCACGTGGCGGTCGGTCCTGGGCGTGAACTGGGCGCAGGTGGACGGCGTACCGAGCAATCGCAGCGTTCCACGCGCCTCGTCGTAGGTCTGGTGGATATGACCGAAGACCACGGCCCGGACGTTCGGGTAGCGGTCGAGGACCTCGAAAAACGCCTCGGCGTCGTCGAGGCACATGGTGTCCAGCCACGGGCTGCCGACCGCGACCGGGGGATGGTGCAGCAGGACCAAGGTCGGGGCATGGCCCGCGAAGCGCAGCAATCCCGACAGGGTGTCCTGCCCGCCGCGACCGAGCGATCCGCCTTCCCGGCCCGCGACCGCGCTCGACAAGAGCACCAGCTGCCAACCCCCGAGCTCGGCCCAGTCGGTGACGTGGACGTTGTCGCCCGGCAGGAGCGCCCGCAGGACCTCGGCATCGTCGTGGTTGCCGGGGATGCAGTAGGCCGGGACCGCGAGCGTCGTCAAGCGCCCGCGCAGCCACGTGTAGGCGGCCTGACTCCCGTCGTCGCTGAGATCGCCCGTCACGGCCACGGCGTCGGGCAGCCCATGCCGTACCTGCATCAGGGCCATGACCTCTTGCAGGGACTCGCGGGTGTCGATCCCGTCGTAGGTGAAGCCCGCGTCGGCCCGGATATGACTGTCGGTGAGCTGTACCAAGAGCCGTGTGCCTTTGGTCCGGTCGGAGCGAGATGCCTTGTGGTGGGTAGTGGCCATCGGCGTCTATCTTTCCAGGGTCTATCGACCGAGGGTCTAGCGACCCTACCAGGCTATCGATGCTGCGGGGCTATTGATGACATTGGGCCCTTATGATACATGTCGGAGCGCGGTCGTGCCCGATGCAGGGGATCACTGTGACCAACAAGACCATCCAGCTCACGGAGCGGCTGTACCAGTATCTCATCGGCGTCTCGCTGCGCGAGCCCGAGATACTGCGGCGCCTGCGCGCCGAGACTTCGGCGCTCCCCGAGGCCAATATGCAGATCGCGCCCGAGCAGGGCCAGTTCATGGCGCTCCTGTGCGAGCTCATCGGGGCCCGGCAGGCGCTCGAGGTCGGGGTCTTTACCGGCTACAGCGCCCTGTCGGTGGCGCTCGCCCTGCCGCCCGAGGGGCGGCTCATCGCCTGCGACGTCAACGCGCAATGGACCGCGATCGCGAGGCGCTATTGGGACGAGGCCGGGGTCGGCGGCAAGATCGACCTTAGGCTGGCCCCGGCCACCGAGACCCTTGCCGCCTTGCTGGCCGGTGGCGGCGCGGGAAGCTTCGATCTGGCCTTCATCGACGCCGATAAGGAGGGCTACCGGGACTACTATGAGTTGTGCCTCGAGCTGCTCCGGCCGGGGGGACTCATCGTGGTCGACAACGTCCTTTGGTCGGGTCAGGTGGCGGACCCTGCGGTCCACGACCCGGCCACGGATGCGATCCGGCGTTTCAATACGTTCGTACACGCCGATGAGCGCGTACGCGTCGCCCTGCTCCCGGTGGCGGATGGGCTGACCCTGGCCCTGAAGCGGCCGACGAGCTGAGGCGTTACGTCGATAAACGCCGGCCTTGGTCGGCGTGCGCAACGGCGTAGGCGACATCGGCGGCCTGGCGATTGGCCCCTACGTCGTGTACCCGGAACCACCCGACCCCGGCTCGCACCCCGAGCGCCGTCGTGGCGCAGGTCGCACCCACCAATCGCGACGGTTCCTGTTCGGCGCACACCGAGCCCATGAAGCGCTTGCGGCTCGCGCCCAGCATCACCGCATAGCCCGTGTCCACCAGGCGCCCGAGTCGGGCCAGGAGGGTCAAGTTGTGCTCCCGGGTCTTCCCGAAACCGATGCCTGGGTCGATGATCAGGTTCTGGTAGGCTATACCGGTGGCCTCCGCGGCCCGGGCGCGCTCTAGCAGGAAGGCGCGCACCTCCTCGACCACGTCCTCATAGCGCGGGTCCTGCTGCATGGTCGCGGGTGTGCCTTGCATGTGCACGAGGATGAGCGGTACCCCGCCGGCCGCCGCCACCCCGAACATGCGCGGGTCGTGGCGTCCGGCGGAGACGTCGTTGATGAGCGATGCACCCGCTCCGAGAGCCGCCTCCGCGACCTCGGCCCGGGTGGTGTCGATGCTGATCGGGACGTGTGGGGGCAGTCGGGTGCGCAGGCGCTCGATGACCCCGAGGACGCGCCGCGCCTGTTCCGCTGCAGGCACCGGCAGGGACCCGGGGCGAGTCGATTCGCCGCCGACATCGATGACATCGGCGCCCTCCTCGACCATGCGGAGCGCGTGATCGATCGCGGACCGTTGTTGCGCGAACCGCCCGCCATCGGAGAAGCTATCGGGGGTGAGGTTCAGGATCCCGGCGATACGCGGCGGCGGTCTCGCCAGCCGAGGGCCGGGCGAGACCGCGTCAATGTGGGGTCTCGCGGACGCGGATCCGGCACAGGACCGGCGACAGGCCGACCGCTAGGACCACGAACATCCCGACTACCAGGGCGATGTCAGCCACCGCGAGGCCGAGGCGGGGGGCGGCGACGAGTGCCGGCAGCAGAGACTCGGGGACCTGATCGAGTCCGCGCACCCGGCTGCTCGGCGGGAACCCCATGCGCCGTTTGATGAAGCTGGTGAGGAGATCGCCGGCGACCGCGGCGGAGCCGACGAGCGCGCCGAGTCCAGGCGAAAGCCCGAGACACAGGGCTGCCAAGGTCGTCGAGATGACGGCTGCGGCGACCCCGCGCAGGGTCTTGGCGGTGCCGAAGAACGGGCGTCCGTCCAGGAACCGCGCACCGCCATCCACCGGATGAGCGAAGCGCGTCCCGAACAGCGCATGCGCCAGCACCGGGGCGCCGTTCGCGATCCAGATGAGCAAGAGCAGTTGCAAGATCGTCATAGCGATGCCCGGATGCCTCCGTTGATTCGCCGTGGGGTGCGGGTCGAATGATGCGCGCGTCGCGTGCCCGATGGCTCTTGCGCCGCCGCCATCCGCCCGCGTCTCACTTCGGCACCCCGCTCACCGGGCATTGTAATGGGTTTGCAATGTCGGATGCACTACGCGGCGCAGCGTAATGTTCCTGATCCAAGGCCCCGGCCCGTCGGGCTTGTAGCGGGGGGCGGGTTTTCCTATCCTTGGTTTCCGGAACCCCAGTGCACCCGAAGAACCACAACCTAAGATCCCTACACTTTATCGAGAGCATCGTCCCATGGAATCCATTACTCCCAAGAAGCTTCTCATCGGCATCCTCTTCGTCTTCGGCGTCGGCATCGTCGCCGTGATGATGCAAAACAAGGATCCCCGCCAGATGGCCACCGACTCTTACATGCTGACCACGAAGGCCCTCAACGACAGGGCGCGCG
>JBQTJM010000252.1:0-7592 GCA_052387115.1 Gammaproteobacteria bacterium | reverse complement strand
ATGACAGAAGGCCGAAAACACCTGCGGGTCATGGTCGTGGACGAGTGTAGCGATCGCGCGCTCCTCGTGGAGCGCTCGCTCGCCGCCTGTGGCCATACGGTCGTGGCCCGGCTGAGTAGCGGCGCGGGCCTGCGCGAAGAGGTCATGAGGACCGAGCCCGATGTCATCATCATCGATGTCGATTCACCCGACCGCGACATCCTGGAGGGCATGCACGCCATCAACCGCGACCATCCCCGGCCCATCGTCGTGTTCGCCAAGGACTGCGACAGCGCGACCATCGAGACGGCCGTCCGTGCCGGGGTCAGCGCCTATGTGGTCGATGGCCTGAACGAGGAGCGCGTGATGCCGATCCTGGAGGTTGCCATCGCGCGCTTTCGGGAGTTTCAGGCCATGCGCCGCGAGCTGGCCGAGGCCAGGCAGAGCCTCGCGGAACGCAAGCTGGTGGAGCGCGCCAAGGGGCTCCTGATGCAACAGTCCCGTCTGGATGAAAACACGGCCTATTCGGCCATGCGTAAGATGGCGATGGACAGAAACCTGCGGATGGCCGACCTCGCCCGGAGCCTCATCGCGGCCTCCGAGCTCCTCACTCCCCCCAGGGACCAGCACGGCGCCGCACGATCACACCCGCAAGACCCGTAACCGCGCCCGGGATGGCGCGCGCGGCCATCGCAGATAGCAAGGCATTCTCATTTTTCCCGGCCCAAGGACGGACCTGAGCAGCGGGGCGCGCCGGCCGAGGCCCTTCGTCTCGACCCGCCCGACCGCCACTATTCGGAGACTCGCATGGCCAGTGAGCAACAGCCCGGTGGAGGACCCGTCACCGATCACAGGGACGCTGTACCCTACGACGCGCTCCAACGCTGCGGCACCGTCGCCTCGGATGCATCACTGCCCAAGGGATCACAAATGGGGGGATCACACCCGCGGGTATCACGTCTGGGCACGCCGCACGTAGGCGCATCACAGGTAGGTGCATCACACGGGGGCGCATCACACCCGGTGCACGGGTTTCCAACCCGCCTCCGCGGGATCTGGGTGAGCGGATCGGACGCCCCCGAAAAACGCGAGGTCCGGGTCGGTTTCCTGCCGCTCACCGACTGCGCCTCGCTGGTCATGACCTCGGTCCTCGGCTTCGACAAGAAACACGGGATCGAGTTGGTGCTCACGCGCGAGCCTTCCTGGGCCACGATCCGCGACAAGCTCCTGAGCGGCCAGATCGATGCCGCGCAACTGCTCCACGGGCTCGCCTACGGCATTCAGATGGGGATCGGAGGACCGCGTCGCGATCTGGCCGTGTTGATGACCTTGAGCCAGAACGGCCAGGGCATCACCTTCGCCAGGCACCTCAAAGACCAGGGCATCACCTCGGGCGATACCCTGCGCGAGCGCTGCCACCTCACCACACAGCGCTACACCCTCGCCCACACCTTCCCGACCGGGACGCACGCGATGTGGCTCAACTACTGGCTGGCGGCCCATGAGATGGACCCCCTCACGGACATCGAGACCATCACCGTACCGCCCCCCCGGATGGTCAGGAGCATGCGGCAGGGCAAGATGGACGGGGCCTGTGTCGGCGAGCCCTGGAATGCGCTGTCGATAGCCGAAGGCGTGGGCTTCACCGCCGCCAACTCCCAGGACATCTGGCCCGACCACCCCGAGAAGGCCCTCGGCACAACGCTCGAATTCGTGGAGCGCCATCCCAACACGGCGCGCGCCCTGATCATGGCGGTCCTGGAGGCGTCGCGCTACTGCGATGTAGAGCGCAACCGGGCGAAGATCGCCGAGGTCATCGCCTACCCCGCCTATGTCGGCGCCCCGTTGGGCACCATCGCGGCGCGTCTCATGGGCGAGTACGACGATGGCATAGGCCGGCGCTGGCGCGATGCCCATTCCATGCGTTTCCACCATGACGGGCAGGTCAACTTCCCCTACCTCTCGGACGGGATGTGGTTCCTGACCCAGCACCGACGCTGGGGGCTCCTGCGTCACGATCCCGACTATGCCCGCATTGCGCGTCAGGTCAGCCGGATCGGACTGTACAAAGAGGCAGCGGCAGAGGTCAGGGTCGCGGTCCCGGAAGCCGCCATGCGCCGCTCCGTCCTCATGGACGGCCGGATCTGGGACGGGTCCAACCCCAAGGCATACGCCCACGGTTTTCCGATCCGATGGCGCGAGAGCACCACGGTCGCCTCCCGGCTCGGCTAACCCGATTTCTCACCGAGCGGCGCGCTGCTTTTCTTTTTTTTAGCGCGTCCGGTGCAGTCAAACGCAGCCGCTCGGTACTTCCGTTGCATGGTATAGGTTTTCGTACAGGCGCGCGGCAGACTCGTGTAGCTCCTCGAACGTCACGACGTCCACACTCGCCATGTTTACGTTCAGCCGATGCAATTTCCTCCGCTGGGCTTCGCTAAAGTCTGACTTCCGTCCCATCACCAACAACCCACGAGGGCTCGCGATCTCCGGTATAAGGCTTCGAGCATACGCGCCGTTGTCTTCGACCCACGCTTGAAAGTCTAGAATCTGTCCAAGCGCGTGTGAGAACTGCGCCGAAAAGTCGTTGGCTTGCGTAAAAATTCGGTCTTGCGGCTTTTCGATCTCCACCAGGAGGTATTTGTCGTCATAGCGGCGCACAACGAAGTCAGTGACGAGCTCCAAGCCGAGCTTGTGCCTGGATGCTACTCGTGCAAGTGGGTCAAGGAATACAGGATTCGCTCCCAAGAACTCGTGATAAGCCTCTTCGTTGCAATCTCTATCGATCATGTCCTTGAACTCGGCGAGCAAGCTCGAAGAAATCTTGAGTGTTGCCTCGGTTAGCAAGTGCAGCAGCTTCCGACGCCACTCCGGCGATGTGTCACCCTCCATTGAGAGCCCGATTCCCTTCTGAAAGACGAAGTTCAGCACGGTGAAGAACATATCCTCGTCAACCATGCTGTCTGCTACGATCTCGCGCAGAGCTCGAATGGCGGCAGCTCTCACTTCGGGAGCAGGTAAGATCTGGAGCTCAGGCGCCGGGGGAAGGTATTTCAGCTGGAAAGCATCCAGCGGCTGTTCGGTCGCCACCGCCCATAGCGTTCCCAAGATCGCGGTGGGGTATATCGCACCCGGGGCCTCCTCGAACACTCGTCGCAGTGCACGAACCCCTTCAACGCCGTGAGCCAAGAGAGCCAGCGACGCCAAATGCGGCACTGCATGTTTGAAAAACGTGTGGGAATCGCGATGGCGGAGAAGGTCCTGAAGGACCTTCAAGGACTCCGCGTCCTTCCTGTGGGCTAGCTGCACAATCGCGTCGCGGATCTGCTCGCCGGACCCGCTCGATAGTAGCGCCATCACATCCATTCAAGTCCCCGACCGTTCACAGCATGGAGAAGCCTTTGGTAGACAGCGAGATCAGTAGCTGAGAAGCAGCAGAAGAAAACTTCCGTGAGCGCACCTTCTTTGTCGGTAAATGAGGTCACCGTACCGACTGCTACCTTAGCGGCCAGTTCTATGGGGTAGCCATAAATCCCAGTGCTGATGCTCGGAAAAGCGATGCTCTGTATGCCATGGCGGATGGCTATTTCAAGGGAGCGCCTGTAGCACGACGCGAGCAATTCAGGCTCGCCGTTTGTACCACCCCTCCAGACGGGGCCAACCGTGTGAATGATGAACTTCGCTGGTAGCCGATAGCCCTTGGTGAGTTTCGCCTCACCGACCTTGCAACCGCCAAGGAGGCGGCACTCATCAACAAGCTCAGGTCCTGCGGCACGATGAATAGCTCCATCGACGCCGCCACCGCCGAGGAGGGAGGAATTCGCTGCATTGACGATTGCGTCCACCGCTAACGTGGTGATGTCGGCATGCCGCGCTTGAGCTACCGCTTCCATAGGAGGAGGGGCCCGACGCCGCGAATCAGCCGCGCGACGTACGAGCGTCTGCTACATTTGCTTTGGGGATAGTCAGCATCAGTGCGGGCAACCTGCCGTTCAGTCATTCTTGCAACCACTCGGGCCGCGCACTACCCGCGCGGCAGGCGGTCGATGGCCTCGATGTCCGAGGGCTCCAGCGTGAGGTCGATGGCCTTCAGGCTGTCCAGGATGCTGGCCGGTTTGCTGGCACCCGGGATTGGGAGGATATGATCGCCTCTGTGGAGCAGCCAGGCGAGCGCGATGCACTGGGGGGAGCACGCGTACTTCGTGGCCAGCCGGGCCAGTACGGCGTCGGCGTCCAGGCGCTGGTGGCCGAAGTGGCCGCCCACCGGGCTGTAGGCAATGTAGGTCACCCCACGCGCCTTACAGAGATCCACGAGACCGTTCTTGAAGTCCCCTTGCGAGAACGGATTACAGCGGTTTTGGACCGAGGCGATGGCGGTGTGCCGGAGCGCCGTCTCGAGCTGCCCGGGGTCCACGTTCGAGAGGCCGATGTGCCGGATCTTTCCTTCCGCTTTGAGCGCGCTAAGGGCCCCCAAGGTTTCCAGGAAATCCACCGCGGGGTCTACGGCATGGAGCTGGTAGAGGGTGATGATGTCCGTGCCCAGGGCCGCGAGACTCTGCTCGCACGATGCGCGCAGCCACTTTGGGCTCCCGTCCACGGTCCACTCCCCGCGCGGCCGGCGCAGCCCGCCCTTGGAGGCCACCAGCACCTCGTCGCGCCGTCCAAGGCGCGTCAAGGCGTTGCCGATCAGGCGCTCGTTATGGCCGATGTCGCCATCGTCGAGGCAATAGACGTTGGCAGTGTCGATGAAATCCCCGCCGGCATCGACGAAGGCCTCGATGACCCGGAACGCCTGTTCCGGTCCCGGGCGCCCGGCGAGGGACAGCGGCATGGCCCCGAGGCCGATGGGCGTCACCAGCAGCCCGCTGCGATCGATCTCGCGTTGCATTGGAAACCCCTCCGCTGGCAGGCACGCTAAGCCGCGCGCATGCGACTGTCAACTGGCCCTTATCACCGGGCCGCGGGCATCCGTGAGGTGTTGGGCACCCACGGGGGGGTGCCCCTACCGATGGGGCCGTCATCAAACCGGGCCGGGCATCGATAAGTCCTCTCGTCTATCATTAGGGGTACCCCCCGCAGGCGAGCAGCCACATGGCCGACCAATACCCCCGTCCCCCCAAACCCGCGCGCGGCGCGCTCGACGCCAACAAGCTCGATAAGATCGTCGCAGAGGCACGGCGCGCCTACACGGACCGCATGGAAGGCTATCGCGCGCAGGCGCTCAAGCTCTACCCCTGGGTATGCGGCCGCTGCGGGCGCGGCTTCGATCGCATCAATCTGCACGAGCTGACCGTCCACCATCGCGACCACGACCACGACCACAACCCGCCCGACGGGAGCAACTGGGAGCTCCTGTGCCGTTACTGCCACGACAACGAGCATGCCCGCCACGCCGATCTCATACGCGGGGACGGCGTCTGCCTGAAACACGAGGAGACGGCGGCGGCCACCCATCGCCCCTTCGCCGCGCTCAAGGATCTGCTCGGACCGGGGAATTAGCGCAGGCTACGCAGGGGAGGGAACCCGGAGACCCCCTCCCCTGTCCGCGCTTTCTGCGGACGGGGGAGGGTGGGGTGGGGGCCAAGCCTTTCAGCCGCTGACCAAGCCTCGTCACCGCCTGAACGCCTGGCCCCCACCCTAACCCTCCCCCGCTGCGCAGGGGAGGGACTACCCTGGCGCTTGCAGCCGATTGACTTTGCATGTGAATCAGGACTTGCTTGAGCGGTGTTGTTCGACATTTACGACGCAAGTATCTAGCGTTTCGAAGGGCAGGAACAGGAGGATTCGGGCCGTCCCTGGCCGCTCCCTCCCGCGCCGGGTGCAGGCGGTGGCTATCCCACGGTGCTCAGGCCCCCGGCTCCACGATGTCGGTCTTCATGGGGCCGAGGATCCCGAGCAGCTCCTGCTTCTCCGCGGCCGGCACCTTGAGCTTGTCCAGGCTCTGAACCAGGTCCTCGACCAGGGCACCGAACTCCGCGTCGGTGATCCCCATGCCGGCATGCGTGGTCTTCATGTCCCGGCCGGTGTAGGTGCAAGGCCCGCCGCTGCCGGCGCAGATCTGCTCGACCAGGAGGCGCTTGAGATTCGGGAGGTCGGTGGTCGCAAAGCGGCCATTGATACGCGAGTCGGCGGCGACATTGGCGACGAAGTCATCGACCACGGCGGTGATGGCCTCCTTACCCCCGAGCCGTTGATAGAGGCTGGTCTCGGGTTTAGGGGCCGTCGAGTTGCAGCCCGCGGCCACCAGTACGGCCGACAGCAAGGGGATCGAGAGAAGCTGTCTGAAACTCTTCGGATGCATGGCTATTCTCCTTCTTGGCTAGAGATGTCGGGACCGCCCGTCCCAGAATCATTACGCAGGCTCGGCCCAGTTGGATGTCCCCCCTGGTATATCTCCAGCGGCGGATTTCCGGCTGGTGATGTCCGGGCCGCGATCCCCGGGACGGCTGCCGGGAGGCAAACGGCATCTCCATTATCCATACTCTTATGGAGGTAGACTAGCGTGACCGTGGACCTGCTGGGGTTTCGACAAGCCGTACGGGCCTTCGCCGAGGCCGAGGTAGAGCCGCACGCCGAGGCCATCGACCGTGACAACGCGTTCCCGGGTCATCTCTGGGCCAAGCTCGGGGAAGCCGGCTTGCTCGGGCTCACCGTCGCCCCCGAGTACGGGGGACGCGGGCTCGGATACCTGGCGCACGTGATCGCCATGGAGGAGGTCTCACGCGCCTCGGGATCGGTCGGCCTGTCCTACGCCGCCCACTCCAACCTGTGCGTCAACACCCTCTACGAGAACGGCTCCGAGGCCCAGAAGGGCCGTTACCTACCGCGCCTGTGCCGGGGTGAGTGGGTGGGTGCGCTCGCCATGTCCGAGGCCGGTGCGGGATCGGACGTCATCGGGGCGATGGGCTGCCGGGCCGAGCAACGCGGCCGGGGCTTCGTCGCGAACGGCACCAAGAAATGGATCACGAACGGCCCCGAGGCGCGCCTCCTCATCGTCTATATGCGCACCGCGCCTGTCGAGGCCGGCTCCCGCTCCATCACGGCCTTCCTGATCGAGGACGGCACGCCGGGTTTCCGCAAGGGTCCAAAGACCGACAAGCTCGGCATGCGCGGCTCGAACACCTGCGAGCTCGTCTTCGAGGCCTGCGAGCTACCCGAAGCGCACGTGCTCGGCACGGTCGACGAGGGCACGCGGGTCTTGATGCGCGGCTTGGACAGCGAGCGGCTGGTGCTCTCCGGTGGGCCGCTCGGGATCATGCAGGCGGCGCTCGACCTCGCCCTCCCCTATGTGCGCGCACGACGGCAGTTCGGCCAGGCCATCGGGAGCTTCGAGCTGATGCAGGGCAAGCTCGCGGACATGTACACCGCGCTCGAAGCCGCCCGCGCCATGACCTATCGCGTGGCCGCGCGCTTCGATCGGGGCGCAGAGAGCCGCAAGGAGGCCGCCGCCTGCCTCTTGTTCGCCTCCGAGTCGGCGGTGCGCGTGTCACTCGAGGCCATCCAATGCCTGGGCGCCAGGGGTTACATGAACGACTCGCCCGCCGGGCGCCTCCTGCGCGACGCCAAGGTCTACGACATCGGCGGTGGCACGAACGAGATCCGGCGCTGGCTTATCG
>JBQTJM010000251.1:0-2015 GCA_052387115.1 Gammaproteobacteria bacterium | reverse complement strand
GCCCGCGGCGTGGACCTCGTCTTTCGCATTGAGTTGCACGTTGCGGAACTGCGGCACATCGGATCCCGAGTCCTCTTCGACTTGCCACTGGCTGTAGCCGCTGGTGCCGATCTCCGCAAGCCAGGTCTGCTCCTTGTTGAGCGGTAGGTATTGACTGATGCCCCAGTTGAGGGTGAAACGTTCCCCCGGAGTGAGGTCCATATCCTCCCTCTCGTGGTTGATCTCGAAGGTGCCCGCCAGCATGATCGCGGTCCCGCGCTGATCAAATGGATACCAGGTCCCGGCGACCTGCAACTGGTGCTCCCGGAACTCGAGGCTGAGCCCGTCGTCTCCCGTCGGGGCATAGAAGCCATAGCCGGCCGAGATGTCGTAGTGCTTGCCGCCCCACCCCAGCCATACTGGCTGGACGAAGAGATCGCCGAAGCCGAAGTCCGTGTCGGCTTCCAGGCTCGCGCTGAACTCCCGGTCAAGGAACGTGCCCTCACGCGCCAGACTCAAATTGACCTGTGCGCTGTTGTCCGCGAAGGGGGGTGCGATGAAGGCCGCATAGCGCGCGCCCAGCACTTGCCAGCGACTCACCCACACAAAGGTGGGAACGAGCGCGTAGACATCGATATCGGGATCAACGGTCACGGTGGTCGTACCCCCCCGTGGCCCCGTGCGCGAAAGGGTTCCGACCTCATCGCCGTCGCGGTTCTTCAGGGTGTCCGTACTGTAGAAATAGTTGTAGAGGAGACCATAGAATCCGGGCTCCGGAACGACGAAATCGCGGATGTTCATCATGCCGGGCCCGTAGTGGCCGAGCTCGCCGGCCCAGACGCTACCGGCGCCGGCGATGGCAGCGGCTGCGGTCAGAAGTCGAATGCGGTTGTTCATGGTCCTGATCTCCATGTTTGGATGCTTCGGAAAGCTTACCCAAGGGTATTCTCAGAAATTCAGAGTAAGCTCGCTCCACTGCATTGGTCAATGCACCTGATCGATCTCCGCATTGAATAGACGCCTAGATCGACGCCATACGTCCGTTCAGGGCGACCGTGATCAGTCTCCTGGTGGTTCGTGCTGAGCGTCGAGTCCGTCACCCAGGTCGACACGAGCGGCATCCAGGCCCTGGACGTGATACACTCGGAGTTGAAAGCCGAAGGGATCCAGTTGCTGGTGGCGCGACCCAAGCTCTTCCGCGCATTTTTCGATAACCAGCGGCGCAGTGAGCAATCTGTGGACTCAGGTGACAACGGCTGATGCTGGGCAGGAGATCCACATGAAGAAGAGTAGCCCGACCAAGAACACGATGAAAGCCGAAGGCCGATCCCGCACCGAGCCTAAGCTCAAGCGCAAGGATTACGAGAAGGAGTTGCAGCGGCTCCAAGCCGAGCTGTGCGCGCTGCAGGACTGGGTGAGGCATACGGGCCAGCGGATCGTCATCGTCTTCGAAGGCCGCGATGCGGCCGGCAAGGGCGGCACCATCAAGGCGATCGCCGAGCGTGTCAGCCCGCGCATCTTTCGCGTCGTCGCACTGCCCGCGCCCTCGGATCGGGAGAAGAGCCAGATGTACGTCCAGCGCTATCTCAAGCATTTCCCCGCGGCCGGGGAGATCGTGATCTTCGATAGGAGCTGGTACAACCGGGCCGGCATCGAGTTCGTGCTTGGCTTCTGCACCGCGAAGCAACACGGCAAGTTCCTCACTGTCTGCCCGGAGTTCGAGCGCCATATCGCGGACAACGGCATCCGCCTCTTGAAGTACTGGCTTGAGGTGGATAATGAGGAGCAGCGGCGACGTTTCGAGGCGCGCATCGAGGACCCCGTGCGGCAGTGGAAGCTCTCGCCGACTGATCTGGAGTCGCGTCGGCGCTGGTACGCCTACTCGCGCGCCCGCGATCTGATGCTCGACGCCACCGACACTGACTATGCACCCTGGAACATCGTGCATTCAGATAACAAGCGCCGCGCGCGGCTCACCTGCATCGCGCACCTCCTGAGCCAGGTCCCCTACGAGCCCGTGCCACGCCCCAGGGTGC
>JBQTJM010000250.1:0-10344 GCA_052387115.1 Gammaproteobacteria bacterium | reverse complement strand
CTGCAGTGATAATAGGAACCGCCGTCCGAAGGCGAGGCGGAAGCTCCTGGTGATAATCGGCACCGAGCTTATCCAGCAGAGTGTGGTGGCAGCTGAACACGATGATCTGCAGTTTGCGCGCGGCACGATAGAGCAATGTCTGCAGTTGCTGAATTCGCTGTGAGTCGCTGTTTACCATGGAATCGTCGAGTAACAGCGGCAGCGTGCCGTCGCGGCGCAGTACATCCGCTAAAGCCAGCCGGACGAGCAGCCCGAGCTGCTCCTTTTCGCCTCCGGACAACGCTTCAAATCCCTCAAGCTGGTTGCCGGCGACGAGGCCGCCGATCTCAAGCTCATCGGTCATAGCTAGCTGGCAACCCGGAAACAGGGTTGTGAGGTATGTCCCGACACGCTGGACTACCGGGCGCGTAAGGCGTTCCTGCAGCGCGCGGCGCCTGGCGCTTAACGCCGTCCAAAGTGCTTTCGCCGCCTGCCCCTGGCGCGACAACCGCGACAAGTAGGCCCGAGCCTGCTCCAGCGCCCCCTCGGCATCCTGCATACTCTCATGCGCCGTATGGGTCTGGGCCTGCTGCAGCTTGCCGTGTGCTTGACGAAGCTCGTTATCGGTTTGCCGCTGAGCTTGCTCCAACCCCTGGAGCGCCTTATTAGCTTGTTCAGCTTCGAGTTGGGCGACTTCGCCACCGGCAGCATCGAAGGCACGTAGAGCGTTGTCCTTCATGACGACCGCTTCTTCCCATTCGCGCTTGGCCGCCTCTGCGTTTCCGGTGAGTTTCTCGGCGGGAGCCATGGCGGCCAGTTCTTTGCGCAGCACGTCAATGCGATCCGTGATCGATCGAAGGGCGCCTCCCGCCTCGACGAGCGTGACTTGCGCGTCATGCGCTTTCTTCTGGGCGTGGTCTCGCGTAGTCCGCGCTTGCGCCAATTCGGAGTCCGCGGACTCGGCCTTGCTCTCAGCGTCCCGGCGCGAAGGAACATCAGCAGGGACTTCGATCGCATCGCTTTCAGCCTGCAAGCGAACCTGCTCAGCGTCGATCGCCTCGATGCCGGTGGGCGCCATCTCCTCGAAACGCTTCTGGGCTTCGCCCAGTTGGCCCGCGATGCGTTCGCGCTTTTGCAGTTGCCCCTCCGCTTCCGCCAAGTTCTCGACCCCGAGCTCCGTCAGACGGTCGTGCAATTCCTGGCGTGCGTCGTTGGCCTTGTCCCGGAGGCCAGTCAAGTCGCTGCCACCAGGTTGGATGCCGATTACGACCAGATCGGCGATAGCGATCTTTGCAGGGTCGCAAAGGCTCGCGGTCGACGACTCTCCCTTTTTCCAAGCCTTGTTGTTGATTGTCGTGTCCTTCAGCGCCTTCATCGTGACCGTCACAGCGGCTCCTTTCAACTCCGCCTCTCGTGCCTGCGCATCTCGATCCGCCTGACGAAGCTTTTTCACGGCCTGCTCCGTAATTGCCCCGTAAGAACCAAGCTCTTTTGTGAGCGACCGCACGCGCTCTGCGACGCTCTTGGTCACGTCCAGCCGCTTGGTAACTTCGCGCAATTGCTGGATCCAGGCCTTCTTCCGTTCCGCTGCTTGGGTTTGTAGCAGGGCGGTTCTGGCCGTCGCCGAAGCCTCTTCGGCTTTAATTACCATCGCCACAACGTGAGCAAACGCTCGGTTTGCCTCCTCAAAATCGCTTTGCCGCTGTTGTCGCTGGGTGTCGGCCGCTTTCTGTTGTTTCTCAGCTTCAGCGAGCGCTATCTCACGGTCAACGCGAGCCTGCCTTTCCGCATGCGCGGTGTCCCGCTTCAGTTCGCGAAGCCGGACCTGCTGCTCGGCGAGACTCAATGCGGACCTGGCTTTGGTGGCGCGATCGGCCTTGGCGGCTGCTTCTTGTTGGTGGCGATGCAGTTCTTGGATCCTGGGGGTCATCCCGTCCAGAACCGCGCGGTGGCGCTCAACCTGGCCTGCGATCTCATGAATTGTAGCGTGCCGGCGGCGAGCCTCGTTGACATCTGCCTGACGCGAGTCGACCGCTTCTCGCGCTTTGTTAAGATCGAGACGCTCCCGCTCGTTTGCGGTGAAATACCGCTCGTATTCAGCCTTGGCCAACGCGAGGACCGATTGCCCGATGGGTCCAACCGTCGCTGCACCGACTTCTGCAGCCAGCCGCGCATGCAGTTGCATGCGGCTGTCCTCATTCATGTGTTCATGTGGAACGACGTTGGCCGTGCCCTGCTCGACCCAAAGCAACGGCCAGATTCCGCTGTCGACCAATTCCACTTCGCGCTTCCCGGGACGAGTACCGAGCAGCACCCGCAGTTCGGCTTCAGCTTCCTGTCCGTCCCACGTGCGGCCGCGGCCACCTAGCTTGGTGTAAGGGTTCTTCAAGAACTGTTTTTGGAGTTCGTATTCGGCCCCGTCTGCCTCGAAGGTGATAACGACGTGCGGCGGATCGGTATGGTGCCACGACTGCAAAGCAGCTTTTTGCTTGGCTGAACCCTTGCTGCTTTCAAGTAGGCCGAATCGGACGGCCTGCTGCAAGCGACTTTTGCCGGCCCGGTTGGGGCCGGTAATGATGTTCAGACTGGGCGACAGTGGGCCGACTTCAGCACGGTCGAGACCTCGCCAGTAATCTACGCGCAGCGAAATGAGGCGCATCAGCGGACCTCCTGCATGAGGCGATGGAGAAGCACGAGTGCATCACGCGACTCAGGGTTGTCCGTGGCATGCAGGTCCGCTACGGCTTCTCCGATGAACCCCTCCGCTGTGAAAGTTTGCAGCTCTTGATCCGTCGGTTGGACGCGAATGGCGTTGGCGGAAAGGCGCAGATGGACCAACCGCTCCGAGTATTCATCCAGCATGGTGTCAAGGTTGGACTTTGCCGTGAGTGGCAGTTGACCCGAGAGAGTCAGGTCGAGCAGGGTCGAGCTCCGCTCGGGGAGCTGTTCCAGGTGTGCGCGCAGCTCGTCAACTTGGCGCTCCTCCGAGAACGCCACCTCGTGCTTGAGCCAGCGCGTATGTGCCACCGGGACCACGTCTACACGGGGCGTGGCGCCGGGCTCATCGATTTCGACGATTAGGACGTTGCCTGGCTCCTTTTCCTTGAAACGAGTGGGTTCAGGAGCGCCGGAGTACCAGGCGCGATCGTTCACCTGGAACGTTCCGTGCCAGTCGCCCAACGCGACATAATCGAAGCCGATGCTCAGGATTCGGGCGACATCGATCCGGTTGGGTAGCTGGGCGTCCTCGCCAAAATCCAAGGCGCCGCCATGGGCAACCGCGACTCGCACCTCTTCGCCTGGCACACGCGCCGGCAACCAGTCGGCCGGATCGTCGTAATGGTGTCGACTAGTCAGGGGGCATGGATAAACAACGTCGCCGTTTATTGGTAGCGGCTGCCGCGTGGCGGCCACCGTAACGTGCGCTTGCCGTTGGAGCCGTGCCAGCGCGGAGTCTGGAGTGGCGGGATCGTGATTACCGGGAAGCAAAATTGTGGGGATGGGCGCGAACGTGGCAAGAGCGTCTACCGTCTGCTGAAGCGTGTCCCGTCCAACAGCATTGTCGTCGAGCACATCGCCCGCCACAATGACTACATCTACCTTGCGTTCGTGCGCGATTCGTCCGATTCGTCGCACGGTTTCAAAGCGCTTCGCTCGAAGCTGTGCCGCGCATTCTGGCGCGACAAACGCCAGTTTTATGCCGAGCTGCCAGTCAGCGGTATGCAGTATCCGCACGGTCAAACCTCCTAAGTCCTCGATTTGTCGCACGTTTTCAAAACGCTTCACTCGGCGCTGTGCCCGCGTGCTGGTGCGACAAAAGCAAGTGTGATGCCGAGCTAAGAGTCAGCGGTACGCAGTCCGCGCCGTTAAACCTCTGAGTAGGCTATCAGCTTACTCCTTGCAGATGTCATCTAGGACGGTTATGTACTCTCCCAGAGCGACTTCCAAGGCCGGGGACCTAGGGCGGTGCACTGCACGCAAAAATGTCCGCTTGGGTCGTAAGCGGTCATCTACGCGAATCGCCAGGTCAAGGTCGCCGGACTCAGCAAGATCCTCTTCCACGCGCCTGAGCGCCCGCTCGCGAGCCCTTTACTTACAAAACTCCCTGTCGTCCATCGAGAAACTCCCCCGTTGTTTCACCCGATCCTACGGCGGTCCTCTCCAGAGCGGCAGCGGCGGCGGTTGGCGTATTGATGCGAATGTGGCGGAGTCTATCGAACATCCTGGCCCGAGTGGCAGTTTCCGGAAGCGCATCCACGGATCGGTGCGGGCGCGCGCAGGCCACGCCGGCCTAACCTCAACGCCTCAGCGCCAGCGCGCGCCGGCAGACTTCCTCGACGCTGAAACCGTATTCGCGCAGCAAGACCTCCCCTGGCGCGGACGCGCCGAAGCGCTCCACGCTCACCACGTCACCCGCAGCACCGACATAGCGGTGCCAGCCCTGTGCCGCACCGGCTTCCACCGCGAGCCGCGCGCTCACCGACGGCGGAAGCACCAGGTCGCGCTCGGCTTGCGTCAGGGCGTCGAACAACTCCCAGCTTGGCATCGAGACGCAGCGCACCGCGACGCCCTGCCCTTGCAGGCGTTCGGCCGCGGCGACGATCAGGCCCACCTCGGAACCGCTGGCGATCAGGATCAGCTCCGGCTTTGCGTCGGGCGCATCGAGCAGGATATAGGCGCCGCGACGCAGGCCGTCGGCGGGCGCGTAGCGGCTCCGATCGAGCGTGGGGAGGTTCTGCCGGCTCAGCACCAGCACCACCGGACGATCGCGCGTCTCCAGCGCGACGCGCCAGGCGACGGCGGTTTCGTTGGCGTCGCCGGGGCGGATCACGGTGAGGTTCGGGATCGCGCGCAGATTGGCCAACTGCTCCACCGGCTGATGGGTGGGGCCGTCCTCGCCGAGGGCGATGCTGTCGTGCGTGAACACGTGCACGAGGTGCAGCCCCATCAGTGCCGCCAGCCGCATCGGCGGGCGCATGTAGTCGGAGAAGATCAGGAAGGTCGCGCCATAGGGCACGGTTCCGCCGTGCGCAGCCATGCCGTTGGCGATCGCGCCCATCGCGTGCTCGCGCACGCCGAAGTGCAGGTTGCGTCCCTTGTGGCTCCAGCCGCCGCCGGCGGAGCCCTGGGTATCGTCATCCTTGCCGGACGGCGGATTGAAATCGCCGAGTCCCTTCAGCGCGGTATGTGTGGACGGATCGAGGTCCGCCGATCCGCCGACCAGCGCCGGCACCCGCGGCGCGATCGCATTCATCACCTTGCCCGAGGCGACGCGCGTGGCGATGCCCTTGGCGTCGGCAGGAAAGACCGGAATGTCCGCGTCCCAGCCGGGCGGCAACTCGCCGCGCAGGCTTCGCCGCAGCTCCTGCGCCACATCGGGGTAGGCCTGCGCATAGGCCGTCATGCGATCGTTCCACGCCGCCTCGTCGCGCCCGCCGCGCGCCAGTGCTTCGCGGAAATGCGCCAGCGCCGGTTCCGGGATCAGGAACGCCGGCTCGGTCGGCCAGCCGAGGTTCTGCTTGGTCAGGCGCACCTCGTCGACGCCGAGCGGCGAACCGTGCGCCTCGAAGCTGTCGTGCTTGTTGGGGGAGCCGTAGCCGATGTGGGTGCGCACCAGGATCAGCGAGGGCCGCGCCGCTTCCGCGCGCGCGGCCCGTAGCGCGGCGTCGATCGCTGCGAGATCGTTGCCGTCCGCAACCGATATGGTGTGCCAGCCATAGGCGTCGAAGCGACGCGCGCGATCTTCCGAGAAGGCGATGTCGGTGCCGGCGGCGAGCGTGACGCGGTTGTCGTCGTACAGGCAGATCAGCTTGCCGAGCCGCAGATGTCCCGCCAGCGAGGCCGCCTCGGAGGCGACGCCCTCCATCAGGTCGCCGTCGCTGGCAATCACATAGGTTGCGTGGTCGATCACCGCAAATTCCGGACGGTTGTAGCGCGCCGCAAGCTGCGCTTCCGCCATCGCCATGCCGACCGCGTTGGCGAAGCCCTGCCCGAGCGGCCCGGTGGTGGTCTCCACGCCGGGCGTATGTCCGCGCTCGGGATGCCCCGGCGCCTTGCTGCCCCACTGGCGGAAGCGCTTGATCTCGTCAAGCGGGAGGTCGTAGCCGGTGAGGTGCAGCAGGCTGTAGAGCAGCATCGAGCCGTGTCCGGCCGAGAGCACGAAGCGGTCGCGATCGAACCACAGCGGATTGCGCGGATTGTGTTTGAGCACCCGCGCCCACAGCGCGTAGGCCATCGGCGCGGCGTCGAGTGGTAGCCCCGGGTGCCCGCTGTTCGCCTTCTGCACGGCATCCACCGACAGGAACCGGATGGTGTTGATGCATAGCTGATCGAGTGTGTCGGACATGGCTATGGCTACTCCTGTCAGTGCTCCGCCAGCGCGGCATCGACGATGCCCTGCGCCTCGCGCAGGATGTCGCGCAGATGGTCTTCACCGCGGAAACTCTCCGCGTAGATCTTGTAGATGTCCTCGGTGCCGGAGGGACGCGCCGCGAACCAGCCGCTGGCCGCGATCACCTTGATGCCGCCGATCGGCGCGTTATTGCCCGGTGCGCGGTCGAGCACGCTTTCGATCTTCTCTCCGGCGAGCCGCGTGATGCGTAGCTGCTGCGGCGAGAGCTTCGCCAGCCTCTGCTTCTGCAGGGCGGTGGCCGGCGCCTCGACGCGGTCGGCCGCCGGCTCGCCGAGCTCGCGCGCAAGCTCGGCGTAGCGCTCGCCGGGATCGCGGCCGGTGCGCGCGGTGATCTCGGCGGACAGCAGCGCCGGCACGATTCCGTCCTTGTCTGTCGTCCACACCGTTCCGTCGATACGGCTGAAGGACGCGCCGGCGCTTTCTTCGCCGCCAAAACCGAGCGCGCCGTCGAGCAGCCCGTCGACGAACCATTTGAAGCCGACCGGCACTTGATAGAGCTTGCGGCCGAGCTTGGCGGTCACCCGGTCGATCATCGCGCTGCTGACCACGGTCTTGCCCACTGCCGCTCCCCCGTTCGAATCACGGACCCAGCGCGGGCGATTTCGGAACAGGTAGTCGATCGCGACGCTCAGGTAGTGGTTCGTCGGCAGCAGCCCGGCGCTGCGCGTCACGACGCCATGGCGGTCGTGGTCGGTGTCGCAGGCAAACGCGATGTCGTAGCGATCTTTCAGTCCGATCAGCCGCTGCATCGCCCAGGCCGAAGACGGATCCATGCGGATGCGACCGTCCCAGTCCAGGGTCATGAAGCGGAACGTGGGATCGACCTGCTCGCTGACGACGGCGAGATCGAGCCGATAGCGTTCGGCGATCCGTGCCCAGTAGTGCACCCCCGCGCCGCCCAGCGGATCCACACCCATGCGGATGCCGGCGTTGCGGATCGCATCGAGATCGAGCACGCTGCCCAGGTCGGCGACATAGGCGTCGAGAAAGTCGTGCTCGCGGGTCGTGTCGGCCCGGCGCGCCCGCTCGAACGGCGTGCGCCGCACGTCCTTCAAACCCGCTTCGAGCAGCGCGTTGGCCCTGGCTTCGATCCAGCCCGTGACGCCGGTATCGGCCGGGCCCCCGTTCGGCGGGTTGTATTTGAAGCCACCGTTGTCAGGCGGATTGTGCGATGGACTCACCACGATGCCGTCGGCAAGCCCGGTCTTGCGGCCGCGGTTGCAGACCAGGATCGCGTGCGAGATCGCCGGCGTCGGCGTGTACTCGCCGCGGGGGGCGATCAAGGTCTCGACGCCATTGGCGGCCAGCACCTCCAGCGCGCTCTGGAACGCGGGCACCGACAGCGCATGCGTGTCGATGCCGATGAACAGCGGCCCGTCGATGCCGGCCCGCGCGCGGTATTCACAGATCGCCTGGCTGATCGCCAGCACGTGCCATTCGTTGAAGCTGCGTTCGAGAGAGGAGCCGCGGTGACCCGAAGTGCCGAAGGCGACGCGCTGCGCCTGCACGGTCGGATCGGGGCGCTCGCCGGCATAGGCGTCGAGCAGACGCGGCACGTCGACCAGCAATGCGGACGGCGCCGGCTTGCCGGCCTCAGGATTGATCCGGGGATCGCTGCTGCCGCTCATGACAGGTCGGCAGTCACGCGTGCTCCTTGCCGGCGCCGGCGAGCGCCGCGCTCTTGCCGGCGATGCGCTCCAGCAATTCCTTCCAGGACTTCACGAAGGCCTCTGCGCCCTCGCGCTGCAACTGGAGCGCGAGCGCGTCGACGTCGATCCCGGCCTGCGCGAAGCGCGCCAGCATCGCTTCGGCATCGCCGCCGTCGGCCGCCATCGCGCCCCTCTGCGCGCCGTGCTCGGCATAGGCGCGCAGCGTCTTCTCGGGCATGGTGTCGATGGTGTCCGGTGCGGCGAGGGCTTCGACGTACAAGGTGTCGGGGGCCGGCGGATCCTTGGTTCCGGTGCTGGCCCAGAGCAGGCGCTGCGGGCGTGCTCCGGCGGCGGCGAGCTTGTGCCAGCGCTTTGATCCCAGCAGCTCGCGATAGGCGCGGTAGGTGCGCTGGCCGATCGCGATGCCGAGCCGGTTGCGCAAATCCGCCGGCACCTTAGCGCTCACTGCTTTGTCCCAGCGGCTGACGAACAGCGAGGCGACCGATCCGACTTGCGGATCGAGACCGGCGGCGATGCGGCGCTCGATGCCGCGCAGATAGGCCTCGGCGGCGGCGAGATACTGCTCGCGCGAGAACAGGAGGGTGACGTTGATCGGCACTCCGGCAAAGAGCGATTCCTCGATTGCGGGGATCCCTTCCGGCGTGCCCGGGATCTTGGCGAACAGGTTCGGTCGATCCGCCTGCGCATGGATTTGCGCCGCCGCCGCAATGCTGCCCGCCGTATCCTGCGCCAGCAGCGGCGACACTTCCATCGAAACCCAACCGTCGACCCGGTCGGTGGCGTCGAAGATCGACCGGAACAGGTCGGCGGCGCGGCGCAAGTCTTCCAGCGCCAGCTCCATGAACAGCGCTTCGCCGGATTTACCGGCACTCGCCTTTTCGCGGATGCCTTCGTCGTAGGCCTCGCTGTTGCCGATCGCCTGGTCGAAGATCGTCGGGTTCGAGGTCAGTCCGGTCACCGAAAACTCCTCGATGGTGCGGCGCAGGCTGCCGTCGTCGAGCATCTTGCGGGTGATGTTGTCCAGCCACAGGCTCTGGCCGAGATCGCGTAGCTGCTGGGTCTTGTTCATGCCTATTCCTGGGGCTACTCCGGGTCGGGGGCCGCGGCGCGCAGGAAAACTGCTTCGCTCACCGCTGGCGCTTCGCCTACCGCTAGCACGGCGCGGTCTCCTCCGGTTTTGGATCGTGCCAGCCCTCGTCGCCACCCACGATGCGCGCCGCGCCGGCCGGGCCCCAGGTGCCGGGCTCGTACTCGCTCACGGCATCGCCCGCGTTAAGTACCGGGTCGATCACCCGCCACGCCGCTTCCACGCTGTCGTCGCGCGTGAACAGCGAGGGATCGCCGCGGATCGCATCGCGCAGCAGGCGCTCGTACGGCAATTTCTTGCTGCGCGGCTCATGGCGGGCGATCAGCTCCACCGGCTCGCCACGCATTTCCTCGCCGGGCTGCTTGACCCGCGCGCCCGCCGAGATCACCACCTCGGGGCTGAGCCGGAAGCGGAAATAATTCGAGGTCGCCGAGCTGATCTCGTCGAAGATCGCGAGCGGCGGGCACTTGAGGTCGACCACCACCTCGGTGGCGGTGATCGGCAGGCACTTGCCGGAGCGGATGTAGAACGGGACGCCCGCCCAGCGCCAGGTGTCGATGTAGAGGCACAGCGCGGCGAAGGTCTCGACCCGCGAATCCGCGGCCACGCCCGCCTCGTCGCGATAGCCGCGGAACTGGCCGCGCACCACCCGGGCCGGATCCAGCGGCCGCATCGCGCGGAACAACCGTAGCTTCTCGGCGCGCATGGACTCCGGATCGCGCCCGACCGGCGCATCCATCGCCAAGAGCGCGATCACCTGCAGCAGGTGGTTTTGCACCACGTCGCGGATCGTGCCGACCTCGTCGTAGAACGCGCCTCGGCCCTGCACGCCGAAGCTCTCGGCCATGGTGATCTGCACGTTGTCGACGTAGTGGCGGTTCCAGATCGGGTCGAGGAAGGCGTTGGCGAAGCGGAAGTACAGCAGGTTCTGCACCGCTTCCTTGCCCAGATAGTGATCGATCCGGAACACCGCCGATTCCTGGAAGACCTCGTGCAGCGTGCGGTTGAGCGCCTGCGCGGAGGCGAGGTCGCGACCGAACGGCTTCTCGACGATGACCCGGCCGTCTTTTGCGCAGCCAGCGTTCGCGAGCCCGGCAACCACGGTGCCGAACATGCTTGGCGGAATCGCGAGGTAATTCAGCGGGCGCGTGGCGCCGCCCAGGGCCTGCTTCAGGCTCTCGTAGGTCGCGGGATCC
>JBQTJM010000249.1:0-19155 GCA_052387115.1 Gammaproteobacteria bacterium | reverse complement strand
CCGGAGGAGGCGTTGAAGCTCATGACGGGCGAGGAAAACCCGATCGGTGAGGCCCATTACTGGGATCTGCTGCGCAATCCCCTGCCGCCCAAGGCGGAAGATCGGATCTTCGATGCGATCCGCATGGCTCTGGGCATTGGCGACTCCGTGCATTTCACCGATCTGCCCGTCTCCGACTTGGACCGGTTCACGCGCGAGGACTTAGCCGACAAAGTAGCAGCACGCAAGGACGGCCTCACCTTCTTTCAGCGCAGGAACCCGATCCTCCGGCACACGGTGCTGCGCAAGCGCTCCACGCTTGAAGCCATGGGCTTGCTCGAAAAAATCGGCGTCGATATCCACCCCTCGCGGCAGCACGAAAAGCCGTTCTTTGAGGGCTTGGGACTTTTCACCAATCAGAGCTTCGACAATGCCTACCAGGCGGCCATCGAGTTGACCGCGCTCGTGCGCCAACGCAACAAGGGCGCCGGGTTTATGAAAAGCCTCATGCTGCAGCGGATCTGCTCAAGCTTTGCGTCGGGCCTGAGCACGGCGCAGCGTCTCTTGGAGAAAGGGCTACTCGAAGACGATGAGGATTCGAGCGAGCTGTCGAAGCTCGGCGCCTTCACCGCCGATGAGCGGGCGCATCTTGAAGACATCGTAGACGCGCTATCGAGCGCCGGTGTCACCGATCCCAAGTTTAACGCGGCGCTCCACTATTTGAACAACGAGGATTGGCTACGGTGGGGCTGCATCGTGTTTAGCCAATACTTCGACACCGCCAACTGGGTCGCGCAGGAGCTTGCCCACCGGTTACCGGGCGAGCGCATCGCGCTCTACGCGGGCGCGGATCGCAGCGGGTTTTACCACGGCGGCTTCTTCGGATCGGTGGCGCGCGAGGAGATCAAGAAGGCCGTGCGTGAACGCACCGTGCGGCTGGTGATCGCCACCGACGCCGCGTGCGAAGGCTTGAACCTGCAAACACTCGGCACGCTGATCAACATCGACCTGCCCTGGAACCCTTCGCGCTTGGAGCAGCGTATCGGCCGTATCAAGCGTTTCGGCCAGCAGCGGCCGTCCGTCGATATGCTCAATCTCGTTTACCACGACACCCGTGATGAAGATGTCTACGCCAAATTATCCGAGCGCATGCGCGATCGGTTCGATCTCTTCGGCGCGCTGCCCGATGTCATCGACGACGAGTGGATCGAGGACATCGAAGCGCTGGATGATAAGCTTTCGGAGTACATCGAGCGCAAGCGCCGCGCGAACGCGTTCAATCTCCGCTATAGCACGACGGTCCAGCCCTCGGATAATCGCTGGGAGCTCTGCGCCCGCGTCCTGTCCCGCAAGGACATTGAGGAGCGGCTTACCCGCGCTTGGTGATAAGCGTGAAGCAGGAGGAATCGCGGCGTGATAGTTATCGCGTCATGCGGGTGCATTTCGGGGACAGGACGGCCGAAATGCACGCCAGAGCCGGATGGCCTTGGCCAGTAGCGGGCGAGGAGCTCGCCAGGACCTTCGACGATCTCGCCCAGGATCGCGGTGCTGTCGAGGAGCGACGCCCCCGCGGCCAACAGCCTCCCGGCCCTCCTGTCCCGGCGGGAGCCGGTACCCTGCTGGCCGATCTGGGTCTCGGCGGAGAGGCTCGGTGTCAGCTCGATCTCGAGCTTGGCCTTGGCGCTGCCCGAGGTCACGCCCTGCTGGACCTCGAGGAAGACGTTGTCGGAATATACTTGCCGGCACTCGCCGTCGTGTCGGCGCGATCGTGCCCCGGTCGATCGAGAAGCGGCGATCGAGCAGGGTCAAGAAACCGCGCCGGAAGTTGATCGAGCCCACGACCAGGCTTCACAGCGCGGCACTGCGGTTTCTTCTTATCGGTAGATATCCCGACGATGCCGTATACGCATGATTCGCACTTTATTATCCTTATCATCAACTTCATAGATGACCCGATAGTCTCCGATGCGAATTCGATAATCGTTTCTGGAACTCACCAGCTTGCGGCATCCGGGTGGTCTCGGCGTTTCGGCTAACGCCTTGATCGCTAGAATGATCCGATGAAACTCTTGCGCTGCCAGTCGTTTTAGATCGCGCTCAGCTTGACTAGCGAGGAGAATTTCATACATCTGGGGAATATTCTTCTATAAATTCCTCCAGAGGTCTGAACTTGAGTGGCTTCTTGCGCATATCCTCAAGGAGTTTCAGGTCCTCAATATCTCCTAAGCGTTCCAATAACTTCTGGTACTCGTCAATCTCGAGAATCACTGCGACCGGTTTTCCCTCACGAAAAACAAACCCAGGGTTTACTGCTTTCGTTTTCATCTCTCGATCATGAACTCTTACGTCAGGCGCTATTCAGTATACTCTGGGGGCTCGGAAGCCGTACTCCCGCCACCCGTCCCACCTGCTCGGCTTCATCGCTCTCCATCGCGAGCGGAGCCACCACTCCATCGTGTTGAGCATCCTGCGGGCGGAGGGGGAAGTCCTCTAGGCTGTGGGGGGTGGCCCAGTCCCAGGCGCCGTACTTGCGCCAGAGCCGGATGGCCGTGGCCGGGTAGGGGGCGAGTAGCTCGCCAGGACCTCGACGATCTCGCCCGGGATCGCGGTGCTGTCGGAGGAGCGACGCCCCCGCGGCCCTCCTGTCCCTGTCCCTCAATAGTCATAAGTCCAGTTGAGTCTGGAGCCGGTACCCTGCTGGCCGATCTGGGTCTCGGCGGAGAGGCTCGGTGTCAGCTCGATCTCGAGCTTGGCCTTGGCGCTTCCGGAGGTAACGCCCTGCTGGACCTCAAGGAAGACGTTGTCGGAAATGTACTTGCCGGCACTCGCCGTCGTGTCGGCGCCGCCGCTGCCCGAGATGTCGAACGTGTCGACGCCCAGGGCTTCGCGGCCGATGCCGATCAGGCCATCGCCGCCGCTCTGGAGCTCCCGGATCGCCGCCGCGAGGCGCAGGCCCTGGAACGGCGAGATCCCGCTGGACGGACGGTCGAACATGATCCGCGCTACCACCTCGTCCTGCGGGGCCGCGGGATCGCTCGACAGCTCGAGCTTCGGGCTGGTCGCCGGCCCGGTGATCTGGACGATGCCCGTGAAGCCGCCCGAGGCCTTGGCACTCGCCTTGATGTCGAGCTCCGGGATCGGCGGCTTCGCACCGCTGAAGGTGATCGTGCCCCGGTCGATCGAGAAGCGGCGGTCGAGCAGGGTCAAGAAACCGCGGCGGAAATCCATCGAGCCTACGACCAGGGGATCGTCCGCCGTGCCCGTGACGTCGAAGTTGCCGTGCCACTCGCTCTCGAGCCCGCGGCCGCGGACATAGAGCTTCTCCGGCATGTCGACCTCGATGTCGAGGCCGATCCGCAGCGGCGGAGCGCTTGAGGCCGGCGGCGGCGGTGCAGGTGGCGCGCCTTTGACGCTCACCGGCAGCGTCGGCGGCTTGCCGGGAGGCGGGTTCGGTAGCCTGATATCCGCGCGCTCGACCTTGAGCCGGCTTACGACGTCGAGGTTCGGCGGCTGGCCGCTGACATCGACCTTGCCGCTGAGCCAGGCCTTGCCGAGCTCGGCGTTGTAGACCTGCAGATTGGCGAGCGCTAGGCCGGTCCTCAATCCGGTAAGGGGCGTGCCGCCGAGCTCGAGGCTGCCCGACCCGTTCAAGGTGCCGTCGCGGCGATCGCGCGCGCTCAGGGTGGCAAGGTTGATCCGGCCCTGATCGCCTACGATGCGCAAGGTGAGATCGCGCAACAGCACACCGGAGATCGAGTCCTCGACCAGCCCGTTGGCGATCGCGATGCTGCCGTCGGCAAGCGGGCGCTCGAGCGTCCCGGCGAACCGCGCGTCGATGGTCAGGAGCCCTTGGAGCCGCTGTCCGTCGAGCACGAGGGTCTGGGCGATCCGCTCGAGGTCGGTTCGGCCGGTCAGCGTTCCCTGGATCGGACGGTCCCTCGGCAGATCGAAGGCGAAAGGCTCGATCCCGATCCGCAGCGGCAGGGCTGCCTGCAGGCGCAAGGGGTCGTCCATCACCCCCGCAAGCTCGGCGCTCGCATCGAGGCGGCCGTCGGCGACACGAGCGCGCAGTTTGAGGTTCGCCGGCGGCACGGTCTGCAGGTCCTTTCCCCGGGGCTTCACGCCCTTGGCGACGACCACGAGGTCTATTCTTGGGGCGGCGCTGCTGCCCGAGACATCCAGATTCAAGGCGACGGTACCGCCCAGCTCCGGGGCTCCGAAGGGCTGGAACATCGCGAGCGGCGTCGGATCGAGCGACGCCTTGGCGCTCGCCCGGCCGCCACCGAGCGTCGCATCCGCACGGAGCCTGGCCCGCCCGAAGCTCACATCGAGGTCCTTGAGGCCGTAGAAGGCGCCCGCCATGCGCAGGATCGCGGTCCGCTCCAGCTTGAGCGGCTGCTTGTCGAAGCTGCCGGCCAGGGACTGCAGCGCCACCTGCTTGGTCTCGCCGGCGACATCGGCCTGCAGCCGTGTCGCCAGATCGAAGGGCCTGGCACCCTGGCTGCCGTCGACCTTGGCCGTCAGCCGCAACGCCGCAAGATCTCCTGCAGCCGTCACGGCCGCGTGCTTGATCGCGAGCCCCGGCTGCGTGAAATCCTCGGCGGCGATCTTGGCGTCGAGACCCAGCCTTCCCCGCGCGTCGGTCGCCCGCCCGGCCACCGAAGCCGCGGCGAGCGAGCCGAAGGAGCCGCCGATCCGGTTCGCCCTCACCTCTGCCCGGGCGTTCTGCTTGCCGTCCGCCGCCTCCAGTACGAGAGCAAGGTCGATGGCACCCTGGAGCTCCTGGCCGAGGAAGGGCGCCAAGGCGCCAAGATCGCTGATCCGCCCGTTCATCCGGCCGTTCGCGAGCTGCGTCGTCAGATCGAGATCGGCCTCGCCGTCGAGCCGCGTCCCCGGGGCGCTCAGGGAGAGGTTGCGGATGTCGAGCTTCCGGCCGTCGCGCGCGTAGTCGGTCCGGAGCGCGATCGATCCGCGTGCCTCGCGCGCATCGAGCCGGAGGCGGCCCGTGAGCTTGTCGATCGGCCCGCCGGCATCGGCGTCGAGCGTGATCACCGAGAAGTCGACACCTGCCCCCTTGAGCCGGTCGATTCGAGTCGCGAGCACGACGTTCGGCTCGCTCATGCTACCGGACGCCTTCACGTTCGCCGCGAGGCTGCCCGACAGCGGCTGCCCCGCCAAACCGGAAGCCGCGGCCAGCCGCGGCAGCTCGAGGTCGAGATCGGCCGCAAGCCTCTCTTCGCCGGCGAGCTGCAGGGTACCCTTGCCGGTGAGGTCGATCGCCGCCCCCTGGAAGGCGAGTTTCGAGATCTGCACGGACTTGCCGGTCTCTAAGGACGCCCTGGCGTCGAGTCGCGGCTCCCGGCCCAGGAGCTCGGCAGCGCCTGGCGGCAGACCCTGCAAGGCCGCCGTTCGCAGAGCCAGGACGGCGTCGATCTTTCCCGCTCCTTCGCCGATCGTGATGTCGGATCCGAGGGCGAGCTTGCCGTCGATCGGCGGTCGGGAGGTTGGGTCGGGGATCGCCGCCGCCACCAGCGGCCGCAGCGCCGGCACCTCGAGATCGAGCCGCAGCCGGCCAGCCATGCGCTGCGGATCGAACCGGCCACCGAGGCTCAATTGCGCACCCAGCGCCTGCAGGAGGGCCTTCTGGATGTCGATCGGCCCTTGCGCTGGTGCCATGGCCGCCAGGTCGAGCGTCAGAAGCTCGTCTTGCGCCCCCTCCGGCGCCACCGGCTTGCCGCCGTGGCTCACGCCCGCGACGCTCGCATTGCCCGTCACGGTCGCACCCGGGAACGTCGTCTCGAACGGCGCCAGGAGCTTGATCTGCAGCGCCACCGCGAGCTGCCGCACTCCGTAGGTGTCGTAGCCGAGCCCGCCGGCATCGAGCGTGAGATCGACGACCGGCTGATCGAGGGCACCGGTCGCCGTCAGACTCAAGGCCGCGCGGCCCTGGAGCGGCGCCTTCGCGAGCCCGTTTGCCACCGCCACATCCGGTACCTCGAGCGTGACCCTACCCTCGACGGTGTTGGCGCCGAGGTCCCCATTGCCCTGACCTTCCAATCCGAAGCCGGCGGCGCCCAGACGGAGCGCTTGGAGCTCGACCCGCTGCGGCGAGGTCGGCTGCAGCCGGACGCTAAGATCGATCGTCCGCCCGATCAGGGGCTCCACCTCCGGCGGCAAGACCCCCGGAGCCACGTCCAGGCGGCCGTCGATCCCGATGCGCGGCAGATCGGCGAGCCCGAGCTCAAGGTCGATCTCAAGGCTCGCGAGTCCCTGCGCCTCGAGTGCGAGCCGCCCGCGCCAGTCGGCGAGCGGCCCCTTGCCGCCGAGATCGAGATGCAGCTCGCCGGCCTCCGGGCGCTCCGAGACCGCCGCCAACAGGCCACCCGTCTCGTTCGCCTTCAGGCTGAGATCGAGCGCACTGCCGGCGAGATCGGCATCGAGCGTAAGCCTTGTGTCCGCCGTCGCCTGATCGATACGGTCGATGCGGAGATCTGCGGTGAGCCGGTTCGCTGCCTCGTGGGTCCGTGCATGGCCATCGATCCTGAAGACGGTGGCCTGTCCGATCACCGGCTGCCCCAGCTCGAGCCGATCGACGAAGATCCGCAGGACGTCGACCGCCACCGGCAGGGATTTCGGAAGCTCGGGCAGGCTCGGGAACGTGGATGGCGGTTGCGGCTCAGGCGTCGGCGCCGAGGGCGGCAGGCGGTTCAGGGCGACGCGCTCCGCGCCCACCGTGGCGATCTGCACCTTCAGGCGCAGGAGGGCCGAGGGCACGAGGTGAAAGCGGGCGCCATCGACCTCCAGCCAATGGCCCTCTGGATCGCCCAAGCGGACCCGGTCAACCCGCAGGTCGAAGGGCAGGAAGCCTTCGATGCCGGCGATCTCCGCGGTCTTGCCCTCGCCCGAGAGCGCCCCGCTCGCGAGCGAGGCAATCTCACGCTTGCCCCACCCCGTCTGCAGCACGCCCAAAGCACCGGCGAGGGTGGCGAAGATCAGGAGGACGAGCGCCAAGAGCGTCCCTCCGAGCACGCGGAAGGTCCGCCGAACGGGCCTAGGTCGCCGCGTCTCCGTAACGGCAGCGTCAGTACGCCTGTCCAATGCTGACATAGATCTTGAGGATGTCGTCGACACCCGAGCGGCGGTCGAGCGGGACGCCGCCAGCCGCAAGGGACCGATCGACGTACTATAGCGCAGGCCGATGTCGGTGCCGATGAACAGACGCTCCTCGAGCTCTCCTCGAGGCAGGTCCGCAGACGACTCTTGCCATAGTCTCCGCCGCCGCCTTCGAAGGCGAAGGCCGTCGCGATGTCCTCGTCGACGTTGACATGCGCTGCGCATGCAAGTATGCTTGGCGCATGGCAGTAATGGTCCAGATCCGCAACGTTCCCGAGGATCTCCATCGCAAGCTCAAGGCGAGGGCCGCGCTTGCTGGCATGTCGATCTCGGAGTACCTCCTCCGGGAGATCGAGAAGTCGCTCGCGCGTCCCACCCCGGAGGAGTTGCTGCAGCGACTCAGGCAACACGGTCGCGTGGATCTCTCCGAGCCCGTGGCGAAGGCGGTGGCGGCGGAGCGCGAAAGTCGGTGATCGTCCTCGATGCGTCGACCGTCCTAGAGATCCTTTTGCAAACCGCGGCTGGCGCCCCGGTCGCTGAACGCCTCCTTACGTCCGACCCATCGCTTCACGCGCCCCATCTTTTGGACGTTGAGGTCGCTCAGGTTCTGCGCCGTTTTGTTGCACAAGGCCAGGTCCCGGAGGCGCGGGCCCGGCAGGCTCTCGCGGCTCTCGCCGATTTTCCCCTCGAACGCTACTCTCACACGATTCTGCTTCCCCGGATCTGGGCCTTGCGCCAGAACCTCAGCGCCTATGACGCCGCTTACGTGGCCCTGGCTGAAGTCCTTGGCGCGACGCTCCTCACGCGCGATGCCAGAATCTCTCGGGCGCCGGGTCTCGCCGCTCGAATCGAAGTCTTCTAGCTAGCTAGCGGTCTACCCCCCGAAGGATGCCAAGACGTGGAAGTGGGACGGTAACCGGTGGACGCGAACAGCAACCAAAGTCGGTGCGACCTACCGCAGTCCACCGAGCACGCGGAAGATCCGCCGAACGGACCCGCGTCGCGGCGTCTCGGTAAAGGCAGCGTCAGTACGCCTGTCCGATACTGACATAGATCTGGACGATGTCATCGACATCCGAGCGGCGGTCGAGCGGGACGCCGGCGTCGAGCCGCAAGGGACCGATCGGCGTACTGTAGCGGAGGCCGATGCCGGTGCCGATGAACAGATCCTCCTCGAGGCTCGGCAGCGCGCTGTCGGCGACGGTGCCGCCATCGATGAAGTAGACGAGCCCGATCGTATCGCTCATGCGATAGCGGAGCTCGCCGTTGAGCTCGATCAGCGAGCGGCCGCCTACCGGGTCGTCGTCGTCGTCGAGCGGTCCCGCAAGCTGATAGCCATAGCCGCGGATCGAGCCGCCGCCGCCGGCGTAGAACCGCTCGTCCGCCGGGATGTCGTTGCGACTGGTACCGGCGATGGACCCAAGGTTGCCGCGTAAGGCGAGGATGTATTTCGCGCCGTCGGTGAGCCGCACATAGGTGGTCCCGGTCAACTGGGTCTTGAGGAAGATGACGCCGGCATCGAGGGTGTCGGTATAGGGGGCGGCCAGGAAGTTGAGCCGCCAGCCCTGGGTCGGGTCGAGCAGGTTGTCCGAATAGTCCATCTTGATCGTGCCCGGCAGGGACAGGAGGCCGAAGGTGTCCTCCTCCTCGTCCTTGGGCTTGATCCTGGCGAGCCGGTAGGCGATGCCGAGCGAGCCCGTGACCCGGTCCGACCAGAGCGGCCGCTCTATCGCCACACCGGCGCCGACACTCTTACTCTCATAGGCGTCCGTGTCCTCCGCTTTGACCGAGGTGCCGGCGAGCAGGTTATGCTTGCGCGCGCCGACGTCGGGTTTAATGAAATTGGTCGAGAGCTCCTGGCGCAAGGGCGAGAAGTACAGATCGCTTTCGAGCTTCTCGCCGGCACCCAGGAAGTTGCGGTGCTCCCAGAAGAAAGAGACGATCGGACCCTCGTCGGTCGCGTAGCCGGCACCGGCGCCGATCGAGCGCGGCTTTCGCTCCGTCACCGTGTAAGTGATGGGCAAACGGCCGCTCGCGTCCAATTGATCGGGCTTTGCGACGACGACGGTCGAGAACAGGTTGGTGTCGATCAGGGACTGCCGGGTCTTGTCCATGACATCGGGGTGGTAGCGGTCGCCCGGGCGGAACAGGACCCGCCGTCGCAGGAAACGCTGGTCGACATGGTCGGCACCGACGATCGTGAATTCGCCCATAGGAACGATGGGACCCGTTGTCAGCGGCAGGGTCACGTCCATCCGCTTCGTACCCTGGTCGATGACGGCGTGGAGCTTGTCGGCCTTGGCGAAGGCGTAGCCCAAACGCTGTGCCTGCGAGACGAGCTCGCCGTGCGCATCGAGGACGGGCTGTGCCGCCGCCGGCTGGCCCGGTTCGAGCTTGAGCGCTTCTGGCGTCGGGGCGAGGAAGCCGTTCTGGGGGTCTGTGATCACGATCTTGACCGACCCCAATGTGTAGCGCGGCCCGGGCACGACCTGGTAGGTGAGGATCGTCGGCGCGCCCTTAAAAAAGTCCTCCACCCTGTCGCGGAGCTCGCCCACGGTGGCCTGAGCGGTCTGGTTGTCGTCGCGTACCGTCTTCACCTCATAGCTGGCGGTGCCCTCGTAATATCCGAGGCTCCTGAGCCCGCTCTCGAGGTTGGGGAGGTCTGCTTCCGCACGACGGCGCAGCACGAACTCGCTGGCAGGCGGCCGGGAGATCGCCTGATTGGCGTCCGAGGCGCTCTGCAGCGTGCTCCTGATCTGGTCGTCGACGCCCTCGCCGTCGATCTCCACCCCGTAGCGGATGCCGGTCTGCGGCTCCGCCTCGAGCTCGTCCGCGCCGTTTCCCCCGCGAAAATAGGAGCAGCCCGACAGCAGGAGGATCAGCAACAGCAGAACGGCCGCATCGGCATGGCGCGCCATCCGCTCAGGCCGCAACCTGTCGACACTCGCGATCTCAAGTGGCGCCAGGATGATGCGCGGGTAGGACCACTCCTTGCGCAGCTCTTCCTCTATCCCGCGCAGCACCTCCATCACTCGTCGACATTCTCGCGATAGGCGACCCCGACAATGAACTACCGTGTAGCAAGGTGCGCGGTATCGGAATAGTGTAAGCTGCCTGTTGTCCCGCGGCGCCTTTTTGTGCAAGCGTCAGTGCTCTCTTGCTCCACTCACGCAGTATAGCGCAGCAAGCTGCCGCACGGAGTGGAGCAGCTTGACATGGATTTGGCCTAGAACAGGGCGCGGCCGGTCGGGTGCTTGCGCCGGGCGTAGCGCCGCATCAATGGAGTGACCGAGACGCCATGGATCACGATCGACGTCGCCACCACGGTCAACGTGATGGCGATGAACGGCTCAGCCAGACCGGCGTCGAGCCCGTGGTTGATCGCATACATCAGGTAATAGACGGAGCCGATCCCGCGAATGCCGAACCACGCCATCAGCACGCGCTGCTGGCGGGTCGTCGTCGAGCCGGCGATGCACACCCACACGCAAACGGGCCTGATCATCAGCAGCAGCACCGGGACGAACCAGTATGCGGCGTCCGGAACGGAGATGAACGCGAGCATCGCACCGACGATCAAGACGACGGCCACCTCTACGATCCGCTCCATCTGCTCATTGAACCCGAGAATCGCGCGCTTCAAGTACGGGCCGGCCTGGAGTGGATCGCTAGCCACGGCGTTCCTCGACGCTTCGTCGACCACTAACGCCACCTCTTTCGCAGGCCCGGGCGGGGAAGTCCGCGCAATTGGGGTGTCCTCGGCGCGCCGCAGTGCGAGCCCAGCCGCGAACACCGCCAGGAAACCGTAAGTGTGAGCCAGGACCGCGATGCCGTACGACAGCGCTATCAGGCCGAGCGCCAGGAACTCGTCGAAGCCCACGGCCTCCTGGTGGCGCACGCGCAGGTAGAGCACCAGCTTGCCGACCAGACGGCCGGAAGCCGCGCCGATAAGCAGTCCGCCGGCAATCGCCCAAAGGCAATCGATGGCGAGCCATCGCGCTCCCCACGGACCGAGCTCGTGCAAACCGAGGAGCCCGAGCCCCAGCATGGCGAACGGGAACGCCAGGCCGTCGTTGAGCCCGCCCTCGCCGGTCAGTGCGAACCGCAGCCGATCGCGATCCTGCGGATCGGCCACCTGCACTTCCGAGGCGAGAACGGGATCGGTGGGCGCGAGGATCGCTCCGAGGAGAATGGCCGCGCCGACCGGAAGCCCGAGCGCGGCGACGCCGATCAACGCGATGGCGCCCACGGTGAGCACCATCGCCCCCAGCGCCAGGGAAATCGCGAGCCGCCACCGGATGTCCGAAAGCGGCGCGCTCAACTTGAGGCCGGTGACGAAAAGCGAGATCAGCACCGCCGCTTCGGTCACGTGCTCGAGCAGCGTCGAATCGTTGATCGGATCGAGATGCAGCAGTGCAACGCCCGCCGGGCCCAACGCGGCGCCCGCCGCGAGATATAGCATGGAAGGGCTGACCGGCAAACGCTTCAACAGCGCACCGGTCATCGCCATCGTGATCAGCAACAATCCGAGGACGATAGCCCAGATCGCGAAAGTCATCGGCGGGGCAGTGTCTTCAGAGCTTGCGATCGAGGGCTGACGGGTTCGCGGGTGCGAGCCGTGTCTCTACTTGAGGGTCCGTGGAGCGTTGCAGAATCAACCTGGCCAGCTCGAGCGGCCTCGCCAGTCGAATACAGCCGTGGCTGAAGGCCCGGCGTGTGCGCGCGAAGAGCTGATCTGCGGGCGAGTCGTGCAGATAGATGTTCATGTTGTTCGGCAACACGAACTTCACGTGACCAAGCGCGTTACTTCGGCCCGGTCGCTGCCGCACCGCGTAGGGGAAGTTCTCTGCATCGACATCATCCCAGTCGATGGAGCGATGATCCACGACGGTCACGTCCGATCCACGCGCGACGAGCTCCATGTTGTGGCGATCCAGATAGCCCGGATCCTTCTGCAGAGCTGGAATAATCTCCTCGTTGTCGCGCTGGGTGTCGACTATAACATCTTCCTCGTCGTGAACAGATCACGACTATTGTGAATGTGTAATACAAAAGCCGAGACAGGCAGGAAGAGATGCGTCAAGAACCCCATGGGGTCCTGGCGGTGGAGCCCTGACGGGCCTGTTCCGGCCTCGGCTGGGTTTCCGTAGGGCAAGGTATGAACGGAAAGTCCGAGGTCATGCAAGCAAAGAACCCCTATCGAGGCGCCGCCGCCTGGTTCCACCGACTCACGGATCGGTGCCTGCGCTTCACATCCGTCCTGTGGGCGCGGTTTCAGGAGGACCTGCTCAACCTACGGGCGATGGCGCTGACTTACACCACGCTCGTATCGCTGGTGCCGTTTCTTGCGGTAACGTTCTCGGTACTCAAGGCCTTCGGGATCCAGCATCAACTCGAGCCATTGCTTGTCCAAGGCCTGCAACCCCTTGGTGCCGAAGGCGACGAGATCAGGCGCCGGCTCATCGAGTTCGTCGATCATCTTCCGGTCGGGGTGCTGGGCGCGGTGGGGGCGGTAGGGCTTTTCTATACCACCATTTCCCTGATCGGGCGCATCGAGGAGGCGCTGGACTGCATCTGGCGGGTGCGCCGCGCACGCACCTGGGGGGAACAATTCCGCGACTATCTGGGTGTGCTGCTGGTCGGCCCGCTTGTGGTATCGGCCGCCTTTGCCCTGATCGCCTCGGCCCAGAGCCATGCGCTGGTGGTGGACCTCATTGCCATCGAGCCCTTAGGCTTTTTCGTGGTGCTCTTGACGCTGGTGACGCCCTTCTTGCTCCTGTGGGCGACCTTCACCTTTATCTATAAGGTCCTCCCCAACACGTACGTGCGGCTGGCTTCGGCGCTTGTCGGTGGAGGGGTGGCGGCGGTACTCTGGTTATCAGGGGGCACGGGCTTCGCCGCACTGGTGGCCGGTTCGGCGAGTTACCCGGCCATCTACTCTAGTTTCGCTATTCTCATTCTCTTTTTCATCTGGCTGTACATTGGCTGGCTCATCGTGCTGGTGGGGGCCGAAGTCGCGCACTTGCATCAGTACCCTACCATTGTGCTCGAGACGGCCAGCTATCGCCTGCGCGAATGGCAGGGGCTGCAGCTCCTGGTGGAGATCGCCCGGCGCTACTTTGCCCGCCAGCCCACCTCCCATCCGGCGGAGTTGGCTACGCACTTGCGGATGCCCTTGTCAACCGTCGAGGAGTTGGTAGACGCGTTCGTGCAGCATGGCCTATTGCTGCGCGCCGCGGAGCCCGAGGGGATCGCCCTGACCCGGTCCCCGGAAGAGGTATCGGCGGTCGAGATCCTTGACATCCTGCGTGGACCGCAGCCGCGATCCGACCTGGACCCAAAGGAGAGTGCCGTCGCAGAGCTCATCCACCGTCGTGAGCGGGCCATTGAGCAGGCCGTGGAAGGGGTTACCCTCAAATCGCTGGCCGCTTGATCCTCGATATCGCCCCGCGTCTCCCGGGCACGACCTGGTAGGTGAGAATCGTCGGCGCGCCCTTAAATAAAGTCCTCCACCCTGTCGCCGAGGGCGCCCAACGTGGCCCGTTCGTCACCAGCGCTATCGGAATAGCGTAAACTGCCTGTCTCGCGGCGGCTGTGCAAGCGTTGGTACTCTTTGCTCCACTCACGCAGTATAGGGCAGCAAGACTGTGGGGAATCAGACGCGCATAAAGTCGCGATAGGCGCTGCTGCGCCAGCGCCGCGTTTGGCACAAGCCTACGCCCGAGAGAATCGACCCCTGTGAACTTAGACCGCGTTACGCCGGGAGCTATGGCGCGGCCGCTGTGGCGCAAGTGGTGGCTCCTGGTGCTGGCCATCGCGGCGGCCTACTTTGTTACCGGCCGGCTTGGGCTCATGCTCGCCCTGCCGCCGGGCTACGCCACTGCCGTGCTTCCTCCCGCCGGCATTGCCCTGGCTTGCCTGCTGGTGTATGGGGATCGCGTCTGGGTGGGGATCTGGCTCGGATCGTTCTGCGTATACCTGCCCCTTCTATTTGACCTCTTGGCCGATCTCGGGGAGTCGGGACCGCTCGAGCTCACGACGATCGCCGCCGCGATCGCGACCGCCTCTTCCGTCCAGGCGCTGTCGGGCGCGTGGCTGGTGCGGCGCTTCGTGGGCTTTCCGCATCCACTCGACACGGAACGCGCCGTGGTCACGTTTCTCGGCCTGGGTGGACCCCTCTGCTGCGCCATCGCCGCTACGGTCGGGGCGAGCACCTTATGGCTGGTCGGCCTCGTCCCTGGCCCGAGCTTCTTCGAGAGTTGGTGTACCTGGTGGGTGGGCGACACCCTCGGGGTGCTCATCTTCACCCCCCTCGTGCTCATCGCGATCGGGGTGCCGCGCGAGATCTGGAGACCCCGGCGCTGGTCGGTCGGGGTGCCGGTCGCCGTCCTGTGTATCGCCGTGGTGTTGCTGTTCCTGCGGGCGAACGCTTGGGAACAGGCGCGCCTCAAGCTCGCGTTTGCCCAGCAGGCCCAGCACCTGGCGAACGCCTTGGTGCGGAGCATCGATGCTCAGATCGACGTGCTCCGCGCCATCGAGGGATTATTCGCCGCTTCCGAGCGCGTCGAGCGCCAGGAGTTCGGCACCTTCGCCGAGGCCGTCATGGCCCCCCATCCGGGTTTCACGGCGACCGCGTGGGCGCCCCGCGTGCCGGGCGTACAGCGCGCGGCCTATGAGGCGGTGGTGCGGCAGGAAGGGCATGCGCGGTTCGAGATCACCGAGCGGGATGATCAGGGGCGGCGGCAGCGCGCGGCGCCACGCGAGGAGTATTTCCCGGTCCATTACGTGATGCCCCACCGCGGGAACGAAGCCGCGCTCGGTTTCGACCTTTCCTCCGAGCCGATCCGCCGCGAAGCCTTGGAGCGCTCGCTCGATACCGCCGCGTCGGTGGTCTCGGGGCTGGTGACGCTGATCCGAGCGGATCGGGACCCGGCTGGGCTCCTGTTCTTCCATCCCGTCTACCGAAAGGGATCACCCGATGGGTCGCCGGCAGAGCGCCGGAGCCACCTGGAGGGCTTCGCGGTGGGTGTGTTTCGCATCGGCGATCTGGTGCAGGCGGCGTTGAGAGGGATGGACCGACGCGGGATGAGGGTCCAGATCGAGGACAGCTCCGCCACAGCGCCGCAACGCCTGCTCTATGCCGAGGGGGATGGCGCTGTCCCCGAGACAAGCGCGATAAATCGGCAACCGGCGGGAAATCCCGGCGGCCTGCAGCATCGGGTCGGCTACGATGCGCACGGACGCGATTGGACCCTCAGCTTCTCGCCCACCCCAAGATATCTCGCGGCGCAGCGCTCCTGGCAGGCCTGGGCGGTGCTGGCCGCGGGGTCCCTGTTCGTGAGCCTCTTGGAGACTTTCCTCTTGGTCATCTCGGGGCGCGGAGCGAAGGTCGAGGTGCTGGTGGCGGAGCGCACCGCCGAGCTGAACCGGGTCAACACCGTCATGAAAGAGGAGATCGCGGTGCGCGAGACGGCCGAGGCGGCGCTGCGCGAGAGCGAGCAACGGCTCCTCGCCACGCGAGAGCGCCTGCTCCAGCAGCAGGCGGCACTCGTCGATCTGACCCGCCTGGAGGTCTTTCACGGCGAGGATCTGGGGAAAACGTTACAAGTCGTTACCGAGACGGACTCCCGGATCATGGAGGTCGAGCGCGTCAGTCTCTGGCGATTCAATGAGATCCGAACGGCCATCCACTGCGTCGATCTCTACCAGCGCACGATCGACCGCCACAGCGCCGGCGTCACGCTGCACGCGGAACGTTATCCCGGATATTTTCAAGCGCTGGCGACCAGCGAGGCCATCGTCGCGGACGACGCGTACGCCGATCCCCGTACCTGCGAGTTCGCGAGCGGCTATCTGACCTCCTTCGGGATCACGGCCATGTTGGATATCCCCATCCACGTGTCCGGCCGCCTGGACGGCGTACTCTGCCACGAACGAGTCGGCAATGCGGTGCCTTGGACACCGGAAGATCGGATGTTCGCCAGCGCGATCGCAAACGTGATCGCCCTCACGATCGAGAGATACGAGCGCAAGAGGCTCCAGGAGAAGCTCGTCGAAGAACGCGCCCTGCTGCGGGCCTTGATCGACTCGATCCCGGACTACATCTTCGTCAAGAGCACCGGGAGCGCCTATCTCCTTTGCAACAAGACAACCGAGGGATTTTTCAATGCCGATGAGGCGGAGATCGTCGGCCGTACCGATTTTGACTTCGTCGACCGCAACACCGCCGAATCCTTCCGCGCCGGCGATCGCGCGGTGCTAGAGGCTGGCCGCGCGCTCTGCGAGGAGGAGTGGCTTTACTACGCGGACGGCCGCCAAGTGCTGGTGGAGACGCTGAAAACCCCGTTCTACGGCCCTGACGGGCAGCTCCTGGGACTGATCGGCGTCGCCCGAGACATCACCGAGCGCAAGCGCGCCCAAGAAGAGCTGCGGGCCGCCAAGGAGGCGGCGGAAGCCGCCAACCGCGCGAAGTCTGAATTTCTGGCGAATATGAGCCATGAGCTCAGGACCCCGCTCAACAGCGTCTTGGGTTACGCGCAGCTCTTGCGCAGCCAGGTCGGATTGTCGGAAGACCAGAGAAAGGCCCTGAACATTATTCAGGCATCCGGCGAGCACCTCTTGGGGCTCATTGAAGACGTTCTCGACATGGCCAAGATCGAGGCGGGCGCGCTCGACCTGCAGCTCGGCGAGGTCGACCTCCAAGAGTTGTTGGGCGGCTTGACGGAGGCGATGCGTACCCGGGCCGAAGCGAAGGGCTTGACGTTCATGCGCGTCGATCTCTCGGATCTCTCGAAAGCGGTGCGGGCGGATGGACGGCGCCTTCGGCAGGTGCTCGTGAATCTGGCCGATAACGCCATCAAATACACGCACAGCGGGGGGGTCGCGCTCAAGGCCGGCCTGCACGAGGGCCGCGTGCGATTCCTCGTCGAGGACACGGGGATCGGGATCCGCCCCGAGCGCCTCGCCGAGATATTCGATGTCTTTCACCGTGCGCACGACCCGATCTATGCCGCGCAAGGCACGGGGCTCGGTCTTGCGATCGCGAAACGGCTGGTGCGGCTCATGGGAGGAGATCTCCGAGTCGAGAGCGAACCGGATCAAGGCAGCCGCTTCTGGTTTGACTTGGACCTCCCGGAGGTCGCCGCCGCGCCTCGAGCGGGGGCTGAGCCGAAGGTCGTGGCGGTGCGGGGAAGCCGGCGGCGAGTGCTGGTGGTAGAGGACGATCCGCACAGCCGCGGCCTGTTCCGCGACCTGCTGTTACCGCTCGGCTTCGAGCTCTATGAAGCGGCGGAAGGCGAGGAGGGAGTGCGCCAGGCAGAGGCGCACCGGCCCGATGCGATCCTCATGGACATGCGTATGCCGGGCCTCGACGGCCTGGAAGCCACGCGCAGGATCCGCGCCCTGCCGGAGCTCGAGCACACCCGGATCATCGCCATCTCCGCGAGCGCCTTCGAGCACAACCGCGCGCGCTGCCTCGAAGCCGGCGCCGATGATTTCCTGCCGAAGCCGTTTCGCCACGAGCGCCTGCTGGAGCTCTTGAGCACCGGGCTCGGGCTCACCCTGGTGTATGCCGATGCGAGGGCAGAAGATCGGGGTGTACCGCAACCGCTACAGGCGCCCCCCCCGGCCGAGTGCCTGCAAACGATGCTGGAAGCGGCGCGACGCGGGGACCGCGAGCGCCTCATCGAGCAGGCGCGCGACGCAGAGGAGCTCGGCTACGCGCAGTTCGCGGCCGACGTACGCACCCTCGTCGACGGCTTCAAGATGAAAAAGCTCCGTCACTGGCTCGAAAGCTTGAGGGAACCCTCATGAACCCCGATAGGACAGCGCTGATCTTGATGGTGGACGACACGCCCGCAAATCTCTCGGTGCTGTCCGACCTCCTGAGCGCCCGCGGTTTCAAGATCTCGGTCGCCGAGGATGGGGAGAGCGCCCTGGAGCAGCTCCAATATGTAGAGCCCGATCTGATCCTCCTCGATGTGCTCATGCCCCACCTGGACGGGTTCACCACCTGCCGGCGGCTCAAGGAGCGTCCGGAAACTCGGGATATCCCGATCATCTTCATGACCGCGCTGACCGATACCGCCGAGAAGGTGAAGGGGTTTGAGCTCGGAGCGGTCGACTACATCACCAAGCCGTTCCAGCAGGAAGAGGTGCTCGCCCGCGTGAATGCCCACCTCGGGCTCCAGCAGCTCAAGGCACGGCTAGAGGAGAGCGAGGCGCGGCTCGCGCGCATCATCGACAGCGCCATGGACGCGATCATCGCGGTCGATGATGCAGGCCGCATCCTTCTCTTCAACTGCGCCGCCGAGCGGGTATTCCGCTGCCAGGCCGAGGAGGCGATCGGCGGGCTTTGCCAGCAATTTCTCTCCCAAGCCCTGTGCCGGGTGCTGACGGAGTACATGGGCGAGGTCGGTCCAAAGACCCCGGTCTGGGTGCCCGAGGGCCACGGCGCGCGCCGCGCCGACGGCGAGACCTTCCCCGTCGAGGCTACGTTTTCCCGTGCCGAGACCAACGGCCGGGCGCTCTACACCGTGTTCCTGCGCGACGTGCAGGAGCGCCAGCGGCTGCGGGGCTTGAACCTCTACCTCCAGGAGGAATTGCGGGGATCCCAGGCCGAGGGGGACCTCATCGGGGCTTCGGAAGGCCTGCGGGGGGTGATGGAAAACGTGCGCCAAGTCGCCGCGACCGAGGCCAGCGTGCTCCTCCTGGGCGAGACCGGCACCGGCAAGGAGGTGATCGCGCGGTATATCCACGCCTCTAGCACCCGTAAGGACCAGGCCCTGGTCACGCTCAACTGTGCCGCCATCCCCAACGATCTCGTCGAGAGCGAGCTGTTCGGCCACGAGAAGGGGGCCTTCACCGGGGCGTTCGCCCGTAAGCTCGGGCGCTTCGAGCTCGCCGATAAGGGTACGCTGTTCCTCGACGAGGTCGGGGAGTTGCCTTTGGATCTCCAAGCCAAGCTCCTGCGCGTGCTCCAGGAAGGGGAATTCGAGCGCGTCGGCGGCACCGAGACCCGCAAGGTCGATGTTCGGATCCTCGCCGCCACCAACCGCGATCTCG
>JBQTJM010000248.1:0-6414 GCA_052387115.1 Gammaproteobacteria bacterium | reverse complement strand
AGCAACTTCATTCGTACACGCCACCAGAGGGCGGGCTGAGCGGTGGACGCCACGGGCGAGAACCGTCACCGGGAACGCATGCAGCGCAAGAAGGCGGTCATCGACGCCGCCATTGCCTGTGCCACCGAGGACAAAGGGCTACTCTTGGTCTTGACCGGTAACGGCAACGGCAAGTCGAGCTCGGCCTTCGGCATGGTGGCCCGCGCCCTCGGTCACGGCATGCGCGTGGGTGTGGTCCAGTTCATCAAGGGTGCGCAGAGCACCGGCGAGGAAACGTTCTTCCGCCGCTTTCCGGAGGTCGAATACCACGTCATGGGGGAGGGTTTCACCTGGGAGACGCAAGATCGGGAACGCGACATGCGCGCCGCGCAAAGGGCTTGGGAGACGGCGCAGCGAATGTTGCAAGACCCGGCCATTCGGCTCGTCGTCTTCGACGAGCTGAATCTCGTGCTCAAGTACGGCTATCTCGAGATCGAAGAGGTGCTGAGGGATCTGAACGCCCGCCCACCGATGCAGCACGTCATCGTGACCGGCCGGAGCGCCCCGGTCGGGCTGATCGAGGCCGCCGATACCTTGACCGAGATGCGGGCGGTCAAGCATGCCTTCGAGGCGGGTGTCAGGGCGCAGAAGGGCATAGAACTGTGAACGCCCAAGGCGTCCGAGTAGGGGCACCCCCCCTCGTGGGTGCCCCATCGCTGGAAGGGCATAGGACTCTGAACCCACAAGGCGTTCGAGGGAGGTCATCATGAACGAAATGGAAACGCCCCGCCGCGAGATCATCGACAACCCGGACGGGACGACAACCGAGTACACCTATTTTGAGCCGACTGAGGAATCGATGTGCGTGCTCGTGGATATCCTGTTCAAAGAGCACTGGGCCGACATCACCGTAGGGCCGTGCATCGAAGGGGCGGTCTTCGAGATCCGTTTCCAAGACCCGCCCAAGGTCTCACTGTTCGACGGCTATCTCACCGTGGACCTCGGCCACTGGCACTTCCACCTGTGCATCGGGGCGCACAAGGGCACGCCCTCGCCGGAGCTGGCGGCAAAGCGCCGCGTCGCGCGCGCCGCGTTCTTCGAGACGCGGGGTGGGAAATGCGGCGGGGGCCGGAGCTGGGGCCTGCGCCTTTGGAACGGCTTCGGCGAGCAGATGACCACCGTGTTCCTGCCAAGCCCGTTCTTGTCGGAGGACCTCAAGGTGCTGAAAGAGCCCCGCTGGGAACGGCTGCGCCTCTGGTACACGCTGCGCGAGACGTTTCTGGGCGAGCCGATGCCGGAGGACTTGAACGGCTGAGCCTGTATCATAAAAAAAGAAACCTAGAGACAGCAGGCTCGGGCCTGTGTATCCGTCCCTCCGAGACCGGGGAGTGCCCGATGTCACCGGGCCGGTCGCGGCGGCCGGCCCTCGCTACCGAGGCGCCGTCGGTAGCAACGTCTAGTCCGCGGCCTCACCAGCTTCTTCACCGACAGGAGCGCGTGTGTACATGGCGCGCCCTGCGGTGGCGGTGCCGGCGGTCATGATCCTGTCACCCAAGCTTCATAGATCGTTCGCACTCGATGGGCACGATGGTCCCCGTGCGCCACCGGCGCGCCGGTGGCCCGCCGCGCCACACCAGGCCGCGGGCCGGCTCTTCAACGTCCCAGCCGCCGCCAGGAGAAGACATGTCGAACCTGACTTTCAACAGAAGACAGATCCTGAAGTTCCTCGGAGCCAGCGCCGCGCTGTTCGTGCTCGAACCGCCGCGCGCCAGGGCCTTGTTATCGTCGCGCGGCGGGTCGTCCGCGCTGCCGCTGGCCCTGACGCCGGTGCGTCTCCCTCATCCCTTGCCCATCTACGAGCGCATGGCGAGCTTCCTCGCGACCGGTCTGGGGGCCGGCACCAGCCTACCGCCCGCGCCGGGTGCCCGGCTCGACGCCTATACCGTGATCGATGATGTGGTGGTACCGCCCGAGTACGAACGCTATGTGATCGTGCAGTGGGGCGACCGGGTTTTTCCGCATGCCGACGATTATGTGGGCTACAACGCAGACTACACGGCGTTCCTTCCCATCCGCGGCCGCGACGAGGACGGGTATCTGTGGGTCAACCACGAGTATGTCAGCTACCCCATCTCGAGTATCGCGCCGGCGGTCCCGGCCAGCCTCAACGGCCGGCCGACCACCGATCTGGCCGTCCTGGGCTTCAGCCTGCCGACCGGGCAGAGCCTCGCGAGCCTGACACCGGCAGAGCGCCGTTTGCTCTTGGGCGAGTTTTGTTACAACCAGGGCGGATCGGTCATCCGCATCGCGCGAGCCAGCCGCAACGCGCGCTTCGAGGTCGTGCGTGACCCCAAGAACCGCCGCCTCCATGGCCTCTCCGGTCTGGCCCTCAACGCCGAGCGCACGGACGGCTACCAGGCGGTCATCTCCTGGGGCGGCGCGCCCCGCCAGCACGGGGACCTGAACTATGTCCTGGCCACCGGCCGCGCCGCCCGTGAGGTATTCCCGCTCTCTAGCGATGGCCTGGGGGCGCGCATCATCGGCACAGCCTTCAACTGCTCGGGCGCCACCACCCCCTGGCAGACGGTCCTATCCGCCGAGGAGAATTTCCAGGGCAGCTCCAGTTCCTACGTGGGCGTCCAGGAAAACGTCCTGCCCAACGGGACCCAAACCGAATACGTCGCGGGCACCAGCGGACAGGAATTCGGTCTGGTGGGCGAGAAGTACGGCTGGATGGTCGAGATCGATCCGGCCCTGCGAGGTCACCGCGCGAGAAAACACACCGCCCTCGGCCGCTTTCGGCACGAGAACATCACCCTGTGGGCCAGGCCCGGAAGCCGGCTCGCGGCCTACATGGGCGACGATCGGCGCGGCGGCCACACCTGGAAGTTCGTGAGTCGCTCCGTGCTCACCGATCCACAGGACAAACGCAACAGCCGGCTGTTGCACAAAGGCGCGCTGTTCGTCGCCAAGTTCAATGCGGACGGAACAGGGCGCTGGATCCCGCTGAATCTAACGACGCCGCTTGACCCGCTCGTGCCTTCGGTGCTCGGCTCCGCGGAGCTCGCGGCCCTGGGATCGATTTCCCGCGACGGCAATACCCGCTTGCCCAAGCGCAACGGGGTGGCCGGGCAGACCGCCGATGGCGGCCCGCTGACCGTGACCATCCTGGGTATCAGCGCCCCGATCGCGCTCACCGAGGCCGAGGTCATCACGAGCTACAAGACCAAGGGCGGTACCAAGACGGAAGGGACCGTGACCCTGGCGGACTATTACACCAGCCGGGGCGCGATCCTCTGCGACGCCTTTCTCGCGGCCAACCTGGTCGGCGGCACACCCTGCGCCCGGCCCGAGGACTTCGAGATCAATCCGCGCCGCCAGCGCGAGGTCCTCCTGGCGATGACCGACGGGGCGCCGGGCAGCGACGGTTATCCCGATTCCCGCATCTTCCAGGTCTCGAAGACCACGAGCGCGGTGAACGGCACGCAGCAGTCCGGCGGGCTCTACAAGATCATCGAGGACGGTGCGCCTCCCTCGAGCCTCACCTTCCGCTGGGAACGGCTCGAGCAAGGCGGAGAGGCCGGCGCGACGCAGGGCTCCGGTTTCGCGGCCCTCGACAACCTGGCCTTCGACAAGCGCGGCAATCTCTTCGGCGTCACCGACATGTCCACCGGCTTGCACAACGGATTCGCCGAGGGCTTCCCGAACAACGCGACGACCGTCGATCATACCGCCACAGGCGATGTGGCCAATCTCGTAGGCGTCTTCGGAAACAACTGGCTGTTCTACATCCCGACGGAGGGCCCCGAGGCCGGAGAAATCATCCCGCTGGCCTACGGTCCCACGCGTTGCGAGATGACCGGCCCCACCCTGGTGCGCAACACCCTGATCCTCGCCGTACAACACCCGAGCGAGGACTGCATCTTCGACCAGACGGTCGAGCCGGCCAGCGCCCTGCTCAACCGCCCCATCGAGCTCCTGGACCTCAGCGGGCAGGTGTTCACGCAGACCCGCACCCTGTCCCGCGGCAGCAACTGGCCGAGCAATATCGCCGGAGACCTGAACGGCCCGCCCCGCCCCTGTGTGATCGCCATACAGCGCAAGGACAGCGAGGATCGGTTTGTCTAGAGCGAGCGCAGCACTCTGGTTTTACCCGTAGTGCCGGTCCTTGAACGTCACGGTTTTCTTGAACTCGTTCAGTGTCCCCACGCGCCGGACGTCTGCCCACGCTCCCTTGTAGTAGGGCACCACGTTGCGGTCGGTCCAATCGGTCGTCACGTCACCCGCCACGCCGTTGAAGTAACCGAACAGCATGAAAGTCTGCCCGCGCTTCGCGTTCGGCTCGACCAGGGCCATCGCGTAAGTCGATCCGAAGTCGTTGTACACCTCGACCACGTCACCGGATGCGATGCCGAGACTTCGCGCGTCGTCGGGGTTGATCTCGAGGAACGCCATCGGCCAGCGTTCCTTCACGGCAGGACGTTCTCCTTGCCTGCCGCCTGCTCGCAGACCGAGACCGTGACGCTCCTGCGCGGATCGACGATGATCACTTTGCCGCGGCCGACGGTCTCGCCCGGGAAGCGCTGCTTCTTCTTGTCTGCCGTTCCACCCTGAAGATTCGGCAGCCAGTGCGCGAGGAAGTAGTTGGTCTGCGCTTCGTAGGCGTTGGTGGGTGAGGTGCTGCTGAGGCAGGTGCTGTACAACGGGATCTCCTGCCGCAACTATGAGGCGGGGCGGCCGAAGCGATCCCTGGGGCCATTGGACTGTCCAGCGAGAATGGGCTGGGTAGGATCTCCCGGGTGCGATCGCAACCGGTTCCGGTGCGTGGCAGGCACCGAGCTGCGTGAAGTCCTCCCCCAAGTAGCCAGTTGCAAATAGCCCGGCCTTGGGCCCTGGTGCTCAGCGCGCGTTGCGCGACGAGCACCAGGGCGTCAGCACTGCATCGCTCCGCCGATCAGGCGGGCTCGATCAGAACGGCGCGCGCGTCGCTTCGAACCTCGACGTCAAAAGTCACGCCACTGAACTCGAACCAAATCTCCGGCAGGCCACCGGCGCTCGGACGAATGCTCTTCTCGATCGCCGGTGACTCGTCCGGAGGCCTCGAAGTTGTGCGCGAATCTGCGCGCCGCCTCGCGCACGTTCTGCGGCACTTCTTGCCGCGAGATCTCGATCTCCAGCTCCAAGAGCACCGCATCGGCTTGAATGTCGGCCTCGAGCAGCGTGCCATCGGAAGCGCGACCCTTGACCTCGTAGACGGCCTGGATATCGGCAGCGCCGACCTGCGCGGCCGTGAGCTCGGCTTGGCCGTCATATTCCTTGAACGCCACTCGCGCCGCGTGCAACACGAGCGTGCTTGCCGGGCCAAGCCGCGGCGAGAGCTTCGAGCTCAAGACCATTGGGATGGTACACGACGAACCTCCGGACAGCCGACCGGGATACCGGCCCTCAGCGCAGCACGGGGAGCGGTTTACCCTCGATCGTGTCGGCTCCGCGCACCCTGAGCAATTGCAATACGGTAGGCGCAATGTCGATGTTGCGCGCGCGCTCGATCCTTCGCACCCGGATATCGGGGCCGGAGGCGATAAAGATCGCGCTCATGCTCCTGCGCTTCGGATTATACCCGTGAGCGCCATAGAAGTTCGGTACCGAAAAGACCGGAGTGGTAACGATCGGATCGCCGAGGCGCTGTACCACGGGTGACTGCGTCCCATCGAAGTTGTAGCCGATCTGGAGCAGCGCAAACACGTCGCCCCCGTCCTGACCGATGAATCTGTCCGTTCCGAGGCCAAAGGACGGGTCGGTGATGCTTGTAGGCAGCGGCCGACGGTAGACCTTTTCGAAGACGAGACGGCTCCCTGCTCCGAGGGCGTAATTCGGGTTTGTGTCGATCGATTGCGCGAAGATCCCGGCGATGCGATGCTGTAAGCTGATGTACTCTTCGCGCGAGACGATGCCGTCCGGCTCGCGTCCCTGGAGGTTGATGTACACGTTCACGGCCGGTCCGGAGGTGACGGCGCGGGCCTTCGTGGAAACAATCCCGTGACTTGCGAGGAGATTATTGATGCTAACGGCCGTATGGAACGGCGCGAAACCATGGTCGGACACCACGATGACATTGTCCCGCGGCCGGCCATTGGGCTCCTGACCCACGGCCTCGATGATACGTTGTACCGCGTCATCCGCGACCTGGTAAGCGCGGCGAAGATATTCACGATAACGGCGGATCTTCGCTCTATCCTGATTCGGACCGATGGAGCTCGCATCCAGCGGATTGGTCGCCTGCCGTGGATCGGTGATCAAGAACTGGTGACCCGAGCCGTCCGGCTGCTCGATATAGATCATGACGAGATCGGCGTCCGGGTTTTGTTCGATGGACCGCAGGGCGAGGCGGGTCTGGTAATCGACGAAGGAGCGGACCTGGTCCTGGTAGATCGC
>JBQTJM010000247.1:0-12608 GCA_052387115.1 Gammaproteobacteria bacterium | reverse complement strand
CGAGCGCCATGCGGATTCCGATCTCCCGGGTGCGCTGCGTCACCTGGTAGGCCAGCACGCCGTAGATGCCGACCGTCGCCAGCATCAGGGCGATCAACCCGAAACCGACCGCGAGCAGCATCGCCGTCCGCCTCCCTGCCACCGACGCCCGCACACGCTCCTCCATCGTCAGCACGCTGTAGAACGGCAGCTCCGGGGCGGTGGGGGGGTGGTCCCCGGGGGCCGTGGGGGTGGGGGCGGCGGCAGCGGTGGGGGTGGTGGCGGTGGCGGCTGAGGGCCGATGCGTTCGCACTTCCGGCCCACCATCGAGAAGCACTCGTCCCGCGAGCCAGCGCCCCCGCTGCCGCTGTCTGGGCCGCCTTGGCCGTCCATCAGGTCATTGCCCCTTCCGCCGAACATCTCGTCACGGCCGGGACCCCCGAACATCCGGTCTTTGCCTGGACCACCGCGCATCACATCGTTGCCGGCGTCTCCGACCAGCAGATCGCGACCGGCGCCGCCCCGCAGGGTATCGTTTCCAATGCCGCCGAATAACTTCCCGTTGGTGCCGAGGCCACCGTCCAGCATGTCGCCACCGGGACCACCGTCGAGCTCATCGTCGCCGGCTTCCCCGAAGAGCTGGTCGTCCCCATCGGCACCGAAGAGCTTGTCATCGCCCTCGCCGCCTTGCAGCACATCGGGGCCTCCGGCCTCCGTCACCGACCCGGTGACTCCTGTAGGCGGTTCCGTCTTGTCGCCTGCTTTCATGACTCTGCGCCTATCTGTGCGACCCACTGCCCTATGAAACATCTCACCAGAGCGGGGTCTTTTCGGCTGCTCGCCGCTCGGTGACATTGCGAATCCAGGGCCAACGCGCCCCTATGTAGATCCGTGCGGTAAGCCAGCCGCCCGTATGCCCAGGCCTGCTTGCCTCAAGCCCTGTCGATCAAAGGCTCAGCCTAGGTGTGCCGGATCGGCGGATGGAAAGTAGAGACACGATTTCGCCCGTAGTTGGGCTAAGTCGGATCCGAGCCGATTAATTTGGCCGGTCAAACCGATCGGGAAGCGCCGAAATGATTGGAGAGGGCCCAAGGGCTTTCAGCTTTTCTCTTCGCTACGGAGGGTCGAAGGCCCTATCGCCGAGGTCACGGTACGGATGAGGGAGGGGGATATCCCAAGCTCTTGTGCGGTCTGATCGATGTCATCGCCGTCGCTGGCCAGGGCTGCCGTCAACTCCCTGCGCGCCCGTCTCACGGTGGCCTCGCCGATCTCAAGCTCGCGTGCGGCCTTCGCGGCGTTGCCGTGGTTGCGTGCCAGGGCTTCGAGGATCCATCTGTGCTCTTGCACCCGCAGCGGAAGGGCGAGCGTAGGGGGTAACATCTGGCAAGCCGGATCGGGCGGGGGCGGGGGGTCTCGAGAGCAGTCCAGGAACTCGTCGATCTCGACGACCGCCCCCTCCGCATACACCGCGGCGCGGCGGATCGCGTTTTTCAGCTCGCGGACGTTTCCGGGCCAATGGTAGCCCTCGATCCGCTCGAGCGAAGCAGGGGAGATATCGAGCGGCGATCTGCCGTAGGCGCTGGCAAACTGCTGGAGAAACCGGCACGCGAGCAGGGGAATGTCCGAGGGGCGCTCGCGCAAGGACGGCACATCAAGGGCAGCGTGAGCACAACAGGAAGAAGGAAAAGCCGAGCGGACCATGGGACATGTGAACCTCCTTTTCGGGCTGATTGTGAGCTGATTGTTATCGGCGCGCGCGCGACCGGATCCACTCCTTTGGATTCTAGATCCTCCTAGCAGCATGGCCGGTAAAGAACTCCACCGCTACCCCGTGTTTCTCGGCTGCACTCGCGAGGCCCGCGTCGGAAGTCACGAGCCGGGCATCGGAGATCTGCGCGAGCGCCAAATGCAGGGCATCCAAGGTACGTAATGGGGCCTTGCGCTCGAGGAGTCAGTCGCGCGCCTGCTTGAAATGCACTGACGCTAGTTCCAGCACCCGGTAGCAATTGCGGGCGATGTCCTGCGAGAATGCCATCTGGATCACACCGACACTCCGAGCATCCAGATCCCCTATCCGGACGAGTCGAGCTAGAACGGATGCAAATTCCACCTCCACGAGCTGGCTGATGGCGACCGGCTCTTGGGCCTGGACGAGCACCGCTTGGATCTCTGCGCTCAGGGGTTCAGGCCGGTAATAGGGCATGAGCGCGCTGGTGTCGAAGTACAGCACCTCAGGCGCGTTCCTCCTCGCGCAGCGCGCGCAGGACCTCGGCCGTGCTTACTTTGGCCGCGGGCAGCTTTTCTCTAAAGCGGGTGCGATCCGGAAAAGGACTGCGTGCTGCGATACCGATGAGCTTCGCGACCGGTTTGCCGCGGCGAAGGATGACCACCGCCTCGCCGTTTGCCACGGCATCCAGAAGCTTACCGATGTGCTCACGTGCTTCGCGTACGGTGACCGATCGCATTATCCACCCCTGAATGTGTACACATTCATGGTACACCGATGGCCGGGATTGGGCAACCGGGTATAGACGAGAGGATCGCCGCGGTTCCGTCTTGTCGCTTTCATGATTGTGCACCTATCTTTGCCACCCACTGCCCTATGAAACATGTCACCAGAGCGGCGTCTTTTCCGGGCTCTCGCCCCTCAGTGACATTGCGAATGCAGGGCCAACGCGCCCCGACGGTCAAACCGATCGAGGGGCGCCAAAATGCTCGGAGAGGCCCCGAGGCCTTTCGGCTTTCTCTCCGCTACCGGAGGGTCGAAGGCCCTGTCGCCGAGGTCACGTTGCGGATGAGGGAAGAGGATATCCCAAGCTCCTGGGCGGTCTGATCGATGTCGCCGCGGTGGCTCGCCAGGGCGCCGGTCAACTCCCTGCGCGCGCGTCTCACGGTGGCCTCGCCGATCTCAAGCTCGCGCGCGGCCTTCGCGGCGTTGCCGTGGTGGCGTGCCAGGGCTTCGAGGATCCATCTGCGCGATGACCCTCAAGAGCTTGGCCTGGAGGTCCAGGGGCAATTCCCCGATCTCGTCGAGGAAGACGGTACCGCCCTGCGCCAGCTCGAACTTCCCGGGGCGCTCGTCCACCCCGGTTGCCACGCGCTTCCCCACCCCGAAGAGCTCGCTCTCGATCAGGTCTCGGGGGAGCGCGGCACAGTTGAGCTTCACGGCCGGCCGGTCCCGGCGCGGGCTTAGGCTTATGATCGCATCCGCGACCAGTTCCTTACCCGCTCCGGTCTCCCCCATCAACAGCACCGTCTCGTCGACAGGTGCTACCTTGTAGAGGCGCCTGCACAGCTCCTGCATGGCTGCGCTCGTTCCCACCAAGGCGCTCAGGGGGTCTGTGGTCCCCTTCGGCCTGCCGCTCGATCGCTTGCCGCAAGAGGAGGCGTGATTGCCCAAGCCGACACAGCGTCTCGGGACCCACGAGATACATCTCCTTGACCCGCCAATCCCCGATGAAGATGCCCCCACTGGATCGGTCTACCAGCACCAGCCCCTCCGGCATCGTCTGCAACTCCAGATGCAGGCGGGACACGTACGGATCGGAGAGGACCAGGTCGTTGTCCATATTCCGGCCCACTCTGACCACGGGGGTTCCGGACAGATCGCGACGTTTCTGCAGACCGGCATCCGGGCCTGCGATAACCCAAAGCTCGATCGACTGGATGAGGGGCTTTCGGCTCGGACCATCTACCAGGGTCGTCTCGGTCGAGGGGTGGCCCGACCGCGTTCCGGCCCCGATACTTGCGCCTATAGGATGCACCGGCAAGACCTCCGTCCAAAAACCTATCGATGCTGCACCGTTGCAGCGCCTCGCTTCGAGACCAAGCCACGGCCAAACGTAGGAAAAGCCGCGGGCGGGCAATTCATCGGTCCGTTTCGGCCCTGGCGCGAATGCAGGCCAAAGAGGCTGCCGGCTCAGGGAGTTGAACCGGATCTTATATAGGAAGTATAAACCGCCTTTTCAGACTACGCGCCGTCGCCACCATAGTCGATCTCCACCGCATCGCGGCCGAGGCACCGGGCCAGGCTTTCCAAGAGGGCGTCGCTCGGCTGCACGCGATAGGGGTCGGGGAGGATCAGCTCGGCGCTCGCCCGAGCCCCTTGATAATCGATGACCACCGGGCACAGGCCCCTGGGTGATCCCTCAAGCAGGGACTTCAGCTCCGCCAGGAGCCCGTTGCCGAGCCCATGCGCGGTGAGGCGCAGCAGCAGGCGGCGCGCGTGCTTTTCCCGCGCCGCCACGATGTCGCTCATACGCTCGGCCGTGATCCGGTAGCCGCCGTTGAAAGGGTCGATGTCGCAAACCCCCTCGGCGACCACGATGCGCCCCTTGGCGAGGACCTCGGCCACGGCCGGCAGCGTCTCGGCGTAGACCACGACCTCGATGCGCGCGCTCCGATCATCGAGGGTGGCGATCGCCATGCGCCCGCGCCGTCCCTGGGTCGTGCGCAGGCCGGTGATGAGCCCGGCCACCCGGCGGCTTCCTTGTGTCAGATCCGCCAAGCGGCACACAGAGAGCCGACCCAGCTCGTCGCGATAGCGATCGATGGGGTGGCCGCTGAGATAGAGCCCGAGCGCCTCCTTTTCACCGTTGAGCCGCTGTTCCTCGGACCACTCGGGCACGTCAGTGAAACCGAGCGTCACCTCGTCGGGGCTCGCCTCCGGGCCTTGCGGGAACCCGAACAGGTCCACCTGACCGGCGGCGCGATCGCGCAGGCGCTGCTCGGCCGACTGCAGGGCGGTATCGAGGCTCGCCAGGATCGCGGCACGGCTCGGCCCCAGGCGGTCCAGGGCCCCGGCACGCGCCAGGGCCTCGGTGACGCGCCGATTCAGGCGCCTCTGGTCGACCCGCCGGGTTAGATCGAAGAGGTCCCGGAACGGCCCCTGCGCCGCCCGTGCCTCGCCGAGGGCCTCGATGGCCGAGCGGCCCGCGCCCTTGATCGCGCCGAGCCCGTAGCGGATCCCCCCCCCCTCGGCGACCGTGAATCCGTGCTCCGAGTCGTTGACATGCGGCGCCAGGATCGGGATCCCCATGCGGCGGCACTCGTCGATCAGCGAGACGATCTTATCCGTATGGTCCATATCCGCGGACAGGACCGCGGCCATGAAGGCCGCCGGGTGATGGGCCTTGAGCCAGGCGGTCTGGTAGCTCAAGAGGGCGTAGGCGGCCGAGTGTGATTTATTGAAACCATAACCCGCGAACTTCTCCATGAGGTCGAAGATGACGCCGGCCAGCGCCGCGTCCACGCCGCGGTCCGCCGCGCCGTCGATGAAAACAGCGCGTTGCTTGGCCATCTCTTCGGGCTTCTTCTTGCCCATCGCGCGCCGCAGGAGATCCGCGGCCCCGAGCGAATACCCGGCCAGGACCTGGGCGATCTGCATGACCTGCTCCTGGTAGAGGATGACCCCGTAGGTCGGCGCCAGGATCGGCTCGAGCGCCGGGTGTTGATAGCGCACCGCGGCCCGCCCGTGTTTGCGCTCGATGAAATCGTCCACCATACCCGATTGCAGGGGACCGGGCCGGTAGAGGGCCACCAGCGCGATGAGGTCCTCGAATCGGTCCGGCTTGAGTTTTTTCACCAGTTCCTTCATGCCGCGCGATTCGAGCTGGAACACCGCGGTGGTCTCCCCGCTGCGAATGAGATCAAAGGCCGCGGGATCGTCTGGCGGCAGCCGCGCGATATCGAGGGTCGGGCCTTCGTGTCCCCGGTTGATGGCGCGCACCGCCCAATCGATGACGGTAAGGGTGCGAAGTCCGAGAAAATCGAACTTCACGAGCCCCATGGCCTCGACATCCCCCATGTCGAACTGGGTCACCGGGGTGGTCGCGCCCTCCTCGCAGTAGAGCGGCATGAACTCGGTGAGCGGCGCGGGCGAGATCACCACTCCCCCGGCGTGGCGCCCGGCATTGCGGGTCAGGCCCTCCAGTCGCTTGGCGAGATCGATGATCTCCCGCACCTCCTCCTCGGCCTCGTAGCGGGCCTTGAGCGCCGGTTCCTCCGAGAGCGCGCGCTCCAAGGTCATGTGCAGATCGAAAGGGATGAGCTTCGCGATCTGGTCCACGAATCCGTAGGCACGGCCCAGCACCCGGCCGACATCGCGCACTACCGCCTTCGCCGCCATGGTGCCGTAGGTGATGATCTGCGAGACGCGATCGCGCCCGTAACGGCCGGCGACGTACTCGATCACCTCGTCGCGCCGCTCCATGCAGAAGTCCACGTCGAAGTCCGGGAGCGATACCCGCTCGGGGTTCAGGAAACGCTCGAAGAGAAGGTCATAGGCGATCGGATCGAGGTCCGTGATGGCGAGCGCATAGGCGACCAGCGAGCCGGCACCGGAGCCGCGCCCCGGCCCGACCGGGATGCCCTGTGTGCGCGCGAAGCCGATGAAATCGGCGACGATGAGGAAATAACCGGCGAACCCCATGTCGGTGATGACCTCGATCTCCCGCTCCAGGCGCTCCCGGTAGCGCCCGCGTTCGCTTTCGCCGCCGGCCGGGAGGGTCTGTTGCAAACGGCCATCGAGACCCGCGCCGGCGACGCGACGGAGGTGCGCCTCGATACCTTCCCCGGGACAGGTGGGGAAATCGGGCAGGTGGTGGCGGCCGAGCCCAAGCTCCAGGTTGCAGCGTTGCGCCAGGCCCACGGCGTTCTCCAAGGCCTCGGGGATGTCCGCGAACAGCGCCGCCATCTCGTCCGGCCGCTTCAGGTACTGCCCCTGGCTGTAGCGTCGCGGGCGCCTGGGATCGTCCAGCATGCGGCCCTCGTGGATGCACACCCGGGCCTCGTGGGCCTCGTAGTCGTCGGATTTCAGAAAGCACACCTCGTTGGTCGCGACCACCGGGACATCGCAGTCGGCCGCGAGCGCCAGCGCCCCTTCGAGGTAGGCCTCTTCCCCCGGACGGCCGGTGCGCTGCAACTCGATATAGAAGCGCTCCGGAAAGGCCGACCGCCACTCGTCGAGCCGGCGCCTGGCCTCGGCGTGACCGCGCTTGGCGAGCACCTGCCCGAGCTCGCCGGCGAGCCCGCCGGAGAGCAGGATGAGCCCCTCGGACGACTCGTTGAGCCACTCCCGCCGCACCACCGGGATGCCCTGGGACTGCCCCTCGGTGTAGCTCCGGGTCACAAGCCGGGTGAGGTTCCGGTAGCCGCTCTGGTCCCGGCACAAGGCCACGAGGCGGGTGCGCTCCAGAGCGCCGCCGCCGGTGCGGCCCTGGACCCAGAGATCCGCGCCGATGATGGGCTTCACCCCCCGTGCCTGGGCGGCACGATAGAACTTGACGAGCGAGAAGAGCGCGCTCTGATCGGTGACCGCCACGGCCGGCATGCCGAGCGCGGCCACGCGCTCGACGAGCTCGTCGATGCGGATGATGCCATCGACCAGCGAATACTCGGTGTGGACGTGGAGATGGACGAACATGGGGTCTGGCTCTCCCCCGGCATGATCCGGGTCCCGGATTCTATCCGCTGGCCCATTCGACGTAAACGTAGCTGTTGCATAACCCCGTCGAATCTCCTATGCTCACTTATCGCTTGGAGCTCATGGCGTCAAAGCCTGAACGGTCTTGAACAACGGGTAAGCCTCACTCGAGCAGGGATCCGATATGAGTCATTATCGCCGCAGCAGTCGCATACCTCCCTTGAGCTTTTCGCTCGTCACGCTCTTCGCCACCCTTTATTGCTATTCACAATTCACGTGCGCGGACGTGCTCTCGTCTCCGTCCACCATCGTTGGTAAGAAGAGTGGGAGGTGTGTACATGTTAGTGGGGCGTCGTTAGCCAATGCTGCCAAGGTGGTCCAATACAGTTGTAGCGGTAATGAGAATCAACAATGGGTTTTCATCCCCCAGGGGGCGGCCTACGAGATCGTCGTGCAGCATAGCCAGAAATGCCTGGGTGTCGCCGGGGCATCCTTGCAGCAAGATGCAAGTGTTGTCCAAGCACCCTGTGCCGGTGCTGCTAACACACTCTGGAGGTTGCAGCCGCACGGACAGGCCTACCGCTTGGTAGCGCAGCACAGCGGAAAGTGTCTATATGTTTCCGGTGCCTCTCTCGCGAACGGCGTCCAACTGGTTCAGCGCTCTTGCACGGGTGCGGACAGTGAGCTGTGGTTAAGCGCTGCGGTAGTGCCGGGCCCGCCGAATGTCGCCGGTCGCTGGAATGGTCTTATACCCTTTCCGCTCGTGCCTGTGGCCGCGGCCAACCTGCCTAATGGAAAGGTCCTACTCTGGTCTGCGGAGGATCGCTTGGACTTTAATACGGGCTCCAAGGTCCAGACCTACACGGCGATCTTCAATCCAGCTAGTAACCAGACCTCCGAGCGCCTGGTATTCGAAACGGGGCACAACATGTTTTGCCCCGGTACCGCCAATCTTCCGGACGGCCGGATCCTGGTCAATGGCGGAATCGCAAGCATCAAGACCAGCATCTATAACCCATTTACCAATACCTGGCAGGCCGCCCAAAACATGGATATTGCCCGTGGCTATCAAGGTACCACTGTTCTCTCAACCGGTAAGGTATTTACGCTGGGGGGGTCGTGGAGCGGTGGGGTTGGCAACAAGGACGGAGAGGTGTGGAGTGCCGCTTCGGGCTGGACCGTATTGCCCGGCGCTTGGGTAGACCCCGTGATCGGGCCCGACCCTGAGGGCGTGTTCCGTGGCGACAATCACCTGTGGCTCTTTGGCGTAACGGGTGGTAAGGTATTTCATGCCGGACCCCATAACCATATGAATTGGTACGATACCAATAATGGTGGGAGCGTTATTTCTGCGGGGAACCGTGGGAATGATGCCTACAGCATGAACGGCAACGCGACGATGTACGACATTAAGAAGATCTTAAAGGTCGGTGGCGCACCCGCTTACCAGTACCGCAACGCCACGGGCAGCGCGTACGTGATCGATTTGAGCAACGGCGTTGCCGTGAGCAAAGTGGGGTCCATGGCCTTTCCCCGCGCCTTCGGCACTAGCGTGGTGTTGCCCAACGGGCAAGTCGTCGTCGTTGGCGGGCAATCATATGCCCTCGCGTTTACCGACCGGCAGCCGGTGCTCGCGGCCGAGATCTGGGACCCGGCAACTCGTCAATTCACCACCTTGGCTTCGATGCAGATCCCACGCACGTATCATAGTGGAGCCTTACTGTTGCCCGATGGGCGCGTGTTTGTCGGTGGCGGCGGCCTGTGTGGTAACTGTACCGCGAATCACCCGAATGCGGAAATATTCTCGCCTCCTTACCTATTCGGCACAAACGGCCAACTGGCTAATCGCCCGGTTATCAGCACCGCACCGGGAACCGCGAAGTCCGGTACCCAGATCAACGTAACAACCAACGGTCCTATATCGGGATTCGTGCTGATGCGCTTGTCATCGGTCACACATACCGTAAATAATGACCAGCGCCGTGTCTTTTTGACAGCCACCGCAGTCGGTACCAATGCGTACTCGCTGGCTATCCCGGCGGATAAAGGCGTCGTTCTACCAGGTTACTATATGTTGTTTTCTCTGAGCCCGACCGGAGTCCCTAGCTTGTCGAAGACCGTAAAAATCATATAGTAGGGCGTCCTCCCTGTTGCCCACCATCGCTTGAGGCCGCGTGGGGCGGAACCGTGGGACGGGTTCCGCCGCCTGGTTTCCCATCCGGCGGCTCGCCCTTCGAGCATCAGAAAACGAACTGACAAAGACTTGCGGACCACGCTTGGTTTGGCCGTACAGTCGCCAGGAGGAAAGAGATGAATCGAAAGGTTTATACTTGGAGCTTGGTGCTCGCACTCGCGTTAGCCCTTCTGATGGGAGGCTGTGCAGCGATGCGGCAGGAGGAGGCGCAGAAGATAGACGACCTGCTCGCCGCGGCGGGATTCAAGGTGCGGCCGGCCGACACCCCTGAAAAGCTCGCTCATCTCAAGGCCATGCAGCCGCTCAAGGTGTCGATGCGGACGAAGGACGGCCGGGTTATCTATAGCTATGCCGATCCCTATGACTGCCAATGTGTCTATGTCGGTGGGCCTGAAGAGTACGCGCAGTACCAACGCCTTGCCCTAAGGCAGCAACAGGTGGCAGAAGAGAGGCTAGAGGCTGCGGAGATGGCGAACGATGCGGCGACGGACTGGGGCATGTGGGGGCCGTTGTGGTGGTAAACCCAATCGCCTGACTCGGCTAATACCACCCGGCGCATGCGCGAAGGCGTGCCCGTCGTGGGCGTGGACAGCCTCCGGTACTTCTGGTCCGAGAAGCCGCCCGAGCGTGTGGCGGCCGACCTCGCGCGCATCCTCCGACACTACGGAGAGGCGTGGAGCGTCAAGCGGGTCGCGCTGATCGGTTACTCGTTCGGGGCCGGCATCGTGCCCTTTGCCCTGAACCGCCTTCCCGACTCCGAGCGCTCCAAGGTCGCCCAGATGACGCTGCTCGGGCTCGGTCCGCGCGCGCCCTTCCAGTTCAAGGTGAGCGGCTGGCTCGGCCAACTCGGGATCGACAAGTTGGGGGTCGACGTCGATCCCTACCAGGACGCGCCGCTGGTCTTGCCCGAGCTCGTGCGCGTCGATCCAGCCCTCGTGCAGTGCGTCTACGGCGAGGAGGAGAAGGACACGCTCTGTACGGCGCCGGAGCTCCGGGGGATCGAGACGGTCCGAACCGCAGGCGGCCACCACTTCGGCGGTGACTACGTCGCGCTCGCGCAGCGCATCCTGGACGGGCTGCGGAGGCGCGCGCCCGCGGGAGGAGCGCCATGAAGGAGCGCTTCGCAACGGCGCTCGGTCCCTTTCTCGGGCTCGCGCTGTTCGCGCTGGCGGCCTGGATCCTTCATCACGAGCTCTCGGAGTACCACTATGGTGACGTGGTCGGGCACCTGGCGGCGATCCCCTACCGAGACGTGGCGCTCGCGATCGCCCTCACGGTGCTCGGCTACCTCCTGCTCACCGGCTACGACACGCTCGCGCTGCGCTGGGTCGGGAGTCCGCTCTCGTATCCACGAATCGCGCTGGCCTCGTTTATCGCCTTCGTCTTCAGCCACAACGTGGGTCTGTCCTTCTTCGGCGGGAGCGCGGTCCGCTACCGCATGTTCACGAGCTGGGGCGTCACGGTGGGCGAGCTGGCGCGCGCCATCACCGTCAACGTCATCACCCTCTGGCTCGGCTTCCTCGCGCTCGGCGGCGTCGTGCTGCTGCTCGAGCCGCTGCCCATCCCCGGAGCGTGGCATCCACTCTTCGCGACGAGCCGCCCGATCGGAGCGGTCTTCCTCGCCACGCTTGTCGTTTACGGGATCTCGACGCTGCGACGCCAGCGCAAGCTGCGCTTCCGCGGCTTCGAGCTGGAGCAGCCCGGGCCCGCCTTCACGGCGGCGCAGCTCGCGCTGTCCTGCTCGACTGGGCGGTGGCGGGGGCCGCGCTCTGGGTGCTGCTGCCGGACGCGCCGGGGCTCGGCTACCCGACGGTGCTCGGCGCGTTCCTGCTCGCGCAGGTGCTCGGCCTCGTGAGCCACGTCCCGGCGGGTCTCGGCGTCTTCGAGATGGCGATGGTGTTGCTGCTCGCTCGGCAGCGTACTGGGCGTCGGGCTGCTCGTGCTCGCGCGCGCTCCAGCAGCGCTCCGACGCGGCCTACTGGGCGACGCTGGCCCTGCTCGGGGGAGGGGCTGTCGCCGCGCTCGCCAAGGGGCTCGATTGGGAGGAGGGGCTCGCGCTGGCGCTCCTGGCCGCGGCGCTCGCGCCCAATCATCGCTGGTTCTACCGGCGCAGCTCGCTGCTCTCGCAGTCGTTCTCGCCGGGCTGGACAGCCGGCATCGCCGCGGTCCTGATCGTGACGGGCTTCGTCGTGGTGCTCGCCTATCGTCACGTCGACTACGCGCACGAGCTGTGGTGGCAGTTCGAGCTCGACGCGGACGCGTCCCGCTCGCTCCGCGCGCTGGCCGGCGGCGTCCTGGCGCTCGGCGTCTTCGCGCTATCGCGGCTGCTGCGGCCCGCGCCACCGCCGGCCGTGCTGCCGACGCCTGAGGACCTCGACCGCGCCGCCGCGCTCGCGAGTACCTCGCGGCGCTGCAACGCCTTCCTCGCGCTGGTCGGGGACAAGCGGATCCTCTTCCACGAGCAGAGCGCCGGCTTCCTGATGTACGGCGTGCACGGGCGTGGGTGGATCGCGCTGGGCGATCCGATCGCGGCCGAGCCCGACGCGCGGCGCGAGCTGGCGTGGCGCTTCCGCGAGGAGGCCGATCGCCACGGCGGCGTCGCCGCCTTCTACGAGGTCGGCGCCGACGATCTCCCGCTCTATCTCGACCTCGGACTCCAGCTCCGCAAGCTCGGGGAGGAGGCCCGGTGCCCCTCGACGATTTCTCGCTGTCCGGCCGCTCGCGCGCGACGCTGCGTCAGGCGGGAAACCGGATGGCCCGCGAAGGCGCCGCCTTCGATCTCCTGGGCGCCAAGGACGTGCCGGCGCTGCTCGACGAGCTGCAGGGGATCTCCGATCAGTGGCTGGCCCGCAAGAACACGCGCGAGAAGTCCTTCTCGCTCGGCTGCTTCGACCGCTCCTACCTGGCGCGCCTGCCGGTGGCCGTGGTGCGCAAGGACGGGCGCATCGTCGCATTCGCCAACGTCTGCGCCGGCGAGGTGAAGGAGGAGATGTCGCTCGACCTGATGCGATA
>JBQTJM010000246.1:0-3177 GCA_052387115.1 Gammaproteobacteria bacterium | reverse complement strand
GGGTACACGGCCCTCCTCTCCAGTGCCATGCCGCCACGCGAGGCCGCGGCACAGGGGTCGCCTCCCGAATTGCGCCGCGAGCCCGGCGACGTCGATCCTGCCGCGCGAGCGGACCATGGATATGACGCTCCTGAACGGAACCAGGTAGACGCTCGCCAGGTTCGGGTGCTCCTGTACCGCCGTGCCCGCGAGACCGAACTCCAGCGTCTCCCGCGCCCGTGGCACGTACAGCGTGCCGAACGCCCAGTCCCAGAGCGCGAACGCCTCGCCGAAGTTCTTGTTCCAGTGCTGCCGTGCCTTGCTGTGATGGATCTGGTGCTGGGCCGGGCTGATGAGCACGTGGCTCAGGTACCGGCCGAAGGGGATCCAGACATGGGAGTGGCGCAGGTTGCTGCCCAGCAGGTTGAAGGCGGCGAACAGGAAGTTGGCGCCGAACAAGGTGACGGTGTCGGTGTCCCCCGGGAAGCAGTACGCCACGACGCCTTGCAAGGGCCCGATGAGCGCGATGTCCATGCAGCGGCTCAGGACCGTATAGACCGGGTGCTTGCGGTACAGGGTGATGGGCGTCAGGACCTCCGCCGAGTGATGGACCTTGTGGAACTCCCAGAGCCAAGGCACGCGGTGGTGCAGGGCGTGAATGAGGTAGGTCGACAGGTCCGAGCACATCGCGAGGGTCACGGTAAAGGCCACGAGCGCGGGGAAGGTCCAGTGCGCGGGCGCTGGGCTGATGCCCAAAGCCCCGTGCAGGGCGTCTTCCGTGGCCTCCGCGACGGCCGCGATGCTGAGCCCCCCCAAGAGCCAACCCGATAACGCCCCGCCCGGCATGAAGGCGCGGTTGGCGAGGAAGAGCTGGTAATCCACGCGGGCGGAGGGGTGGGCATACACGGACTTTGGAAACAGGAATCCCAAGAAGCCGCCGGCGGCGCATTCGGTGCGGTGGTACCGTACGTAGGACACCCAGGCCAGCACGCCGCAAGACAGGAGATAGACCCAGAAGAAGCGCTTGCCACCGTCCCACAGCCAAGCGGGTAGCTCGGCGAGGTTCTCCAGGCACCGCAGGAGATACGGGTACCAAGGGTGTAGGTCCTGCCCTGCCATGCGGGGAGTATACCCGCCTCAGCGTCGGGGCGAGCGGGCGCTCTTGGCCCGGTTCCGGCCGAGGCCTGCTCGTCGCATCCCCGCCGCCCATGGCGTAGAATGGAAGCAACAGCCGTTCTTGGGGGAGGAGGCTATGAAAGCGAGTGATCTCTTCGTCAGGTGCCTCGAGGATGAGGGGGTGGGGTACATCTTCGGTGTGCCGGGCGAAGAAAACCTGGACTTCGTCGAGTCTCTGCGTACCTCGAGCATCCGGCTCATCGTCACCCGCCACGAACAGCCGGCCGGCTTCATGGCGGCCACGGTGGGCCGTCTCACCGGCATCCCGGGGGTGTGTCTATCGACCCTGGGACCGGGTGCCACCAACCTCGTGACGGCGGCCGCCTATGCACAGCTCGGGGCCATGCCGATGTGCATGATCACCGGGCAGAAGCCCATCTACACCAGCAAGCAGGGTCATTTCCAGATCATCGACGCGGTGGCGATGATGCAGCCCCTCACCAAGTTCACCAAGCAGGTCGTCGAGGCCGATCGGATCCCCTCCATCGTCCGCGAGGCCTTCAAGAAGGCCGAGGCTGAGCGCCCCGGGGCCGTACACATCGAGCTGCCCGAGGACGTCGCGGCAGAGGCCACCAGCAACGCGCCCTTCGCCGTGGAAAAGGTGCGCCGTCCCGACGCCAACGAGCGTGCCGTGGCTATCGCGGCGGAGATGATCGCGGAGGCTCGATCCCCGCTGCTCCTGATCGGCGCGGGCGCGAATCGCAAGCGGGTCTCCCAGTTGCTCCTGCGCTTCGTCGAGAAGACCGGCATCCCGTTCTTCAACACCCAGATGGGCAAGGGGGTGATCCCGGAGGACCACCCCTTGTTCCTCGGCACCGCCGCGCTCTCGGACCACGATTACGTGCACTGCGCGCTGGACCGCTCCGATCTCGTGATCAACGTCGGTCACGATGTGATCGAGAAACCCCCGTTCTTCATGGAAGCCGGCGGGCCCAAGGTGATCCATATCAACTTCGTCCCCGCCGAGGTGGACGAGATCTATTTTCCGCAGCACGAGGTCGTCGGGGACATCGCCAACGCCCTGTGGCAGTTGTCGGAGCGGATCCATGGGCAGCCGCACTGGGATTTTGCCTATTTCATGCGGGTCAAACGCTTCGTCGATGAAAAGATCGCCGAACGCTCCGATTCGGACAGCTTCCCGGTCCTCCCCCAGCGCCTGGTGGCCGATGTGCGGGCCGTGCTCGGTCCTCTCGACATCCTGACCCTGGACAACGGGATGTACAAGCTGTGGTTTGCCAGAAACTACCGCGCGCTCGGGGCCAACACCCTGTTTCTGGACAATGCGCTGGCCACCATGGGGGCGGGCTTGCCCTCGGCCATGGCGGCCAAGATGATCTGCCCGGAGCGCAAGGTGGTGACCGTGTGCGGGGATGGCGGCTTCATGATGAACAGCCAGGAGATCGAGACGGCGGTGCGCCTTAAGCTCGACCTCTCGGTCATCATCCTGACCGACAGCGGGTACGGCATGATCAAATGGAAGCAGGAACATGCGGGATTCGCGGATTGGGGTCTCGACTTTACGAACCCCGATTTCGTCAAGTACGCGCAATGCTACGGGGCCCTGGGCCATCGTGTCACGAGGACCGAGGACCTCCGGGGGCTCTTGAGCGAGTGCGTCGATTCCCCCGGGGTGCACATCATCGATGTCCCCATCGACTATTCCGAAAACGCCAGGGTATTGACCCGGGAGTTGCAGGAAAAGACTTGTATCGCCTGAGAGCTGGTGAAACAAATCTGCTGCGCTCGGGATCACCGGGGAGGAAATTCCCTCCCCTGCGATAGCGGGGGAGGGTTAGGGTGGGGGTAAGCGCCCCCGCAGCGAAGGGTGGTGGTCAGCACGTGCCGGCGTGGGCCCCCCCCCCCCCCCCCCCCCCCCCCCACCCCCCCGCACGGGGGGGGGGGTTAGTCGCCCGAGGGGGGAGCGAGGGGGGTGGAGGGGTTGGCGGAGGGATTAAAAAAAAAACACGGCGGCGAGGCCGAGTACGAGCGGGCGGTCACGGCGGCCGAGGGCGCGCGCGAGGC
>JBQTJM010000245.1:0-7040 GCA_052387115.1 Gammaproteobacteria bacterium | reverse complement strand
GCGCACGGCTGGCAGCCGGTGCCAAAGCCGTGGCGGGGGCGGGCTATCGGGTAATCGATGAGATGTCTCCCATCGCCTGTTCGCTGGGCTGGTTGCGCCCGCAGGTGGTTTTCTCGCGCGGGCTCCTGGGCATCACCGATACGCGTGAACGTGTCGTGATACTGGCGCACGAATTGGCGCACGGGCGCCGTTTCGATAACCTGCGACAACTGTTGATGCTGGGCGCGACCTGGGCGTACGGGCCGCGGGTGCGACGCCTCCTGGCGGCGGATTTACGCGCCGCGTCGGAGCAGGCGTGTGACGCCGAGGCGGCGCGCACTGTGCGAGACCCTCGGCTGGTGGCAGCGACATTGATTCGGCTGGCACGCGCCACGCCTTGCCGCCATAACCTCGCCGCGTGCGGCATCGACGGCGCCGATATCGAGGCCCGTGTGCACGCGCTGCTGGTTCCGGCACACGCCGCCTTCCCCACGTTACCCTGGGCGGTGTCAGGGCTGGCCGCCAGTTCTATCTTTCTGGCGGCGAGTATTGCCCCGTTACATCATGTCTTGGAGTGGTTGGCCAGGTTCGTGTAGCCCCCCGGGAATTTGTACTCAAATTGGGCTGGGCCGTCAGGCGTCGATCGTCAACACGCCTGCGAGCGCGCCGACAGTGATCGGCTGATCCTGTCGCGGCTTCCATTTCACGAAATGGAAGCCGCTTAGTCAGGTAGGGTGCGCACCGCCCACCGTTTGCCGCACGATTCGATACCTGGGTGTGGTCACAGCCCCGCCATCACCTTCTTGGCCGACTCGAGAGTCGCGGCGATCTCCGTAGGTCCGTGGGCGCTCGAGACGAACCCGGCCTCGAAGGCGGAGGGGGCGAGGTAGATACCTTCCTGCAGCATGCCGTGGAAGAAGCGTTTGAAACGTTCCTGATCGCAGGCCATGACCTCAGCGAGAGTCGTGATCCTTTCGTTCCGGCTGAAGAAGAGGCCGAACATCCCGCCGACCTGGTGGGTGGTGAACGGGACACCGAGGTCTTGGGCCGCTGCGCGAAGGCCCATCGTCAGGCTTCGAGTGACGTCGCTGAGGCGCTCGAAGAACCCCGGCTCGGCGACGATCCTGAGGGTCGCGAGGCCGGCCGCGAGGGCCACGGGGTTGCCGGACAGGGTGCCGGCCTGGTAGACGGGTCCGTCAGGCGATAGATGTTCCATGATCCCGGCGCGGCCGCCGAAGGCCCCGACCGGCAGTCCGCCGCCGATCACCTTGCCGAGCGTAGTGAGGTCGGGGCCGATCCCGAAGAGCCCCTGGGCACCCGAAAGTCCGACCCGGAATCCGGTCATGACCTCGTCGAAGATGAGCAGGCTGCCGTATTGATCGCAGATCCGCCGCAGCCCCTCCAAGAACCCCGGTACGGGCGGCACGCAGTTCATATTGCCGGCCACCGGTTCTACGATGACTGCGGCGATGCCGTTGCCCAGGGTGGCGAAGGCGTCTTCCACCGCGTCGAAGTCGTTGTAGGGGAGGGTGAGGGTATGACGCGCCAGGGCCGAGGGCACGCCGGGTGAGCTGGGCGTGCCCAAGGTCAGGGCCCCGGAGCCGGCCTTGATGAGCAGCGAGTCGGCGTGGCCGTGGTAACCGCCCTCGAACTTGACGAGGGTATCGCGGCCGGTGTAACCGCGGGCCAGGCGGATGGCGCTCATGGCCGCCTCGGTGCCGGAGCTGCAGAGCCGCACGCGCTCGATCGACGGGACCAGTCGGCACAGGGTCTCCGCCATCTCGGTCTCGATGGCCGTGGGCGCGCCGAAGCTGAGCCCGTTCCCGGCTGCCTCGCGCACGGCCTCGACGACCTCGGGATGGGCGTGGCCCGCGATGAGCGGTCCCCACGAGCCGACGTAGTCGATGTAGCGCCGGCCGTCCTCGTCGAAGAGGTAAGCGCCCTGGCCGCGCCGAAAGAACACCGGCGTGCCACCCACCCCCTTGAAGGCACGGACGGGGGAGTTCACTCCTCCCGCGATGACCCGCCGTGCCGCGGCGAACAGCGCTTCAGAGTGCGACATGGAGTGCTCCGATAAGGTGGTTCGCTTCGAACAGTCCGGCATAGCGCCGGGCCGCCGCCCTGGGATCTGCCTCCCGATGATCACAGCTACCGAAGACGCCGCGGATCACGGCCAATAGATCGGCCCCCGCTCCGATCAATCGGCTACCGTTCTCGGGCGTGATCCCGCCGATCGCCACGAGGGGGATGGAGAGCCTGCGCCGGGCCCGACCGAGGAGCGCGGGCTCAGCCGGAACGGCGTCCGGTTTGGAGGCCGAGGGATAGAAGCTGCCGAAGGCGACATAGTCGGCGCCGGCCGCCGCGGCCTCCCAAGCCCGCCCGAGGTCGTCATAACAGGACACGCCGATGATCGCGGTGCGTCCGAGGACCTCGCGCGCGACTGCGCAGGGGGCGTCGGATCGGCCCAGGTGCACGCCGTCCGCGCCCACCGTGCGCGCCAGCTCCGGGTGGTCGTTGACGATGAACGGCACCGAGAGGCGATGGCAGACCCGTCGTAAGACTAGGGCCTGCCGCCGGCGCTCCTCGGACGATTTCGACTTGGCCCGATATTGGACCACCACGGCGCCGCCGGCGATGGCCTGGGACACCGCCCGCTCGTCGCAGACGGCATCGGCGATCGCGTAGAGACCGCGTCCTGGGAAAGGGTAGGGCATCGCCGGCTCGAACCTCAGGGATGGCTTGTTCTGGTGGCCTTATTTTACAGGGACGCAAGAACTGCGAGAATCTTCAAGGCCGAGGCGACGAGGATGGCAATGAAGCGCTATATGTGTCTGATCTGTGGGTTCATGTACGACGAGGCCCAGGGCTGGCCGAGCGACGGCATCGTGCCTGGGACGCGTTGGAAAGACGTCCCGCCCAACTGGGTATGCCCGGACTGCGGGGCGCGTAAGGACGACTTCGAGATGGTGGAAATCTGAAAAGCCAGACAAGCTAGAACGGCTTGACGACCGTCAGCACCACCACGCCGACCAGGATCAAGACCGGGAGTTCGTTGAGCCAGCGATAGAACACGTGGCCATGAGGGTTCCGGTCGTGGCGAAACAGGACCAGCAGCCGGCCGAGATATACGTGATACCCGATCAGGACGGCGACCAGCGCCAGCTTCGCGTGCAGCCAACCCGCTTCGAGGTAGCGCTCCAGGTCGTAGGCCAGGGTCCATAGCCCGAACAGCACGGTCAAGACGGCCCCCGGGGTGGTGATCCCGAAGTACAGCTTGCGCTCCATGACCTCGAAGCGCTCGGTGCTGAGCCGGTCCGCGGCGAGCGCATGGTAGACGTAGAGGCGCGGGAGGTAGAAGAGGCCGGCGAACCACGTCACCATGAAGATGATATGGAAAGCCTTGGTCCACAACATTTTTATTAACTCTAGGGACCGGGGGTCTAACCGCCCGGCGGGCTGCCGGCATCCCGAGGCGCGCGGCGGCCGAAGGTCGTAGCGATCGACTGGAAGACCCGCTTGATCCCCCACAAGATGCGGGGCAGGAGCCAGGCAGAAACCAAGAGAAACACCACGAGGCCGGCGAGGAACACCGACGGGTGGTTGAGTGCGGCCCAAAGCCCCCCGATGACCATGAGGTCTTCCGAGAGGGAGGCGGCCCAGTTGGTGAAGGGCTCGGGGCTGGTGTTGATGAGGACGCGACTGCCGGCCTTCACGGCATGGCTGCCGGCCGCGAGTGTGCCGCCGACGAGGAAGGCGGCGATCTCGGCCGCCTGGCCCACATCCCCCACGGCCCCGGCCGCGAGCACGGCACCGGCCGGGATGCGGATGAAGGTGTGCACGGCATCCCAGGCGGTGTCCACGCCCGGGGTCTTATCGACGAAGAACTCGATGCAGTACATGATGCCGGCTGCGAACAGCACCAGCGGATCGGTCAGGATCTGAAGGTCGGGAGGGAGTGCGATATGGCCGGTCGTCCCCAGGTAACCCAAGGTGAGGATCGCGGCATACAGGTTGAGGCCGCTGGCCCAGCCCACGCCCATGGTCAAGGCGATGGTGTTGATGATGTCCATGTCCGGTCTCTCGTGGCCTGGGACAGGCTGCCCGTCGAGCCATCCTACCCGGATCGGGGGCGAACACAAGCCGCCGTCGATAATGCACTGCACCGTCGTGATCGCGCAAAGTTTTTTGCACGACCCGTTGACACGGCCCTCTCACCGCACTATCCTACGACCCATTCGTGGCAGGTGCGCATCGATCCCGGCCGCGACAGGGTCAGAACAATAACTATAAAAGAGACTTGAAGCGGCTTCGGCCGCTTTTTCTTTTCTGCCTTGCGCGCGGAGGCCCGCGCGGGGGACGGGGTATGATCGACGTCGGGATCCTAGGCGGTACGGGCTATACCGCGGCCGAGTTGATGCGCCTGCTCGCCGGCCACCCCGACGTCCGGTTACGAGTCGTGACCGCGCGAGCCGAGGCCGGCACGTCGGTCGCGGAGGTCTTTCCCCACCTGCGCGGCCGGATCGATCTGGTCTTTTCGCCGCCCACCCCCGAGGTCCTGGCCGAGTGCCGGGTGGTGTTCTTCGCGACGCCCAACGGTACGGCGATGACCCTCGTTCCGGGGCTCCTCGAGGCCGGGGTGCGTGTGGTGGACCTGTCGGCGGACTTTCGCCTCCGCGATCCGGTGGCGTTCGAGCGCTGGTATGGGATGCCCCATGCGTGCCCGGATCTCTTGGCCGAGACGGTCTATGGACTGCCGGAGCAAAACCGGGAGGCCATCCGGGGGGCGCGCCTGATCGCCAATCCGGGCTGCTATCCCACGGCCGTCCTGCTGGGACTGATCCCGCTGGTGGAATCGGGTACGGTGCGGGCGGATAGCTTGATCGCCGACTGCAAGTCGGGGGTGAGCGGTGCCGGCCGCAAGGCGGCGCTCGGCAGTTTGATGGCCGAGGCCTCTGACAGTCTCAGGGCCTATGGTGTGTCCGGCCATCGCCACCTGCCCGAGATCGTGCAGGCGCTTCAGGAGCATGCCGCGGGCAGGATAGAGCTGGTGTTCGTCCCGCACCTGATCCCGATGATACGCGGCATCCATGCGACGCTGTACGCGGAGGTGAATGACGCGGCACCCGATCTCCAAGGGCTGTACGCCGAGCGTTATCGCGGCGAGCCGTTCGTGGATGTCATGCCGCCCGGCGCACACCCGGAGACCCGCTCGGTGCGCGGGGCCAATGTGTGCCGGATCGCCGTGCACCGGGTGGGTGGCGGACGGCGGGCGGTGGTCTTGTCGGTGATCGACAACCTGGTCAAGGGTGCGGCGGGGCAGGCCATCCAGAACATGAACCTGATGCTGGGTCTGGAAGAGACCCTGGGCCTGACTCACATCGCCCTCCTGCCCTGACGGGCCTCCTGCTCTTGAGATCGGGCCCCGGGCGTGAGGCGGATACACTATGCTGTGTGGGTTGCCATACCGCGGGTGCCCTGGATGTTCGGTAAGCGCAAGAACCGCAAGCCTACCAAGATCGACTCCCTGATCGGCCGGAACACCCGCGTGCAGGGTGATATGAGCTTCGAGGGCGGTCTGCACGTCGATGGCACCGTCAAAGGCGACGTGTGCGCCAACGGACCGGAGTCGGCCGTGCTCACCGTCAGCGAGCATGGTACGATAGAGGGTGAAGTGCGGGTCCCGTATGTGGTCCTGAATGGGGTGGTGCTCGGCGACGTGTATGCCCGCGAGCACATCGAGCTGGCCGCGAAGGCGCGGGTGGAAGGCGATGTCTACTACGGCCTCATGGAGATGGCGATGGGCGCGGAGGTCAACGGAAAGCTCGTCCATACCGAGGCCGCGACCCCGCCTCTGGCCCTGGACCACGCCGGTGCCGTAGCGGGCGCGCAACGGCCGGACGAGGTCGAGCCGGATGAGATCGAGCCGGATGAGATCGAGATAGGGCCGTTGGACCGGGAACCGCGTCAGATCGTTTAGGTCTTGGAGGATTGCCATTTATGAGTGCCGTAGAAGTAGAAGTTGAATCTAAGTTGGAGTCGGAGTTGGAGAGCCCGTTGGTGTTCAGCGACGCCGCGGCGGTCAAGGTACGCGAGCTGATGGTGGACGAAGGCAGCGACGATCTGATGCTCAGGGTCTTCGTGTCGGGCGGTGGATGCTCCGGTTTCCAGTACGGTTTCACCTTCGATGAGGCCGTCGGTGATGGGGACACGGTGGTCGAAAACGACGGCGTCAGGCTCTTGATCGATCCCATGAGCGTGCAATACCTCACGGGTGCCGAGATCGACTACACCGAGGATCTGGAAGGGGCGCGGTTCGTGATCAGAAACCCCAATGCCACGACGACCTGCGGTTGCGGGTCTTCGTTTTCGGTCTGAGCGGCATCCCGATCCCGTCTCGCGGCCCGGCGGGCGCGGTGCGCGACCCCACGTGACGTTCAGCATGTGACGTTCAGATAGAGGTATCGCGGCGCTACAGGTGGTTTTTTCTACGTCGGGGGATCGCCTGTCGTTTCAGTGAGATACCGGGGGTAATCATGCAGTTCAGACTACGCGATTACTTCTCTCCCCTCCAGGTCTTCGCCCACTATCGACGCATGCGCGAGGCGCCGTTTTGGTCCCCCGAGCGTCTGGACGCATGGTCGCGCCCCCGCCGCAAAGGGCTGATCGCCCATGCCCATGCCCATGTGCCTTACTACCGGAGGCTATTGGACGAGCATGGGATCGATCCAACCAGGGTGGATCGCGATGAGGTATGGCGTCGGATCCCGCTCCTGACCAAAGACATCCTCCGGGAACATGCGGGTGATCTGACCGCGACGAGTCGATTCAGTCGCGGCGCGGTGTGGGCCGGCACCTCGGGTTCCACCGCCGCGCCGTTGCGGTTCCTGCTGGACTGGCGCGTGAATGCGGCGGCCTTCGCGCTGTTCTGGCGTGCCTGGAGCAGCGGCGGCCATTGGCGGCTGGGGCAGCGGCAAGCGGCGCTCAAAGGCCTGAATCACCCCGACGGCTGGCGATATCACCGGGTGATCCAGACCCTGGAGATGTCGTCGGGCCGTCTGGAC
>JBQTJM010000244.1:0-5383 GCA_052387115.1 Gammaproteobacteria bacterium | reverse complement strand
GCCTCGGACCGATGAATCGCCAGACAAATCCCCGATCCTGGACCGACCGCTCGCGTACTTGACAACCCACCGGTCCATCCGTACTCTTCCTCCCAGCGAAAAAGGGCGTTTGAAGTTCCTATACCTTTTTTCGGTGCCGTTCGATGATGATCGCCTGCAAGACGCCGCTCTCGACCACCGCGATGCGGGTCTCGTGGGGGGTCACGTTGACGAGGAGCTCTTCGGCCATGGGCGTACACGCGGCGGCGTTCGCAGGATGATCAACCGCAGGATAATGGCCCGTCAATCTAAACGAAACCCTTGACTTTCGCCTGCGCTTCGCTTTTCTTTGTGGCAAACCCGCGACGGGCACTGCATGGCTACCGACGGGGGCTTGCAGTACGGTGTCGCAGTCCTTATAGTCCGCCGAAGTCGCACGGAGGCAACTGGGCGCTCCGTGCGGACCGCCCGGAATCGGGCGGGCCTCATCGGACGGCGGGCGCGCGGCGGTCGGCCGCGTAGAGCGGGGGTGCTCGATGAAGGTGAGACGCTCAGGACGACGCGTACCAAGGAGATGCCCGATGAAGACCACACCACGGTCCCCCTTGCCCGGCCCTGCCCGGCCCTTTCACCCCTTCGGACGGGGGTTGCTCGTGATCCTGTCCGCCTTCCTCCTCGACCTCCCTATCCCAGCCCCGGCCGCCTCCGGCGACCTCGACCCGAGCTTCGATGGCGACGGCAAGGTGCTGACCGACGTTCGCGGCCACGACACGGCCTACGCTTTAGTTGTGCAGTCCGACGGCAAGCTGGTGGTGGCGGGGGCGAAGGACGCTTTCTCTAGTTCTGCCGATTTCGTCCTGGCCCGTTATAACCCCGACGGCAGTCTCGATAGCAGCTTCGGTAACGGCGGCCGCGTGGTCACGGACTTCGGTGCTCCGGACCGTGCATTCGATCTCGTCCTTCAGCCGGACGGCAAGCTGGTGGTGGCGGGAGGTAACAATGCCGGTGATTTGATCCTGGCACGTTACAACCCCGGCGGGACTCTCGATGCGAGCTTCGGCGTCGGCGGCCTTGTGGTGATCACCGACGCATGTTGTGGAGCCCGAGACCTAGTCTTGCAGCCCGACGGCAAGCTGGTGGTAGTGGATGGCGATTTATTGTACCGCATCAACCCCGACGGCACGCGCGATGCCAGCTTCGGTAGCAACGGCTCCGCGTTCAGTGAGATAACACTACCCAATGCATTGGCGCTTCAGCCGGACGCCAAACTGGTGGCCGCGGGAGTCGACGTCGATTTCGCAAACCACCGACGCTTTTTTGCGCTGGAACGCTTCAATGCCGACGGGAGCCGTGATACCGGCTTCGGCCCCGGGGGGGGCCGTGTCGTGACCGACTTCGGTGAAGACAGTGACGCGGAAGCACTCGTTCTTCAGCCCGATGGGAAGCTGGTGGCGGCGGGGAGCATCGGATCGGGGAACTCAGCCAATCGAGATTTCGTCTTGGCGCGTTACCATCCAGATGGGCGCCTGGATGGGAACTTCGGTAGCGGTGGCCTCGTCCGAACGGACATCGAGTCGGGTGGCGCGCTTACCCTCTCGCTTCAGGTCGACGGCAAGCTGGTGGCGGGGGGAGGGGGGAGAGCAAATGGCGATAATTCTTTCGCCTTGGCGCGTTACTTATCCGATGGAAGCCTCGATACGAGCTTCGGCACGGGCGGCGTCGTGTTGACCGACTTTGGTGGTAACACTTTTACTCAACGTTTTTTTTCACTCTCCTTTCAGCCCGACGGCAAGCTGGTGATGGCAGGCAATGCGAGCCCCAGCGGCGACCTAGATTTTGCGCTGGCGCGGTATTTGACGACGAACGAGCTGCCGCCGGACCCGCCGGCGCTGCCACCGCCGGGCTCGCCGGAGCCGCCGTCGGCGCCACCGCCGGCGCCACTCACGTGCGGCGGGCGGCTGGTGACGATCCTGGGAACCGCCGGCAATGATACGATCCGGGGCACCCTGGAACCGGATGTCATCGTCGGCCGGGGCGGGAATGATACGATCCGCGGGCTCGCTGGCAACGACACCATCTGCGGCGGCCCCGGCCGCGATACGCTCGTCGGGAACGAGGGCAATGACCGTCTGTTCGGCGAGGGCGGCAACGACAAACTCTTCGGCGATGAGGGCAGCGACAGGCTCGATGGCGGGAGGGACAGGGACACCTGCCGCAAGGGAGAAAAGACGCGGAACTGCGAACGAAAGGCGAAGCCGGCCGATCGGCCCAAAGACCCGCCTCCGGTTCCGCCGCCACCGCCCTGTACACCGGTCGGCAACGTTCCGTGTAGTTAGCCTGGTCGCGATTTCGCCGGGGCGGGGTGGAGGACCCGCCGAGCAAGCCGTAACTCGAAAGGCGGGTGACGCGATGAAATCCGCTCACCCGCCCTACCGGGCTGGGCTCGCCTTTCTAGCCCCTTGTCTTGCCACCGAGTGGGGGGCACGCCCAATCTATCCCGCCGGTGCGGCAAGGAGCGTGAGCGGCAGATGGACACTCTCTCGCCCGCTCGCTATCATCGTCTTGCGTGCCGTCTTACCAGCGTGAGGCAAGGTATCGAGCAAGGGGCAGATCGGCATCCCGAAGCCATACGGGAGTCGCGGCACATCACGGCCGGCACGGAGCGGGTCTTCTGGGCCGTGGCGATGAGCTGAGACTGATCCCCGCCCGCGCTGACCGGAAGACCTCGCGAGGACGCCGCAGGTGTCTGTACCGGCCCGGGCGGAAATACCTGGCGAAGGACCAACCCGGCGGGCCGCGGGAGAAGTGATCGGCGCGAGAACTCGGGTGCAGCAACGCCGATGATCGCGTTGGACACTAACATCCTTGCGCGATCCTGTTCAGAGACCGCGAGAAGCACTACACGCCCCGTGTCGCTCCTGCCGCAGGACCGTAAATACGTAGCGGTGGTCTGATCATACAGCCCGCTGGGAGCACCCGTCCACATTGCTTCGAGACCTCGGTGCCTACGGCCCAACCCTCTCTGTCATGAGCACCCCGGTCGATGCCCCCTCCTTCCTCGCGGCGCTACGCTGCGTGTTGCCGGCGGAGGCCGTGATCGCCGAGGTGGAGGCCTTGCGCGTCTACGAGTGTGACGCCCTGTCCGCGTATCGCGAGCTGCCCATGGCGGTGGTGGTTCCGGAGCGCGTCGAGGAGGTCCAGGCCGTCCTGCGCCTGTGTCGGGCACACAAGGTGCCGGTGGTCGCCCGCGGTGCCGGGACCGGCCTCTCGGGCGGGGCCCTGCCGCATTGCCGGGGGATCGTGCTCGGCCTCGCGCGCTTCAATCGCATTCTGTCCATCGACGCCGACAACCGCACGGCCACGGTCGAGCCCGGCGTCCGCAACCTGGCCGTCTCGGAGGCGGCGGCACCTTACGGGCTCTACTACGCCCCCGATCCTTCCTCCCAGATCGCCTGCACCGTGGGCGGGAACGTAGCCGAGAACGCAGGCGGCGTGCACTGCCTCAAGTACGGGCTCACGGTCCACAATGTCTTGTCCGTCACCTTCCTGACCCTGGACGGGGAGCTCTGCGAGACCGGCGGTCCGACCCTCGACGCCCCCGGCTACGATCTCCTGGCGCTCCTGACCGGTTCCGAGGGCCTGCTTGGCATCATCACCTCGATCACGGTCAAGCTCCTGCCGAGACCGGCCGGCACGCAGGTCCTCTTGGCGGCCTTCGAGCGCGTGGAGGACGCCGGCAGGGGTGTCGCCGCCGTGATCGCGGCCGGGATCATCCCGGCCGGTCTCGAGATGATGGACACGCTCGCCATCCGCGCGGCCGAGGACTACGCGCACGCCGGTTATCCCCGGGATGCGGCCGCCATCCTGCTCTGCGAGCTGGACGGTTATCCCGAGGAGATCGCCCTGCAACTGGATCGCGTGCAGGGGATCCTGCGGGCGCAGGGGGCGGTGGCGGTGCGGGTGGCGAAAGACGAGGCCGAACGACGGCTCTTCTGGGCCGGTCGCAAAGCGGCTTTCCCCGCGGTCGGGCGCATCGCGCCGGACTACTACTGTATGGACGGGACCATCCCGCGCCGGAAGTTGGCCCGGGTCCTCACGGAGATCGCCGCGCTATCGAAAAAGCACGGCCTCTGCGTCGCCAACGTGTTCCATGCCGGCGACGGGAACCTCCACCCCTTGATCCTCTACGACGCGAATCGCCCCGATGAGCTCAAGCGCGCCGAGGCCCTGGGTAGCGAGATCCTGGAGCTATGCGTCGCGGTCGGAGGCACGATCACGGGCGAGCATGGGGTCGGCGTCGAGAAGCTCAAGGAGATGTGCGTCCAGTTCAGCACCGCGGAGCTGTCGCTCTTCCACGCCGTCAAGCGCGCCTTCGATCCGGACGGCTTGTTGAACCCCGGCAAGGCCGTCCCGACACCGCGCCGGTGTGCGGAATTCGGCCGCATGCATGTGCACCGGGGGGAGCTGCCGTTTCCGGAATTGGAGCGCTTTTGACGGCTGGTCCGGGCGGCACGACACCCGGGGCGGGGGTACCGCAAGGCCGTTGTACTGCTTTCTCGTTCGCCGACGCGTGGTGGTGTTGCACGCTTTCACCAAGAAGGCGCAGCAAAGGCGGCGCGCCGTTAATAGGACTACCGGGGCGCTCGTGACGTCTACGCCTCGCTGGCGTAGGCCGCGAATGACCGCTCGGGATACCTGCTCGTCCGTGTAATAACGGACTTCAGTCACCGCGGATCGCTTTCAACTTCCGTTCGAGAAACGAGGGGTTGCGCTCGCGCAATTCGGCCACGAACGCCTCGCTTTCTTCCAAGCTCCGATCGATCTCCTCTTGGTGATCGACGTAATAAGCCAGGGCCGCATACACATCAGCTAATGTCAGATCGTCCTCGGCGCAGATCTCATCCGCGCTTCTGCCCATACGCTCGTGCCAAATGACGATATCTTGTACCGTGATGCGATGCCCGGCGATGCGCGGTTTGCCGCCCGCGACCCCGGGTGTGATTTCAATGTGTCGTTCCAGCACTGGGGCACTCATGTCTCGATGACCTTTGCTCCGCTCTCGATCGTTTGTAATTATGCCACCGGATCGTCTCCAGGCTTCTAGAAGATCACCGCCGGGCATCGAACCGTTCGACCTTGTCAGGCCAGTCCAATACCTGCTGATCCGCGGTGATCAACATGGCGGGCATGATTTGCGCCGTTGCCACGATGAAACGGTCGGCGGGATCTCCGTGAAAGCCCCCGAGTTGGGCCGCGGCGATGCCAATCGCCCCATCCACGGGGATTTCTCTTAGGCCCGAACTGAGTAGTTCGCGGCGCGAATAAGCATTTCAAAGGCCCTTTTTCGGCGAGAGGAAGAGTACGAGATGGACCTGTGGGTTGTCAAGTACGCGAGCCGTCGATC
>JBQTJM010000243.1:0-2134 GCA_052387115.1 Gammaproteobacteria bacterium | reverse complement strand
CAGCGGCTCGACCTCGAAGGTCGTGGTGCGGCCTTCGGCGGTGGTCATGGCATTCGTGTACCCCTGGGCGTTCTTCGCATGGGTGAGGGTCCAGCCGCCTCCACCCGCATTGGTGTTTTTCACTAAGCGCCCGCGTCCCATCGGGCAGATCGGCTCACGGGCAGTGCTCCGCGCCGTTACATGGTAGAGCGCACCGGAATACTACGGCCTAACGGGGCGGGCCATCGCTACGGCATAGTCCAGACAAACTCATATTTCAAGACCTGACCCCCTGCGCTCCCGCGGTCTTGGAGGCCAGCTCCCCGTTCGCGCTGTAGGCGTAGCTCGCCCCCCGATGATCGAGGAGCCGGTCCTGGGCGTCGTAATGCCCGATCTCGACACCGTTGAGGTGGGTGCGGTTGCCGTTGTCATCGTAGGTATAGGTGGAGATGACCACCACGCCGTCCTGCTGGACCTCCGCAAGTCGCCCGGCGAGATCGTAGCTGTAGGCGTGGGTGGTCGTGACGCCGCCAAGGGTCTCGGCCTTCGCGGTTGCGGCCGAGACCATCGCGGCTGTCGAACAACTCGAGCCTGGTCCTATTATAACTCCATTAACTCTGGTCTGTTGCCCATGGTCCTTTTGCTTGCGGGTTACCCATGCTAATCGGCATCCAGGTAAAGTGAGCCGGCCTCGCAACATTCAATCGCGAGACCAATGCCAAGCGAAGCAAGTTCGTGCAACACTTCAACTCTGAAAGATTCGCCACAGTTTCCTTTGCAATACCAGCTTACATAGTATTCGATACGACCACCGGTGCTTCTAATCTGTCTCAGAAAATCGGCGTGATCTTCTAAACGTTGGTTCATAGGCGTAATTATTTCAGAAACGTCCGTTTCATGGCCGTGTGCTACACGAAACGCACAATACGACTCCTTGTTATATCCTTCCAGGAGAGTGCCTTTAGGGGTTGTCCTTGGCTCCCCTGCCCTCCATCTGGACGTGGTCGATAAGTTCAACGTGTCGCAGATGATTTGCGGGTCGATATCCGGGTGTCGGAATCGTAATGATACAAAGTACTCGGTACTGTTGTCACTCATGGTAAATAACCGTCTATGGGTCCGTTGTTGACTGCGTCGCCATTGTGGTCTCCTGTAATGACATCTCCATTCGGAGTGTAACCCGTCCAGTCTTTAGGTTTCGCACCGACCGCACCTTTAATGCGTTCTATGTCCTCGTGACTTAAGTCAGGATGCTGATTAATGGCCTCGTGCCAACAGGACAGTTCTTAGGCTTGGATCCGGGTTTTGGTCTGCTATGATAAGGTTCGCTTTGACCCGGCAGTAGGTTGTCAACGATTTTCCCGATTAGTGTGGACGGGCGATTTTCGCCGTCCGTGTACATGAGACCCAGCGGATCTCTGAGGTTGACCGGATCATTCAACACGTATCCATACAGATTCGTATCCCCGCCCGCAAACCGTATGGGATCCTTCGCCGTCCACCGCCCGGTCTCGGCGTCGTAGTCTCGCGCCCCGAAGCGCACGAGCCCGGTGTCGCGGTCGTAGAGCCCGCCGGCGAAGCCGAAGGGCTGGAAGTCTGGGTTGGTGTCGAGGGCGACCCTGCCCCATTCATCATAGTCCAGGCGCTGGGCGATGTCGCCGGTGTCGGCGTTGACGACGAGCCGCGGGCTGCCGAGGTGGTCGGAGATTATTCGGTAGGTGTGGCCGCTCTTGATCATGTAGGCCGGTACGTTGGCCTTGTCGGCGTAGACGAAGCGGGTGACGATGGTGTTGTTGCCATCGAGCTCGGCGATGGGCTTGAGTGGGTCTTGGTAGAGGAAGCCCTGGACCAGGGTGCCGTTGACCTTCTTGCCGATGCGCCGGTTCTGGCCGTCGATGAGATAATCGATACGGCGGCCATCGGGGAGCTCGACGCTTCGGAGATTGCCGAGCACATCGTAGTCGTAGGTGGTGGTGAAGGCGCCCGCAGTCTTGGAGGTCAGCTCCCCGTTCGCAGTGTAGGCGTAGCTCGTCCCCCGATGGTCGAGGAGCCGGTCCTGGGCGTCGTAGTGCCCGATCTCGACACCGTTGACGTGGGTGCGGTTGCCGTTCGCATCGTAGGTGTAGGTGGAGACGACCGCGCCATTCCACCGGAC
>JBQTJM010000242.1:0-3454 GCA_052387115.1 Gammaproteobacteria bacterium | reverse complement strand
GGTGTTTTCGCTCGTGCCGTGATGACGCCTCTCAACGAAGGCAGCTTCGAGTTGCTGCCAAATCTCATGTGGGATGGACGGGTTGACGTTATCGTTGATGAGGTTCAAACCGGCCGACACCGCTTCCTGAGTTCCAAGTCGTCCGATAACTCTAGACAACAACAACCGTTTCGCGGTCGGCATTTCCGCGTCGCATAGCTGCAACAGTCGCTGTTCGATAGCAGCATCGCCCCGGGCTAGCTCACGGATTCGCGTCGCAAGAACGTCATCCCGGCCCAATCCTACCTCGGCAGGCAATCCGGGCGCGTCAGGGTCTACGAAGCTAATTTAACACTCGTATGGCGGTAAATTCCCCATCCGCGCCAAACACCTTCATGCCGCTACGCAGTCCCCGGCCCGGCAATGGGCGTCTTCTGGTGAGGCGACTCTGTTACGCCCCTGCGACCGGCCCGATGAATTGCGCGGGCGTGACGATGGGGATCTTGCGAACGGGTGCAAGTCGGGCAAATCGGAATCTCCCGCGATGATCCACGTGGCTTGACCGGCTACGGCGAGCTCCAGGAACTTGTCGTCTCTCGCGTCACGGCTCGCCAGGATCGCGGGCGGTGCGTTCGCAGGCATGGTGTCCTGGAAAAATCGCGCGTTCTTATCGTCAGGTAGCGATCGAACTTGGGGCGCTCCAGCACCCACGCAAGCTCTGACAGGGTGCTATCGGACCGGAGCAGGACGCCGGTTCTCCAGGCCTTGGTGACGGCCTGAGCGGGTACGGATCCGTAGAACAGCAGGAAATTGACGAGGACATTCGTGTCGATGACGTAGCGCTCAGGCGTCGCCATCGAGGAGGTCGGTCAGTCGCTCGGGGGTCAGTCCTCTTGACTTGGCGCGTGTGCTCAGGAGCTTGGCCAGCTCCGGCAAGGAGGTCGCGTTCGCGAGCGCTTCATCCTCGATCTGCACGGTCACCCGGTAGGTGCCGGCCGGATCGAGCTCCAGGGCCTCAGCTAGTCGCTTGCCGACCTCCTCGCCCTTGATGTGTTCCAGTACGATGCTCGGCATCTTCAACGCGCCTGCGGCAGGGACAACGACACGGAGCCATTATAGCAGTGACGACCCTGGCACACACCGCCGAATGACACGGTTGGCGCCTGTCTCTCTGAGTTCGCCAAGGCGGTGCAACCGCATGCCCTTGGCCATCCCCCCTATGGGTCGAGATGGGCCGCCCCGAACTCTGGTGGTACAATGGAAGGCAGTTTTCCATGAGACACAAGCCCATGGCGAAGCAGTATGTCGAAAAACTAGACGACGTGTACCTGCTGGTCGGCACGTCGGTTTCTCTGGACTCGGTCGTTCACGCGTTCTGGCGCGGGCAGACGGTTGAAAGTATCGCGCAGTCGTTTCCCGTGCTGACGCTAGAGCAGATCTACGGCGCCTTGACCTTTTACCTTGCCCACCAGGCAGAGGTCGATACCTATCTGGTCGGCCACGGAGGCGGAAGAAGGGGTGAATCGCGTCGCGTTCCTTCCTCTTTGAAGCGGGTGGTGCGATGTAGAGTGGGTAAGATAAGAACGTTGCCACCGATTCTGGGATCAGGTCGATGCTCCAAAAATCACGACGACCCCTTTATCCGCTTTATCCCGGTTCGTTTCTCTGGGTGCTCACGCTGCTCGGTGGATGTACCGCCCACTACCCTGTCAATGACAGGATTCAGCATGCCGAGCCGAAGCGTGGGTATTACGTCGTATCTTTCATAATCAGGGGCGCTGCGTCATCGAATCATGAAAGTTAGTGCCCGATTTCCCCGGCTGGCGGCGCTCCCGGATGCCGACCCTCCCCGAGACGGCCTTCTTCACCGAATCGGAAACAGACACGCGACGAGGAACGAGAGGATGGATATAGAGCTCACTCCCGAGGAAACGCGGGTCGTCGCCTGCCTGATCGAAAAGGCCATCACCACGCCCGACCAGTATCCCTTGTCGCTGAACGCACTCACCAACGCGTGTAATCAGAAGAGCAATCGCGATCCCGTCATGCAACTGGACGAGACCGGCGTGCAGCGAACACTGGACGCGCTCACCAAGAGGCATCTCGTGGGCGAGAAATCGGGATATGGCAGCCGTGTCGCGAAGTATCAGCATTATTTTTGTAACACGACCTTCGGGTCGCTGCGCTTTTCGCCGCAGGAGCTCGGGATCGTCTGTGAGCTGATGCTGCGCGGGCCGCAAACACCCGGCGAGCTCCGGAATCGTGCCGGCCGCATGTGTGCCCTCGCCGACGTGCTCGAGGTCGAATCGGTGCTGAAAAGCCTGATGGAGCGAGAAGGCGGCCCCGTCGTCGTTCAGTTGCCCCGCGAGCCCGGGAGGCGGGAGTCCCGATTTGCCCACCTGTTCGGAGGGCAGATAACCTTTCTTTCCCCGTTGCCTGCGCCGGAGGAGGCTGGTGTCGGCCTCGATTCGGAAAGGGGACGGATCGGGCAGTTGGAACAGCGCGTCGCCGAATTGGAACGAGCGGTCGAGGAACTGAGGCGCAGCCTCGCATCGGGCGCGTGAGCATGGGGTAGGCACGTACGGCGGTGGGGCGCGCCGCTGCCTGTGGCATCATGGCGTCTCATGCTTTGAGGGTATTGGCCCGAAGTCATGGCGCACTCCGACTCTTCGCGTCTCCCGTCGATGCCCAAGAGATGACAAGAATTCTCGCCGGCATGCGATGCGTCGGGCTCATCCTCCTCTTGGCGCTCGGCCCGGTCTCGGCCGGCGCGGCGGGAGCACCCGGCCAGGCGGCCGTCGCGAGCGCGCACCCGCTCGCGACCGAGGCCGCCATGACGGTGCTGCGGGAGGGCGGCAACGCCTTCGACGCCGCCGTCGCGGTGACGGCCGTCCTCGGGGTGGTGGAGCCGTATTCTTGCGGGATCGGCGGTGGCGGGTTTTGGCTCTTGCACCGGGCGAGCGATGGGCGGCAGGTGGTGGTGGATGGGCGGGAGGTCGCACCGGGCGCGGCCGGACGGGGTATGTACCTCGATGGCGCCGGCCGACCGATCCCGCGCTCGTCGATCGACGGGCCGCGCGCCGCGGCCATCCCGGGGGCCCCGGCCGGCATCGCGCACCTCGCGAAGAACTACGGGCGGCTGCCACTGTCCCGCACCCTGGCCCCGGCGATCGGTCTCGCGCGAGACGGCTTCCGCGTGAGCCCGCGCTATCGCGATGCGGCGGCCTTGCGCCAACAGGCCCTGCGCGCCTCGCCGGCGGCGGCCGAGGTGTTCCTGCGTGACGGGGAGGTCCCGCCGCTCGGCCATCGTATCGTCCAGCCGGACCTGGCGCGGACCCTCGAGGCCCTGGCGGAACACGGTGCCGAAGGGTTCTACCAGGGCGTGGTGGCGAGGCAGCTGGCGGAGGGCGCGATCGCCGCAGGGGGGCTCTGGACTTTACAGGACCTCGAGGGCTATCGGGTCGTCGAGCGGGCG
>JBQTJM010000241.1:0-2023 GCA_052387115.1 Gammaproteobacteria bacterium | reverse complement strand
AACCACCACCCAAAATCACCGCCAGCCCAGTTCTCAGCCACCGCTCTGTAGTGCAGACCTAGGGGGGTCCCTATGAGTGATATCAATCACTTAGGACCTCGGTACCCCCCGAATCGGCTAAGTCGGGTTAAATCGTCTCCTTGGGGCTCGTGGCCATGACGCGCTGATCCCGGCCGAAGTGGCGGCCAAAACCCGAGCAGATCAGCGTATCGGCAAGCCGATCGCAATGCGCGCGGCTGATGACAGGGGAATGGGCCCGTCGCGATGGACATTCTGACGCATGCCCTCTCGGGCGCATTGCTGCCCCGCGCCTCGGCGCCGCGCCAGGCACGCATTCCGATCGCGGCTCGCGTCGGCGCAGGTTTCTTCGCAAGCGCGTTCCCGGACGTGGATTGGGTATTGATCTACGTCTCGCCGGTCGCCTACCTGACGCAACACCGCGGCGTCACGCATTCGCTCTTCCTCATGCCGCTGTGGGCCTTGATGCTCGCGTGGTTGTTCGCGTGCATCGATCGCAGCAAACAGACCTCATGGCGTGATTATCTCGGCGTGTGTCTGCTCGCACTCGCGGTCCACATCACCGGCGATCTCATGACCTCGTTCGGCACGATGATCTACGCGCCGTTTTCCAATGAGCGCGTCGCCTGGAGCACGACTTTCATCATCGATCTCTGGTTCACGGGCATCATCGTCGCAGGTCTGGCCGCGTCTCTGATATGGCGTCGGTCGCGCGTGCCGGCCACCTTGGCGCTCACGGTGCTCGCGGGCTACGTCGGCATGCAGGCGCTGGCACGCGAAGGCGCGCTGGACTTCGGCGAACGCTATGCTGAAGCCCGCGCCTTTCGCGATGCCAGGGTGTCGGCGATCCCGCGGCCGGTCTCGCTATTCAACTGGATGGTGATGGTGAGCGAGGGTGACCGCTACCATTACGCGAACGTGAATCTGGTGCGCAAGACCGTGCCCGCCACTCCCGACCCCGAGGCAGGCTTGCTCTCGCGGCTCGACGCCGCCTACGTCCCGCTCGATGTGGCGCAGTGGACCACGGTGCACAAGTACGGCACGGCAGCCAGCGAGCGCGAGCTCGCCGTGCGCGCGCTTGCGCATCCTGCACTCGGTTTCTTTCGCTGGTTTGCCGATTACCCCGCTTTGTACCGGATCGACCGGGGCAACCCTTCAGCGTGTGTGTGGTTCGAGGACCTTCGCTTTGCGATCCCCGGCCGCGATTCGAACCTCTTCCGCTATGGTCTCTGCGATGAGCACCATGAATGGCGCGCATTCGCGCTGCTTGCTGATGGCACGCGCACGCCGGCTGACGGATAGCGCCGTGCGTGGGCGGGCACTTCTGACGGTGTACCGGCAGCCGTTCCGGCACGCGGTGTCCCACGTGCGACTCTTCCCGCATCGATTCGGATGAATCCGTTCTAATTCCCGTGAGTCGCTACGGGCGCGCGGTTCATGGAACGGCCCTTGTCTTTGCACGCCTACCAATTTCGACAAGAGCATAGGCATTTGTTTACCCACATTGAAGGACGTAAAATTGTCCGTTTTTGGTTCCGTTCCGCTGTATACCCAATCTCGGTCGCGTTGTGGTTCACTAAGCAGCAAGAGCTGTGCCCTCACAATTGGAGCTAGGGCGGGCAACGCGCCTTCGCCCCTGCGTCAGCGCGCCTGTGGCAATTCGGGCACAGCGCGATCAGGTTTTCGCAATCGTGAGACCTGCACGATTCCCAAGGCACGATGTGATGAATGTCGACTTTTGGATAGCGACACTGCGGGATGGCGCACCGGCTCGATCGCCTGTTCCGCAGAGCTCCACGATGCGCATCGGCCGAGCACCCAGTCTGTGACGTTACGCTCGGCAAACCACTGGACTACCTTTTCCGCCTAGTCTATCTAGCTAGCCTGGATTTCCACGGACAAGGGTTTGCCTAACGTTTCCCGGGGGTCGCCGAGACGCGCGGACGCTCGCTTGGGCCGATGAACCGTGTACGGAGCGTCTGCCGTGGCGGCGTGGCACCGTTTG
>JBQTJM010000240.1:0-6836 GCA_052387115.1 Gammaproteobacteria bacterium | reverse complement strand
TACCGTAACGGCGCGCTGTACGTCGAGGGGGTAGCGCTCACGGCCATCGCCGAGGAGTTCGGGACCCCGTGTTACGTCTATTCGCGGGGCGGGATCGAGGGCGCCTGGCACGCCTTCGACGGCGCCTTCGGCAGTCATCCGCATCTCGTCTGTTACGCCGTCAAGGCCAACGGCAACCTCGCCGTCCTGAACCTCCTGGCGCGCCTGGGCTCGGGTTTCGATATCGTCTCGGTGGGCGAATTGGAACGCGTGCTGGCGGCCGGGGGAGACCCGGGGAAGGTCGTTTTCTCGGGGGTCGGCAAGCGCGCCGATGAGATGCTGCGCGCCCTCACGGTCGGGATTCATTGCTTCAACGTCGAATCGCTGCCCGAGTTGAGGCGCCTGCATCAGATCGCGTCGACGCTCGGCGTGCGGGCGCCGGTAGCGATCCGCGTCAACCCCGATGTCGACGCGAAGACCCACCCCTACATCGCCACCGGCACCAACGCCAACAAGTTCGGCATCCCGGCCCGGGAGGCCGAGGCCGTTTATGCAGAAGCCATGGACCTGGCGCATATCGAGGTGTGCGGGATCGCTGTGCACATCGGCTCGCAGCTCACCCGCCTCGATGTCGTGATCGAGGCCCTGGACCAGGTGCTCGGCCTCGTGGCACGGCTCGATGCACGAGGCATCGCATTGAGGCACATCGACATCGGCGGGGGGCTCGGCATCCGCTACCGCGAAGAATCGCCGCCGACCCCCGCGGCCTACGCGCACGCCGTCCTCGCCCGCCTGGGCGGCACGCCGCTCTCGGTCATCACCGAGCCGGGACGCGCGGTGGTGGGGCCGAACGGCGTGCTCTTGACGCGCGTCGAATACCTGAAGGACGTGGAGCACACGCCCTTCGCCATCGTAGATGCCGCCATGAACGATCTGGTGAGACCCGCACTCTACGATGCCTGGCACGACATCGTACCGGTCGAACGCCGCCCGGGTCCCGAGCGCCGCTATGAGATCGCCGGGCCGGTATGTGAATCGGGCGACTTTCTCGGCTCGGGGCGCGCCCTCTACCTCTCACCCGGCGATATCCTGGCCGTCTGTGCAGCGGGGGCTTATGGCTCTTCCATGAGCTCGACCTATAACACAAGGCCGCGCGCCGCCGAGGTCCTGGCGGACGGTGAGCGGATCCATCTGGTCCGGCGCCGCGGAACTGTACAGGACCTCATGAGCGGAGAGGTGATCCCGCCAGCCTAGCGCCCCTCCCTATCACAGCCATCACGGCACGGATGGTGCGCGCGGAGCGGCAATGCACATCATCGGTGCGCACGCCTTTCCGATGCGACCGTTCCGCGGCAAGGTGGGCTGCGATACGGTGGGCCGGGCGCGGGCGTCCACCACGTCGGTGCGACCCTCGAACCTTGCTCCGCGCCCCGCGCTTGTCTATGCTCCCTGCATGCATCGGCTGGTCTTGTGTCTAGGGCTTTGGAGCGCGGCCTCGCCCGCCGCGGACGTCTACCGATGGGTCGATCCCGACGGCAACACCCAGTATTCCGATCAGGCCCGACCCGATGCACAGGTGATCCGGATCCCCGAGACGCCGGCCGCCCCGGCGCCGGCACCCACACCGGCCGCGGCACCGGCCGCCGATCCGGCGCCCTCGGACCCGGCGGCGCCGAAGTTCGCCGGCTACGACACGATCGCGGTGGTCAACCCGCCCGATGACGGCACGGTGTGGGACAACTCCGGCAATGTGTCCATCGAGATCGCCGTGGCGCCGGCACTTCAAGGGACGCTGGGCCACAAGCTGGTGGTGTTGCTCAACGGGCAAGCACTGGGTGAGCCGATCACCGCCACCAGCTTCACGGTGACCAACCTCGATCGCAACAGCTACACCCTGCAGGCGCGGATCGTCGATGCGGGTGGCCAGGTGCTGGGCGAATCACCGCCCTCGGTTTTCCACATGAAGCGCATCTCGGTAGCCCCAGCAGCGCCGCCTGCGACGCCTCCACCAACCCCGTAACACAGCGCCTTGATCCGGACCCCGACCGGCGGCGCGTCGTGGTGGGCAGAGTGGCCTCGCGTGGTCTGGATTTTGCCCCCTGCACGTTAGCGTCGCACCGGCACGCCGCCCACCTTCCACCGGATCCCGGGGCACGAACGTAAGCCAACGATTTTGCTAATCTATCTAATCCTCGCGGCGAGCGTAATGGTAGGTCAGGGCACGCCCCGCCATGGTGCACCGCAAGGAAGAGGGGTATGATCAAGCACGTTCAGGCGGGGTGGTTGGTCGATAATCTCTCTACCGCCGTGCTGCTGTTCGATCACGACGCCAGGCTTACGCTCATCAACGCCGCCGGCGAGCATCTCTTGTCGGCGAGCGCGCGCAAAGTGCTCGGGCGCGCCCCCGACGAACTGTTTCGGGACACCGCGATCGCCACCGCCCTGGAGCGCGTGCAGGCCAGTGGACAGGCGGTGACCGAATGGGGTGTGGACCTTACCACCCCCTGGGGGACGCGGATCTCACTCGATTTCACGGCGGCCCCGCTGTTCCAGGGCACCAAGGTATCGCACATTCTGGTCGAGATGACCAATGCCGATCGCTACCGTCGCGTGCTGCGCGACGAGGCCGTGGCCACCCAGCAGAACGCCATTCGCACCATGCTCAAGGGCATGGCCCATGAGGTCAAGAACCCGCTGGGCGGGATCCGCGGCGCGGCACAACTGCTCGAACGCGAGCTGCCCGAATACGCCGAGTACACCCGCCTCATCGTCGACGAGGTGGACCGACTGCGCGGTCTCGTGGACCGCATGCTGATCCCGAATTACCGCCCGCACAAACGCACCATCAACATCCACGAGGTCCTGGAGCACGTGCGCACCCTGGTGAGCGCCGAGGGTCCGCCCACCTTGACGGTGGAGCGGGACTACGACCCGAGCCTGCCGGCGCTGCTCGCGGACCGCGACCAGTTGATCCAGGCCTTCCTCAATATGGTGCGCAACGCCGTGCAGGCCCTGTGCGGGATTGGAAAAGTGGTATTGAGGACGCGCGCCGATCGCCAGGTCACCATCGGCGTCAACCGCTACCGGATGGTGATCCGCATCGACATCATCGACAATGGGCCGGGCGTGCCTGCGGAGGTCCGCGACGATATCTTCTACCCCATGGTCAGCGGCCGGGCCGACGGCACCGGACTCGGACTCTCGATTGCCCAGGCCCTCATCTACGGCCACGGGGGACTCATCGAATTCACCTCCAAACCGGGCGAGACACGCTTCACGGTCCGCCTGCCCACTCTCTGATATGGCTCGAAAACCATGAGCAACCAAGATGAAATCTGGGTCATCGATGACGACCGCGCGATCCGCTGGGTGCTGGAGAAGGCCTTGACGCGCGTGGATATGCACGTCGTCAGCTTCGAAAACGCCGACAGCGCGATCCGCAGGCTCACGAACGGCCCCCCCGACGCCATCGTCTGCGACATCCGCATGCCCGGCACGGACGGCCTGTCCCTACTCGACTACGTACACCGCCGATTCGCGGAGGTCCCGATCATCATCATGACCGCCTACGCCGATCTCGAACGGGCCGTGGCCGCATTTCAGGGCGGCGCGTTCGAGTACCTGCCGAAGCCCTTCGACGTCGATGAGGCCATCGCCATCGTGCGCCGCGCAGTCCGCCAGCGACCGGTGCCTATCCGAAGCCCCGGAATCGCGGGGGCCGGGCGCGGCGGGGAGCCCGAGATCATCGGCGCGGCGCCGGCGATGCAGGAGGTGTTTCGGGCCATCGGGCGACTATCGCGCTCTCATGTCACCGTGCTGTTGACGGGCGAATCAGGGACCGGGAAAGAGCTGGTGGCGCGCGCCCTGCACCGTCACAGCCCGCGCGCCGAGCGTGCCTTCGTCGCCCTCAACACCGCCGCCATCCCGCGCGAATTGCTGGAATCGGAGCTGTTCGGCCACGAGCGCGGCGCCTTCACCGGGGCCAGCAGCCAACGCATCGGACGTTTCGAGCAGGCCAACGGCGGGACCCTGTTCCTCGACGAGATCGGCGACATGCCCCCCGAGCTCCAGACCCGACTGCTGCGGGTCCTGGCTGACGGTCAGTTTTACCGCGTGGGCGGGCACGAGCCCCTCAAGGTCGATGTGCGCGTCATCGCCGCCACCCACGAGGACCTCGATCAGCGCGTCCAGGAGGGCGGCTTCCGTGAGGACCTATTCCACCGCCTGAACGTGATCCGACTGCGCATCCCGCCGCTGCGCGAGCGGCGCAGCGACATCCCGCTGCTCGCCGATCACTTCCTGGCGGCCGCGGCGCGCGAGCTGGCCGTCGAGGCCAAGGTGCTGCACCCCGATGCGGGCAGTTATCTAACCACTTACCATTGGCCCGGCAATGTGCGCCAGCTGGAAAACGTGTGTCGCTGGCTCACGGTCATGGCGCCGGCCCAGGAGATCCACCTGGAGGATCTGCCGCCCGAGTTGCGCCAGGTCCCGGTCAACGGCGAGCGCGACGACTGGGAGGCCGTGTTGCGGCGCTGGGCGGAACAGGCCCTGGCAAGGGGCGAACGGCAGATCCTCGACAAGGCCGTGCCGAGCTTCGAACGGGTGATGATCTCGACCGCCCTGGAAAGGACCGGCGGGCGCCGGCAGGACGCGGCCAAGCTCCTCGGCTGGGGCCGCAACACCCTGACGCGCAAGATCCAGGAGCTCGGGATGCGGGATGTTTAGTCGACCGGGGTCAGGCAAACCATTGCGCGGCCCTCTTGGCGAAATAGGTCAGGATCGCATCGGCACCGGCGCGCTTGCAGGCGAGTAAGCACTCCAAGGCGGCGGCGCGGGCGCCTGAAGAGGGCCGGGTTCACCGGTTATCCCCGGCCCCGAACGATCGGTGCAGAGCCGAGTGTCGCAGGGAGGGAACCACCAGGCACCCCGAAAAATCCCCACGGCGAGTCGCAGGGGTCGACTAGAGCGGGTCAAGTTACTTAACTGCTTAACTGAACCGTTCATGCACCACCGATTGTCCGGAAGGCTTCGTTTATCTGCGTGATCACATCCCTTAGGGTCCGGCATTCTTCAGGTGTTAGAGCAGCCGGACTGGATCGCTCTATTCTAGTTAGAATGTGATGCGCTTCGTGTGCAAACTCAGAAGCGGACCCACTAGCAAACCGGCTTGCGAATATAACCTCTTTTGCAAGTTGGGCTTCTCCGTGGGCCTGGAGTTCCTTCGCAAACCGTAGCAGGAACTCGTAAAGATCCTCGTTGCTTTCAAGTCGCATGGTAGGTACGAGAGCCTCGTCAGTCAGGCATGTGGAACCAAAGGTTTTCTACTCCGCCTGGTGGCACAACGGCCTCTATGTCTCCTCCAGAATTAGAACCGAGCCCGAAAGCAGGACGGGTTACTACGGGTGAATCGCGGCGAACCCTACCTCCCATCATCCAATCGGGTTCAGCAGTAGATCCGGGCATTCCCATCTTTTTAGCGAAATCGTCGGTAATCGCCGGATTCTGCAACGACCAAAACTGAGCATCGGTAGTGTTCTGGACCCCGAATGACCCCTGGCGGTAGACGGTTGCTCCCGACTCCAATTCATGCAGTGCCGCACGTGCCGCACCAGTGTCGGCTTGGACCGCCCGACCGTGCGGAGTTGTTATTCCCTTCGCAGCCTGCGCTGCGCCGCCGACGGCCTCGGCGGCCTCATCCACGTGCCTGAGTTTCGAGATCCCGGCCGGCACGAAGGGGATGAGCATCGCCCCGGCATCGAGTCCCGCATCGCCCCAGTTGCCGGTGACAACGTCATAGACGACGTTTCCGGCGTCCCAAATAGTTTCTACGGGGATCCGTCCATCCGGGTCGACATACCTGTACGGGTTGTTATTGGCATACGCATACCGGTTGAAGCTCTGAGGGTTCTGGGGATCGAACCCGGCGGGGTCGATGGCGAGGAAGCGGCCGATGCGCGGGTCGTACCAGCGGGCGCCGAAGTTCTGGATCCCGAGGTCCGGCTCCTCGAACTTGCCGGTGTAACCGGGCTCGTTGGGGGCGGTCTGGCCGATCGGTTGACCGTAAGGCGCATACGACTTGCGCCACACCACGCGACCTTCTTGATCGGTCGCGATGATGGGTGAGCCGAGCGCGTCATTGTGGTAGTAGATGACCTCCTCGACGCCCTGAGCCACGAGGCTCAAGCACGCGAGGAACAGGGTGGCGATAAACCGTATCATTCCGTGACTCATCTGTGTCTCCTTGAGATCCTGCACTTGGTGGCCTCGACATTCCCCAGTCCATCGGCGGCGTAGGACGCCGCCCCGGTCCGTCTCGGGCGAGGCCGCGAAGGGCTTGCTGTCCGCCCGCGGGGCGAGGGATCGTCGTTGAGGAACATCACGCTATCGGCGCACACGTATTCCGGTAGAGGAGCCTCTGCACCGCGCCCGCCACCACCCTCCAGTCGTTCCCGACCCGACTCGCGAGGGGCGGTTGGCCGGTGTTTCCAGGGGCCGCAACACCCTGACCCGCAAGATCCAGGAGCTCGGAATGCGGGATGTGTAGGGGCGCACGGCGCTCTCTATTGCAGCACATATAGGGCGCACGCCGTGCGCCCCTACGCCCTATACCCTGCGCGCCACGGCCGTGCAGCCGCGTCAGTCCAGCCACTGCGCCGCCTTCTTGGCGAAATAGGTCAGGACGGCATCGGCACCGGCGCGCTTGCAGGCGAGTAAGCACTCCAGGACCACCGCGCGCTCGTCTAGCCAGCCGTTCCCGGCCGCCGCGACGATCATGGCGTATTCGCCGCTGACTTGGTAGACCAGGGTCGGCACACCGAAACGGCGTTTGACGCGATAGACGACGTCGAGATAGGGGA
>JBQTJM010000239.1:0-2879 GCA_052387115.1 Gammaproteobacteria bacterium | reverse complement strand
AGTGCGCGATCCGAAATACCAATTGAAGAAGGCCCTGGCGTTCCGGCTCGAAAACCGCCATCCCGAACGCTTCATCCCGCGCTATTCTATGGTCATGTTCCACCGCATCCCCTACGCCGAGGCGAAGCGGCGGGGTGTCATCCAGGACCAGATCCTGGAGGCGCTCATGGCGGGCGTCCACGAGCTCGACGAGATGGATTACGGGTACGCCGACCGGCTCATCGCCGAGCGGCTGGACGTGATAAGCTCGTGCTGAGCGACGTCCGGTCTGAGGAGTTTGCCTGATGCGAGAAATGATTTCATTTCGCCAAGACCGCCACCTCTGGCGCGTTACGCTGCTGGCCGGTTTGGCGTTGATCCTGACGCAAGCCGCCTCGGCTGCAGTGGTGACCAGTACGCTGGAGTCGGATCAGCTCTTGGTCGAGATGACGACCGATCCGTACACTTACAAGGTCGTGGAGCAGTCGACCGGGCGCGAGCTGCTCCTGCACTCAAAGACCACGCTGATCTTAGGGGGTACGGGGCGCACCGTCACCACGGCGAGTGGCGTGAGCGACAACGGCACCACCATGAAGGCGACTCTGGCCCTGAGTGGGACCTCTAGCACCGCGCGCGTCAGCTTCACATTCACGAGCCCCGACGTGGTGCAAGTCCTGATCACTTCCAACACCGGGGTCCCCTCGAACATTACCGAAGAGTTCGAGGACCAGGGTGAGCATTACTACGGGCTCTGGGAGTACCACGTGGGCGGAGGCATCGACAACCGCGGGGCGGACCGCGACATGATCGGCTTCGGACGGCTGGCGGACACCAGCTTCGCGAGCGGGCGCGCGCCGTTCTACGTGACCTCGCGCAACTATGGGATCTATACGGCATCGACGGCCAGGGGTCACTACCGGGTGGCGGTGAACGACAGGACCAGCGCGTCTTTCGACGACCGCCAGCTTCGGTATCACGTGATCTACGGGTCCTATGCGAACATCTTCGCCCGCTACAACGTGATCGCGGGAGGCTCTTTCATGCCTCCCCTGTGGGCCTTTGATTCCATCTGGTGGCGAGACGACAACCACCTGGATCACGGCGCCAACGGCGTTTTGAACGCGCAGGCGCTCGCCATCAAGGACGCGGACATGCTCCGATCCCACCGCATCCATGCCGGGGCCCTCTGGATCGACCGGCCCTACGGCACGGGCACCCAGGGGTGGGGCAACCTGGACTTCGACTCCTCGTTCCCGGATCCGTCGCGGATGGTCAGCGATCTGAGGGCGCGGGGGATGAACCTGATGCTGTGGACGGCCAACCGGTGTGCCAACGAGCTATTCACCGACGGAAACGCGCGGGGGTTCCTGTTTCCGAGCTCCCAGTTCACGAGCTGGCCGGCGGCCGATCTCCGCAAACCGGGCTCCTCTGCCTGGTTCACGGGCAAGTTGGATACCTTTGTCGACCTGGGTGTGAAGGGCTACAAGATCGACCGCGGGGAGGAAGGAGAGATGCCGAGCTCCGTCCAGAACTCGATGGTGACCTTGTTCGCCAAGCTCTCGAAGGAAGGGCAGGATGCGGTGCATCCGGGCGACAACCTGGTGTTCGCCCGCAACGTTTTCGACACCGGCCGAAAGTACGCGGCGGTCTGGAACGGCGATACCAAGGTCAATTTCGCCGCGCTGGGCGCCTCGGTCAAGAACGCGATCCGCAGCGGCGCCATCAACTTCCCCATGTGGGGATCGGACACCGGGGGCTACGCGGGAGGCACCTTGACCAAGGAGCTGTTCGCGCGCTGGTTTCAGTTCAGCGCCTACTCCACCATGATGGAGGTTAAGATCGGACCCAATCGCACTCCGTGGAACAACTTCGACCAGGAGCTGGTGGCCATCGTGCGCGCGCAGGCCGCTGCTCATCACGACCTCATCCCCTACACGCGCTCCGCCGTCTTCACCGCGACCCGGACCGGCATGCCGGTCATGCGGCAACTCCTGTTCGATTTCCCGACCGACACGACCCTGTTCAACCGGGGGGACGAATACCTCTACGGCAAGTACCTCCTCGTGGCACCGGTGGTGACGGACGGGGCGCGGAGCCGTTCCGTGTATCTGCCCGCCGGCCGGTGGATCAACTACAACGACAAGCGGAATATCTTCACCGGGCCCACCACTATCACTGCCTCCGCTCCCCTCGACACCATCCCGCTCTTTGTCAAGGAGGGGGCCATCATCCCACGCGGTGACATCCTTCGCTCCAACAACAACTGGAGGAGCCCCTGGACGCCTTTTTTGCGTATCGAGTTCTTCCCCGCGCGGAGCGGTACCAGCACCTTCGACTACTACACGGGAACGACCGTGCAGAGGCTCACCGGCTCGTTGTCGGGGGGCACGATCCAGCTTCGGTTCGGGGGCCTCGGGACCAACGGCATGCTGGAGATCTACTGCCAGGGCCAGACTTCCGTGAGGCGCAACGGCACGAGACTCACTATCGGCAGAGACTTCACCGTCGATGCCACCCGGAAGCTACTCACCGTGCCGTACTTCGGCGCAACCACCCTGACCATCGAAGGGAGCGGAAGCGTTTTCTAACCCGCTGAGTCCCCTCTCCGGCGTTACGCTGTCACTGACACTCGAGCTCGTCGGGGCCGGCGGCATCCCTCCCACTGCCATTTCCGTGGATGCTACGATAGCACTGCATGTGCGTGCGAGTCATTGATGTGGTCTTGCGGAGCCTCCCGATGCGGGTTGCGTCATGGGCCTGAAGGAGGGGCTCCGGCGCACGCGCGCGCGCTTCGGCGCCGGGCTCGCGCGTCTCTTCGGTACGGCCGGCGGCGAGGGCGCGGTCGAGGAGATAGAGGACCTCTTGCTCGGGGCCGATGCCGGGGTCGAGGCGACCGAACG
>JBQTJM010000238.1:0-3572 GCA_052387115.1 Gammaproteobacteria bacterium | reverse complement strand
CACGGTCGAGGGGAGTCGTCATCGTTCAAGGCTTCACATTGTAATAGGGCGGCCGGTGCTCGACATAGGCGATCCACATGCAATCAAGCAGGGTCCAGAGCACGTCCAGCTTGAACTGCAGGATCCCGAGCGCCCGCTCCTGCTCGTCGCGGGTGCGGAAATGATCGAGCGTGATGGCGAGCCCATGCTCCATATCGCGGCGCGCCTCTGATGCGCCACGCATTCCGCTCCATGCGCGACAAACATCGGCGGCATTCTCATGCTCGTAAATCGTACAAGGCGGGTTACGCGATGAAGCTGCTTACCTGTCCTGCTATAGTACCTGTTACCACATTACCGGTACACCATAGGCCGCGAAATGTGGATCCAAGGCAACCAGCGTGAGGCTCTCGACCTGTGCTTGGGCGATCAGCAGGCGGTCGAAAGGATCGCGGTGGTGAAATACCAAGCGCCGGACCGCTACCAGATGACGAGGTTCAATAGACAGTAACGACAATCCACTCGCTTCCACGGAGGACGGAAACAAATCCTCGAACTCCCCCGGAAGAGACAGCTTGTTGATGGAGACCTTGATCGCGATTTCCCAAAGGGTTGCCATGCTTACGAACGCCTGCTTTCCCGCCCACTCGATGGCCTCCGTGACCCTTCCGGGCAGCAGTTCCGGTTCCCGCAGGAACCACAGCAAGGTGTGCGTATCCAATAGCAGATTCACCGCATGTATTCCGTGAAATGCTCCAGGGGGTCGTCAAAATCAGACGACATCCAAAACTTCCCGGGTAAATCTTTCCACAAACCGGCCTTGGCTCTTCCGGGTTTCAACATATCGCCTACCTCCGCGGTCCGCCCGGTGGGAGTATCGTCGAGATCGGTCGCAACCAACAATAGGCGCCGTCTGCCCGCCGTCTTCAGCCAGTCCGGGATAGGCGATAGTAGCTTCAAGGTCCCGTCGGCATGGATTTCCGCGTCTGTTTCCAGTGTTTTCATAGGGGGCCCTTACCCGTCATAACACCAATATCAACCTCTCATTATCCACAAGTAGGAGGCAGACTGCAATGGCCCCGCACACCGACAGGGGGTCGATAAGTGTAAAGGCGGATCGGGACGGGACACCGCCCGGACCTGTGAGCGCGTGAGCGGGGTGCCGTAGGACCGGCGATGGCCCACGTATTGACGGACTCTTTCCCCGCGCTGCTCCTTGAGCTTAGTTCGGGCCCGCGTCGCAAGGGTTGAAGACGCAGTGGACTGCCGCTGGTCCACCTATCCACGCAACGCCTCTGACAGCCTGGGTCTCTGTGTCTTCGAGCAGAACCCCCGGTGGCGATCGACCGCACCGTGCGGGGGCCTACCGGGAACTGTTCCGGGTGCAAGTGGATGTGGATCGGCTGGACGCACTTCCGCGTAATCCGAATGAATGTCGTGTGTCTATAGCGGACCACTTCGAGGAGGAGATTGAAGCGGTGGTGCAAGGTCGTGTGCGACCGGCTTAGCCCAAGCCGGCGCAAGAAGAGTCCGGATGGCGAAGACGGGAGTCACATGGAAATTGCAGACTGATCCCTATTCCATAACCCTTGCTCAACGAATCTTAGTAACCATGCTGTCATACGGCGGATAAGATACCATTCGTCAGAGCCCAACTGAGGGTATACGATGAAATTCACAATACACGGCCCTTTTGATCTATCACGATCGAATGGCTTGGTTGCCATGAGTCGGCCGGGCACTGGACGGCGTAATATACATACGCAAGAACCGAAGGCTACAGAGCCTCTGACGACCAGGACCCATGACCCGCCCCTTCCGCATCCACTGCTCCTACCACTAAGCTGGCGACCAAGCCGAGGCCATCGCGAGCGGGGTCGCGGGCTTGCGCCACGGGTTCCTCCAGCGGCGGCTTGTCGACGTCACGGGTTCCGGCAAGACCTAACGCGATCGCGCACGTCATCGCGGCGGTTCAAAGACCGACCGACGTCTTGGTGCCGGACAAGACGATCGCGGCCCAGCTCTACGGGGAGATGAGTGAGGCAAGCGGACGCGGCTAACGCGGCTCACCGCAGGTTGCTATAGTGAAAGGAGATCGTGTCATTGCCGCGACGCTATGAACGCTAAACGCGATTTGAACGTGGATGCCGACACCACGAGCGCGATCGGTGTGTTTGTCGAGCGGGTGGCTGCCCAGTTCCCGGTAAGGGGTGCGATCTTGTTCGGCTTTGAAAGGAACTCGTTGAACTCCAGAATGTCTGAGTGGTCACGCTGTTGGTTCGTCGTCGTGTCGATGCGCGCGCAATCGGCGGGCGGGAGACGGCGGTGATGGGCTGATATACGTCTGGATGGCATCCACGAATTTCTCTGCGCTCACCAACGCTACCTGTGCCTTTTCGGCGGGCGTCTCTTCCAGCGTGTAGTCCGCGAAATTTCGCAGGTTCTCAAGCCTCGCGAGTGTTGCACCCAAGGAAGCGTCGAGCGGGCCTTCTTTCACGAAGCGGCGGCCAAACTCGGAGATCATCCCGCTGTGTTTTTTTGGCTTGTCCACACCAGCCGCTTCGAACATCGTCCATGCGGCATAGAACGCCGCGTAGTAACTGCGATTGACAGAGGCATCGGCATCTCCAGCCTCCAAATCCAATCGAGCCGTCGTGAGTGACTGGCGGGCCTTCTTCAGCAGCTTGTCACACCGCGATACCGTGTCTCTTAACGGTCTTGACCAGATGGGAGGCTCGGTGACGCTCGGGTGCGATGAGACTGTCTTCCACGAACACCCAGGGCTGAATATTGATGCCAGTGGATAGGAGAATGGGGTAACTGTCGTCGATGAGGTCTAGCTGTTCTTGGAGAGGGCCGGAGACGTGATCCAAGAAGACGGCAACATCCGCGTCGCTCTCGGGTGTAAAGTCCGCCCGCGCCCGGGATCCGAATAGGTACACAGCTTTCAAATGTGCCCCATAACGAAGGCGCAGCCGTTCTTTGAAGTCCCGCAGCGCTGCCTCGGTCTGTACGTCAATGCGGTGCATTATAGCCCCCACAAGCTGTTGAAAATACTCGTTACATTCGAATGGATCCGTAATGAAGGGCTATCTCTCAGCGGAGAGTTTAGCACCGGACCGCACGAGATTCTACATCAAAGGATAGGAATTTCAATGGGGTGTTGCATTAGGCACTGTTGGGCGGGACGGGCCGGCGGGTCATTGCGTGGTCGGCGTGGGGGTTGGGAAGAGGGCCGGGCGCTCCCCTTCGCGTCAGCCGAAAACCCGGACTTGGAGTTCTTGCGGGGCGATCGAGACGCGGGTGCGATATAGCGCACGACTCGGGTTACACCGGCCGAATCGCCCGCGAGCTTCGCGTATTCCGAAACACCAGAGGCGCTTCCGATCCGGGCGGGGAGGATTTGGCGGCGCGCTCGATGGCGGCGAGCACTCGGTCGTGGTGGGGGGAGAGATCGCAGACGGGATCGGCGTTCTCCGCATCCCCGGTCAAGAGATAGGCCTGGCAGCGGCAGCCGCCGAAGTCCTTGAAACGCTCGGGGCAGGTCCGGCACGGCTCCTTCATCCAGTCGAACCCGCGGAACCGGTTGAAGG
>JBQTJM010000237.1:0-7815 GCA_052387115.1 Gammaproteobacteria bacterium | reverse complement strand
AGGGTTAAGAGAGATCCTTGTCGGCCGTTCATCATCCCCCGCGCCCCGTTGGCGAGCGCGGAAAAACTATACGAGCTTACCTCGTGCGCGATGCGGAAACCGTCGCGAGTGACGGTGTCGAGGTAGTGGCCTTCAAGCTGCTCCCGTGGCGCGAAGGCGACCGCGTGCACTAGAATATCGAGATGATCCCAATAGTCATCCAAATGTTCGAACAGCGCCTGGATCTCGGCGTCACTGGCGACGTCGCACGCGACGGTGATGGTGGAACCCAATTCCGCGGCGAGCTCCTCGACGCGTTCTTTTAGACGCTCGTTCTGAAACGTGAAGGCAAGCTCCGCGCCCTCGCGTCGCATGGCCTTGGCGATCCCCCAGGCAATCGAACGGTTGCTGGCGACTCCCACGATCAAGGCCCGTTTTCCGTCAAGAAATCCCATTTAGCATTCCCCTAAGAGATTGTGAAAAAATCGTCGCGAGCGATGGGAGGTCGCGTTGCATCCTCGGCGCGCCAAGCAGGGCCACTCCCTGGCCCTGGCTTTCCGCCGGAGCACAGGACGGTTTCGCCGGGAGCGAAACGGAGCGCAAGCCCCGAAGGGGCGAGTCCCAAGGATGGGGCGAGCAACCGGAGTGTATATTGAAATACATGAGGATTCCGAGCACCGCCGGAATGCGAGATCCCGAGCGCAGCAGATTTTTTCACAAGCTCTGACGTTCCGAGGAGATCGACGGCATGATTCAACCCCACGATTCGGACACCCTGCATCCCCTGTTCGTGTACGACGTAGAGCGCCACCACGAGCTGCAGCGCGAGGCCCAGGGGCTCCCCTCCCTGCTGCTCTCGTCGGCGGCCGCGGCCAATGCGGTGATGCTCGGGGCCGGTTATTTCAACCCGCTGCGAGGCTACATGGGTGCCGCCGATGCGCTCTCTGTCGCGGAGCGCATGCGCACCACGGCCGGTCTCTTCTGGCCCGTGCCGATCCTGAATCTCACCGATGACGTCGCCGCGATCGACGGCGCCCGCCGCGTGGCCCTGCGCGACCCCAATGTGGAGGGGCAGCCGGTGCTCGCGATCCAGGACATCGAGGCCGTCGAGACGCTCACGGAGGAACAGCTCGCCTTCATCACCAAACGGGTCTTTCGCACCGAGGACCCCAAACACCCGGGTGTCGCGACCTTCCGTTCGCTCGGGCGCCATTGCCTGTCGGGCCCCATCGAGGTGTTGAGCTTCAGCTATTTTCAGCAGGACTTCCCCGACACCTTCCGGACCGCGGTCGAGATCCGCAACGAGATGCAGGAACGGGGGTGGCGCACGGTGGTCGCCTTCCAGACCCGCAATCCCATGCACCGCGCCCACGAGGAGCTGTGCAAGATGGCCCGGGAGGCCGTACGCGCCGACGGGGTTCTGATCCACATGCTCCTCGGACAGCTCAAGGCAGGCGATATCCCGGCGTCGGTCCGCGACGCGGCGATCCGCAAGATGGTCGAGATCTATTTTCCGCCGAATACCGTGATGATCACCGGCTATGGATTCGACATGCTCTATGCGGGGCCGCGTGAGGCCGTACTGCACGCGGTGTTCCGGCAGAATTGCGGTTGCAGCCATCTGATCGTCGGCCGCGACCACGCTGGTGTCGGGAGCTTCTACGGACCCTTCGATGCGCAGCAGATCTTCGCGGAGGAGGTCCCCAAGGACGCGCTCCGCATCCAGATCTTCGGGGCCGACAATACCGCCTATTCTAAGAAACTGAACCGCGTGGTAATGATGCGCGATGCCCCGGACCATGGAGCCGAGGACTTCGTGCAGCTTTCAGGGACCAAGGTGCGCGAGCTATTGGCCGCGGGGCAGCAACTCCCGCTCGAGTTCGCGCGCCCGGAGGTGGCCGAGATCCTCATGCGCTATTATCAATTGGAACAGGCCCAATCGGACCAGGGGCAATCGGAAGAAGGCCGGTGATGGTCGGCCTTTCGCTCCTGCGGGGCTAGCCGCTCAGGCGCGCTTCATGGAATCGAAGAATTCCGAATTGACCTTGGTGACCTTGAGGCGATCGAGCAGGAACTCCATGGCGGCGACCTCGTCCATCGGGTTCAGGAGCTTGCGGAGGATCCACATCTTCTGAAGCTCGTCCGGATCCGTCAACAGCTCTTCGCGGCGCGTCCCGGAACGGTTGATGTTGATGGCCGGGAAGATGCGCTTATCGTAGATGCGCCGGTCGAGGTGGATTTCCATGTTTCCCGTGCCCTTGAACTCCTCGAAGATCACGTCGTCCATTCTCGACCCGGTATCGATCAATGCCGTGGCGATGATGGTCAGGCTGCCGCCCTCCTCGATGTTCCGCGCCGCGCCGAAAAAGCGCTTGGGCTTGTGCAGGGCGTTGGCGTCCACGCCACCGGTCAGGACCTTGCCGGAGGCCGGCACCACGGTGTTGTAGGCGCGCGCGAGGCGGGTGATGGAATCGAGCAGGATGACCACGTCCATCTTGTGCTCGACGAGGCGCTTGGCCTTGTCGATCACCATCTCGGCCACCTGGACATGGCGCGTCGCGGGCTCGTCGAAGGTGCTGGAGATGACCTCGCCGCGCACCGAGCGCTCCATCTCCGTTACCTCCTCGGGGCGCTCGTCGATGAGCAGGACGATGACATAGCATTCCGGGTGGTTGCCCGTGATCGAATGGGCGATGCCCTGCAGCATCATGGTCTTTCCGGCCTTCGGGGGCGACACGATGAGGCCGCGCTGGCCCTTGCCGATGGGCGCCATGAGGTCGATGACCCTCGGTGTCAGGTCCTCGGTGGTGCCGTTGCCGACCTCGAGCTTCAGGCGGTCATGGGCGAACAGCGGGGTCAGGTTCTCGAACAGGACCTTGTTCTTGGCCGCCTCGGGGGGCTCGAAGTTGATCTCGTTGACCTTGAGGAGCGCGAAGTAGCGCTCGCCGTCCTTGGGCGGCCGGATCTTCCCGGAGATGGTGTCGCCGGTGCGGAGGTTGAAGCGCCGGATCTGGCTCGGGGACACGTAGATATCGTCGGGACCGGCGAGATAAGAGCTATCCGCCGAACGCAGGAACCCGAAGCCATCTTGCAGGATCTCCAAGACGCCGTCGCCCGAGATGTCCTCGCCCTTCTTGGCGTGGGCCTTGAGAATACCGAAGATGACGTCCTGCTTGCGGGAGCGCGCGACGCCTTCGAGACCCAGGCCCTCGGCGAGTTGGATCAGATCGGAGGCAGGTTTCTGCTTGAGTTCGGTCAGGTTCATGGTCAATCCGCTAGACGGGGATAGATACGGGAAAGACCCCAATCCGTGGGATGAGGAGAGCCGCGACTTCGACGGAATGACCGGGGGAGGCGGATGCGTTCCGGATGCTACGCTAGCACGCGGTCTTGGGCACGTCCAGCCCCCGCACACACGGCACGGCGGTTGTGTGCTACTGGGTTCGTGAGGATCGGTTTCTGGGACCAGGTAGATGGAATTGGATAGTGCGACCAGGGATTGGGGAGTGGATACCGGAGCTATATATGTCAGGACTAGATATGGCTGTCGATAAATGCCATGAGCTGGGATTTCGACAGAGACCCCACCTTCGTCCCTTCGACGCTGCCCTCCTTGAAGATCATCAAGGTCGGGATCCCCCGGATGCCGTACTTGGGTGGCGTCTTGGGGTTCTCATCCACATTGAGCTTGGCTACTTTGAGCCGCGCTTCGTACTCGTGGGAGATGTCGTCCAAGAGCGGGGCGATCGCCCGGCACGGCGCACACCATTCGGCCCAATAGTCTACGAGGACCGGGAGCTCTGAGTTCAGTACGTCGTCCTCGAAGCTGTCGTCGGTCACATGCAGCATGTGCTCGCTCATCCCGCCTGATCCCACCCCCGCGTCTTGTCGTTTGATCCATTGTGGGCCGAACACCCCACAGAATGCAAGTCTACCCTGGGCAAGTCGACTCAGGGGGAAAGTCCGCTCTGGGCAAGCCCACACGGACCCGCGATTGGGTTATGCTAGTTGGCTCATGGACCAGACACACCTCACCCGAACCCCGTTCGTGACACTCGGGCTCGACCCACGGCTCCTGCGGGCCTTGCACGCCGCCGGGTTCGAATACTGTACTCCGATTCAGGCCGAGGCCCTCCCGCTGCTCCTCGCCGGCCAGGACGTCGCGGGCCAGGCGCAGACCGGCACCGGCAAGACCGCCGCATTCGTGCTGGCCGCTTGTGAGCGGCTCCTGCGCCATGCCGGCAGAAGCGAGCGCCCGCCCCCCCACCCGCCCCGTGCCATCGTCATCGCCCCGACCCGCGAGCTGGCCATCCAGATCCATCAGGACGCCGTTACACTCGGTCGGCTCACCGGCATCCGTATGGGTTTGGTGTACGGGGGCATCGATTACGAGAAACAGCGCGACATGCTCCTGTCCGGCGTCGATCTCCTGGTCGGAACGCCCGGAAGGCTCATCGACTACTTCAAACAGCGGGCCCTGGACCTGCGCGCCATCGAGGTCGCGGTGATCGATGAGGCCGACCGCATGTTCGACTTGGGGTTCATCCGCGATCTGCGCTATCTGTTGCGCCGCATGCCGAAACCGGAAGAGCGCCTGTCCATGCTGTTTTCCGCGACCCTGTCCTGTCGCGTGCACGAGCTCGCCTACGAGCACATGAACAACCCGCAGATGGTCGCCATCGAGCCGGACAAGGTGACCGTCGACACGGTCAGCCAGCGGCTCTATCACGTCGAGAGCCGCGAGAAGCTGTCCGTGCTCTGGAACCTACTGCGCGCGCTCCCCGAGCCGCGCACCCTGATCTTCGTCAATACCAAGCGGGCCGCGGAATACATCACCGAGCGCCTGTCCCGGGCCGGGCTCGAGGCGGGCCTCGTGTCCGGCGATGTGCCTCAGCGCAAACGCGAGCAACTCATCTCCCGATTCGGAAAGGGCGATCTCCCGTTCCTGGTGGCGACCGACGTCGCCGCGCGGGGCTTGCACATCCCCGACGTGACACACGTTTTCAACTACGACCTGCCTCAAAACGCCGAGGACTATGTCCATCGGATCGGCCGCACCGCACGGGCCGGGGCGAGCGGTCAGGCGATCAGTCTGGCGTGCGAGGAGTTCGTTTATTCCCTGGCGGAGATCGAGGCCTTCATCGGTCACAAGATCCCGGTCCTGCCGGTCCCCGAGGACCTCCTGGTCCCCCCGCCGACGCCGGCCGGCGCCCGAGCGTCCCACCGCCGCAGCCCCCGGCACCGGCGCGCCGCCTAGGCCCGGTAGTCATAAGAAGTCCAGCACCCCAGTACTTCTATACGACAGGGCGACCTGACGGCAGGGCGGCAAGAACCGGTTTTCACGCCCAGGCTCAACGCGGGGCTACCGAGAATTGCGAGCTTGCGCTGTCGTCCCGACCGCTCTCGGTCTCGATGCGGTGCTCGACCGTATAGCGCCCCGGAGCGGTCCCCACCGGGAGGGTGAGCGCCGTAGAGAGCGTCCCGATCCCGGCCTTCGCGAAGGCCGTCGTGGCGCCCGGTTGCCCGAGGCTTCGGCCATCGCGTTTCAGAACCCAGGTGGCCTCCACCTGGGCGTCCGGCCGGCCGGGCGGGGGGACGAGGTTGAAGCGGGTGTAAAACTCGATCGTGTCCCCGGGTCGCACCAGCGCTCGTGTCGGGGCCGCTTCCAGGATCGCCACGGTCGCGGCCGGCCCTGGCAGGTCGCCGTGGTCCGCGTGACCGTCCGGTGGCCCTGCCGGCGGCTCGGGAGCCCTGCGGGAAGATAGCTCGTTGCGTAACCTTGCAAGCTGCGCCGATCGTGGGCTACGGGAGGCGAGCTCGTCGAGATGAGCCTCCGCGCGGTTCCATTCCCCTTCGTCCATGGCCCGCGCCACGCGCTCCGCCAGCTCGCGGGCGCGCCGGCGCGCCCCCTCCGCGCGTTGCGCCTCCCGTCCGCGCTGCGCCTCCTCGGCCTTGCGTGCCGCAAGCACATCCCGCAAGCGGTCCAACTCTGCCTCCGAAGCCCCCGGTATCGAGGCGGCCGGCGTCAGATAAGCCTCCGCCCTCGGCCAGTTCCCGCCATCGATCGCCTCCCAGGAGAGGGCGACGAGCTTCTCGAACAGGTGGCGCCCTTCGGCGAGTCGAACCTCCGTAGCGATCCGCTCGCGCTCCGCCTCCAGCCGGCGACCGCGCAAGGTTTCGCGCTCGCGCGCCACGGCTTCCGAGCCCGCCGCTGCCCGGACGGCCTGGTCGAGATAGGTCTCCGCTTGCTCCCAGGACCCGGCCTCGGAAGAGGCCCCCGCAAGCTCGAGTAAGCGAGCCAGGATGCGTTCCTTGCCCTCGCGGGCCCGCGGATGCTCGGGCTCCTGCCGGAGCACGGCTTCGTACTTGGCCAGGGCGTTTTCGCCTTGGGGTAACACGAGTCGGTCCGCTTTCAAGTCGATCTCTGCAGCGGCGAGCAGGTCAGCGGCCTCGGCCTCGCGTCCTAGCGCGTCCGGCCCGGTCACCAGGTTTCCGGGCCGGGCCGGGGCCGCATCCGAGCTGCGCGGTCCCGCTCTGCTCTCGCGAGGGGCGGCCGAAGGCGCCGGGGTCGAGGCGGTCGGGTCGCCCTCCGGGGCCGGCGGTTCATCCCAGAGTACCGTGGGCCAGTAGCCTGCGACGCCAACGACGATAGCGAGGATCACACCCGTCAACGGGTAGGGGCGCCGCCGCTTGCGCCGCGGCGGACCGGGGCCTCCGCGGTCTCGGTAGATCGGGGCGAGGGGGAGCTGCGCCTGGTCCTTACCGCAGGCGGCTCGCACCAGCTCGTCCCGATACGCCGCGACCGACATAGGCCGCTGGGTCGGCGTAAATCCGAGCCCATGGTCGATGGCCTGCAGGAACTCCGCGGGATAGGCAGCGGCGGCCGCCCTGACCGCGGGTTCCAGCGGATCGGGGGCTCCCTGGAGGACCGCGTGACTTCGGTCCAACGCTGGCGCTGGGGTCCTGCCCGTCACGACGGTATAGAACGCCCCCGCCAGTCCATAGACGTCGGTCCAGGGGCCCCTGAGCTCAGGATCCTCGTAGTAGAGCTCCATCGGGGCATACGGGTTCGGACCGAATTGGAGCGCCGCGTTCGGATGTCGGCCACCAGGCGGGGCAGCAACCCCGAAGTCCACCAGGACCGCCGTCGGCCCAGGCCCGACGCGCAGGTTCACGGGCTTCACGTCACCGTGGATCACGCCCGCCCGATGTAGCCGCTCCAGCGCCCCCAGGATGCCCTCCGCGATCGCGAGGAGCTGTCCCGCGGAAAGCGGGCCCGAGTGCGCCAGCTCCGCGAGGTCCGTTCCCTCTTCGCGCTCCATCACGGCATAGGCCGTACCGTTGGCCTCGAAGGCATTCAGCATCCCTACGAGGTGCGCGCCCTTGGCGATCGCAACCCCATGCGCCGCAGCGATAAAGGCGCGCCGCGCCTCGGCACACACCTCCTCCCCGGCGGCCAGGGGACGGACGGCGCTGCCTTCCGACCGGGCTGCAATTCCCTCGGGCAGGCACTCCTTGATCACGACCTCGCGGTCCAGGGTCAGGTCGCGGGCGACATACGTGAACCCCGAGCGCCCTCGGCCCAGAACTGCGGAGATCCGGTACCAGAGGAGCGGCTCGCCGGGCGGGAGGGGGATACGCACGGAGTCGGGCACGGACCTGGGCCAGGAGATTGGGACCCGGCCAGTATAAACCCCGGGTGGTCGTCCGGAGGCGACCCCGGGCGCTGCCGACGAATGCCGCACAGCCTCCCGGCTCGACCCCCGAGGCCGGCGAGACTTCGATCCGCATGGATCACGGCCGCCATCGCCGCCATCGGGACGAGCCTCGCCATCG
>JBQTJM010000236.1:0-6146 GCA_052387115.1 Gammaproteobacteria bacterium | reverse complement strand
GGGGTCTCACGGGCGAGGCATTGGGGCGCGAGATCGAGCGCCTGCGCATCGAGGCCATCGCGGCGCTCGAGCCTCACGAGTAAGGAGTGTGGGCCGGGGCGCTGAAGATCCCTCCATTCGACGCTGGGCCTGGATTTTCCGGGCTGGCGGCCCTGCCGAGTAGCGTTCTCTTGCCGCCCATACGATGCCTCACGCGCGTCCCCGAAGCTCAAATGCCGGCCAAAGGACTTCTCATCCCGGCCGGAGGACTTCTCATGCCGGCCGGAGGACTTCTCGTGCCGGCCAACGGACCCTTCTTGCCCACACCCTAGCTAGACCCGGACGCCGTCCAGCGGGCTCACCACCCCCCGCCCGCCCCGACGCAAAGACAATGACGAGCCCACCTGAGATGAACGTGAGCCCGCTTTTGGCGTCGTCGGCCGTGGGTAAGTAGCTATCGACCCGGCAGTCGCCGAGGAAGCTGTTAGCTCGTCGATGTTACTATTGGCCGCGCAGTTACTGGAGTCGAGGCGCGCTCCGATCCCATCTGGTCCGCCCAGGCGTTGGCGGTAATTCTGCGTGTCTCATTGCTGCTTGGCTGCGGCAGCGTAGCCGCGATGGGCGTAGGCCGAATATTAGGGCCTGCAGGGCGGGTTCTTCATCGCGTCACCCGCCTCCGGCGCCGGGCCAGTGCGCACCTGGCGCCGGGGAATGGCCATCCGGGGCACTTCGCGCATACCATGCGCGGGATGCGCGGTACACGTGAAGGAGACGGGGGCGATCGGGGCGGCGATCCGTCGGTGCGGGTCAAGATCTGCGGGATCACACGGCCGGAGGATGGCGTCTTGGCGGCGCGCCTCGGCGGATGCGTCGGGCTCGTGTTCACCCGAAGAGCCCTCGCATGGTTGGGGTGGAACGGGCCTGGGCCATCGTCGCCGCGCACCTGCCCTTCGTGGCCCGCGTAGGCGGGTCGCGCGCGATGAGCCCGCGCCCACCGTGACCGGCACTGTGAGTCTTCGTAGCCGGATGAAACGAAGTGGAAATCCGGGAGGGCCTCGCCGGATTTCGCTGCGCTGCATCCGGGCTACGAGCTGGAGGACATCGAGGGCTACGGCGCAGAGCGCGGGGTCGAGGCGCACCCGGCCTGTTGGGAGCTGGTGATCCCCGGCCCTTCGCATACCATGTGCGGAACGCAGGGCCGTACGTGGCCGAGCGGGTTGGCGCGAGGGGAATGCGGCGACACGACTGGGTTGGGGAACAGCCGTAGAGCAAGAACTTATGCCGACGATCAGCATCTTTTACGGAATCGTCATTCAGATGTTCTGGCAGGATCACGCGCCGCCGCATTTCCATGCGCTCTATGCCGAGCATGAAGCGTTGATCGATATCCGGACCCTCGAAGTGATCCAAGGTCATTTGCCCAAACGGGCGCTTGCGCTGGTGCTGGAATGGGCGTCCACGCACCGTGCAGAATTATTGGAGGACTGGGACCTATGCACACGCATGCAAACGCCGAAGAAGATCGAACCCCTGAAATAATCCCACCCATCACCCCGAGCGCGCCTTGGCGCGTTAGAGAAGTGGAGCCCAGGCCGCAATTCCGCCTGTGGGTCCGCTTCAACGATGGCACCGAGGGCGACGTGGACATGGCCGGTCTTGTGCGTTCATCAGGCGCGGGGGTATTCGCCGCTTTGCGCGACGAGATGCTGTTTCGCCAGGTTCGCCTCGAATGCGGCGCGGTAACCTGGCCGGGAGATCTCGACTTGGCTCCCGACGCCATGTACGAGGCCATCAAGGCAAATGGCGAGTGGGTTCTCGAATGACTGACAGGACGCGCGTAGCCCAGACCGGACGTAGCGCAGCGCGTAGCCCGGATGTAGCAGAGCGAAATCCCGGAGGCACTCCCGGATTTCACTTCCTTTCATCAGGTCCGGGCTACGTTGATTTCTTGGCAGGACGGAGGCAGAGCGGGGGTCGCTCCGCGCGTGCGCGTCGACCCATACCCGATGCCCGGGGTCGGGGGCGCACAGCTATGCGCCCCCGACCCGTTCGGGCCCGGCTAAGGGAGCCGAATCCGGACTGGTGTGGAGGTGACAGCCCCGGTGGTCGAGTTCTGGATCTCCATAATGCCCCGGATGCGCCTTCGGGTGCTGGTTCGCACGAGTTGCCTTCCCGCCCTTCGCAGCCCGAGCTTCACGTTCGCGATCTGCCCGGCCGGTATGTTGGTGGCGCCGGAGGCAAACAGCAGCCGCCCCCGCGCCTTGGTTGCCACATCATCGCTAAGCCGCAAGGTACTGGCAGCCACGAACATTTTGACCGCGATGGTGCACGATGTCCCCGGTACCGCATCGCACCGGATGGGAACGCGGCATGCGGACCCTGCGCAGCCTAGTTGCGGATTCTGGCCCAAGGGCACGGCGTTAGGCGGTGGCGATGGCGTTGGTGGCGGCGGTGGTGGCGGTGGTGGCGCGACCTCGCCGAGCGCGGCGTCTGCCTGGATCAAACCAAAACCGGTGCCGAAGTCGAAGCCGGTGTCGAAACCACCGGTTTGCGGGTCATCCATGTCGATGGCCGTGGTCTTCAACGCCGCATAGGTGGCATCGGGCGCCACGGACGAGACCAGCTCTTTCATGAGCGCGGCGACGCCAGCGGCGTGCGGGGCGGCGGCCGAGGTCCCGAAGAAGTTCGGGAAACCAGTGCCGTCCGTGTCACTCCCGAAAAACGTGGTGTCGGCCCCATCCGGTGCCGTGATGTCGGGCTGCTGGCGCACCTCCGGCGTGGCCAGACGATTGCCGGCGGTATCGAACAGGATGGGCGTGCCCCCGGCCGAAGAAAACGCCTCGATGAGCGGAGGGTTTTGCCCGAATGCGGACGTATCCTGGTAATCGGCTGCGCCGACCCCGAGCCCTCCGAGCGCGGCGCTATGGCCCCAGGAGGCGCCGGTCTTGGTATCGAACTGATCGATGGTGATCGAGCCGCTCCCGACGTTGACGGTCTTCATCAACCCCGGATTCGGACCCGCGAAATGCAGGAGGATGATTCCGAAGGTCGTGCCAGGACCGGCATTGGTGAAGCCGAAGACCTCTACGGGATCGCCCCCGACGTTGGCGTCAACGCCGCTGGCGACGATCGTGGTACAGGCCGCGTTGGTGAGCACGATGTCCAGGTCGCTCGCCGAGCCCGGCGCGCCGCTGACCGAGAAGAAGGGCTGGTCCCATTGGTAGACCTCGATCAACGTTCGGCCGACCGGGATGGTGATCGGCTGGCAGGTATCGACTCCGACACCCGGATCGAAGTCGTGCGCCTCTTGCGGCCCGAAGCCGATGTCGAATAACAGGCCGCTCGGACGGAAGGCGGACTCGTAGGCCTTCCGATCGGCATTGCCAGCGGAGCTGAAATAGGACGATCCCATCCCTTTGACGGTGTCGACCGCCTGGGCAACGATGCCGTCCTGGTAGAAGGGCTCGGCGAAATAGATCACATCATCGTTGATGACCTTGGCCCCGGCGTTGGCGAGATCGATGATGCCCTGGGCAAAACTGGCCTGGCCTTCGAACGCCGTGTGAAAGGCCTGACTGGCCCCGGGGGCGACGTCATGGATGATCTCCATCATGCCCCGCCCTTCGTCCGTCGCGCCTGTACATGGGTTCAGCTCGTCCAGCACGGTGACCCCCGCGGGTAGATCGCCGCTCGCGACACCGGCCGCGGCGCCCCCGAGACAGTCGTAACTGTCCGACAGGGTACCCACCATGACCCCGGTGCCGTCGACCCCGAAGGCCGTGCGACCGAGGTCCGCGCGCATCGCGGCGTCCCCCTGGCTGCTCACGTCGCCGACCTGGGTGGCCGCATAGGCGGGGCGGGCGAGCTGCACGGAGGAGAGCCTCTTGAGCCCGGCGATGGCCGTGATCGGCACGTGGGCCGAGGCCATATGCCCGAACACCGTGACCTTGTCCGATCCGAGCGCGCGCAGATCGGCGGCGAGGGCTTCCGGATCGCCCGACGCTGCGGTATCGATGACCACCGATCCCCCAGCGGTGGGCGCGATGGCATTGCTCGACTGGAAGGCCGGGGCAGCCGCCCCTTGTCCGCTCGTCTGCTCCAAGTGCGCCTGGTACTCCGCATGTAAGGCCAGGAGATCGGCTCCCAACTTGGCAATGGCGGCCTTCGACGGCGAGGCGCCGATCCCGAGGTTCTCCACCCCGCGCAGTTGGATCGCCGGTGGCCCGGCGCTTTGGGCCGAGGTGGGCGGGGCAGTCGAGCCGAGGACACACGTAACGGCTCCTAGCGCGAAGTGCAGGGAGGGTCGAAAACACCTCCCTCTACGAGTATTCATCGTGAATCTCCTTCGATTGGTTTCGCTTCCTTGGGGTTGCCCCCGGTATTTGCCGGGGGCGATGGATTTACCTTAACCGAACTGTGATCGGGGTGCTGCTGATGACGGCGCCAGTGACCACATTTCTGAGCTGCAAGGTGCCATTGAAACGTTTCTTTCCGCCTGCCCTGCTGGCCTGCAGAAGGCCCTTGCCGCGTTTCGTGAGCCGAGGTCGCACGATTGCAGTCTGTCTCGGCGGAATGTTCGCTACGCTAGAAGCCAGCCTAATCGTTCTCGGTGCCCTCACCGCCGCATCGCCGTTCGCCCGACCGCCTCTGGCTCGTACGAAAATGGTGGCTTCAGTGGTGCATTGAGCATCGAGGAGGTTGCAGGTGAGGGGAACCCCGCATGCCCTGCCTTGACAAACGATCGGGTCCCCTGGATTGGCGGGCGTAACTGGCGGTGGGCCAGGTGGCGGTGGGGGTGGTGGCAGAGGCGCCGCGACCCCGATCTGTTGGATGGAGCTTCCCACAAGGCCAGAGTCATCGCGGACGACTAATTGCGCAGAGAACGTCCCCGGAACCGTGTACGTGTGGGTCGGTCTCGGACCTTCGGCGAACGTGCCATCGCCAAAGTCCCAGCGGTACCTGACGATTTGGCCGTCCGAGTCGGTCGATCCCGAGCCGTTAAAGGCCACGGCTAATGGCGCGATCCCGCTTGCCGGGGTTGCGACGAATGACGCTACCGGCGGCACCGGAGCGGCATCCTCTCCGCCCAAGACGGTAATGACTTCCGCGAAGAAGGTGTTCGGATTGATATCCCAGGCGAGCACGGAAGTAATGTCTGCCGGGCCGAAGGACGGACCTAGTCGGGGATGGTTGATGGGGGGCAGGTTAATGACGCCCTCGCGCGCAATGGGCTGGCCGCTTCCTTGGATCTGACCAAGTATGTCTGGGAAAGGGGCGGTTGCCCAGCCTGCGAAGAAACTCTCGACAGACTCCGACCCGGCTTGACGTACGCCGATGACCTCAGGGTTGCCGAAGGTGTACAGCGACAGATCTCCAAAGTCTGCCGATCCAAGCGGGAGAAAAACGTTGTCTCTGAAACCTGGCTCGTCATCTTCAACGGGGTTCACATCTTCATCAAGGTACTGCAGAACCCGGAGGGACCCAATGGGGTCGTCGCCGAGGGCAGAGAACAGATAGCGTGTTGTCATGACCTGCGAACCAGGCCTGATGGAGCTGGTTGCTTCCCAAAACACTTGGCCGGACTGTCCGCTAAAAATGCCGGAGCTAGTCACGGTGTTGGGATCATTCGGGTTCGGCGTCGGTTCTTGCAGAATCTGAGATGCGGATAGTGGGATCCCCCCGCCGTCTTGTCCTGGATCCACAAAGCTGGTGTACTGAAAGACCACGTCGGTGGTAGTAAGCGCCCCAGTGTCACTGCGCCGGGCGGTGATCGTTGCGTTTTCAGTATCTCCACCAGCCAAGACATCGACAGAGAAGTGACCCTCGGTACCCGCGGGGATGCCATTATCGATAACAATGGCCTGAACCGCGGGGGATAGGAATAAGAGCAGAGCAAGTATACATTTCATGTTTCATCCTCGTTGAAGTTAGTTCCCCCTCTCCTTTTGTGTCCGCGGGCTCCTATGGGCAGGGCCGACTCCTGCGACCTTACCGGCGGCCAGTATATGGCGCCTGCCGACCGTAATTCATCCCCCATTTTTTGGGGGGGGGGGGGGGGGGGGGGGACGGCGGTGGGGTGCCCCCGGGGCCAAACTGGGCCGCCGGGGATGGCAATGGGCGGGATGCGCCCAAACCAAGCGGGGAATGGGGGGGGGGAGTGATGGAAA
>JBQTJM010000235.1:0-4168 GCA_052387115.1 Gammaproteobacteria bacterium | reverse complement strand
CTCACCTTGCGATCTCGCATTGAATTTCTTATGCTTTCTCCTTCAGACTCCGACCAGGGGCCGGGGTTCCGAGAGGCCAGGGGGCGGTCGACCCCATCGAGGGAGATCAAACGGAATGCCGTGCTTTTGTGAAATACTTCACAGCGGGAACCCCGCTTCCCTCCTAAGGTGTCCTGTTTGATGGAGATCGATCCATGAATTCCGCGGTTGAAGATATCAGCACCATCGCGAAAGGACACCTACCGCCGCCCCCACTCAAGACCATCGAGCTACAGGTGGTCGCGGGACCCGATGCCGGTGTGCGGAAGACCTTTCACCAACCTGCCGTCAAAGTGGGCACGGCGCGCGGTAATGATCTGGTGCTCACCGATCGCCGCGTCTCCCGCCATCATTTGGAGTTACGCATGACATTGCAGGGACCGGTGCTGCGCGATCTCTGGTCCACCAATGGGACGTTCATCAATTTCCGACCGGTGACGGAGACGCATTTGGGACCCGAGACCCTTTGTGAGCTCGGGGACTCGCGGCTGGCCATGTACTACACTGCGGAACCCACGGCACAAAGCCAGCTCGGCGCTTTGGTGGGAGCGAGTCCCCCTATGCAGGAGCTGTACAGCCTGATTCGTTTGGCAGCGCCGACCCAGGCGACGGTGCTGCTCTACGGGGAGTCGGGCTCGGGAAAAGAGGTAGTCGCACGTACCCTCCATGAGATCTCCAGCAGGAGAACGGGTCCGCGTATCGTCTGTGATGTCTCGGCCAAGAGCCCGCAGATCATCCACGACGATTTTTTCGGACATGTCAAAGGGTCCTTCAGCGGCGCCGACCGACCACGGAAAGGGGCCTTCCGTGAAGCGCACCTCGGGACCCTCATGATCGATGAGATCGGCGAGTTACCGCTCGAGTCTCAGCCACTGCTGCTGCGTGCGCTGGAGGCCCGCGAAGTCACCCCGCTCGGCGCCGATCGCCCCGAGCCGGTGGATGTCCGGGTCGTTGCGGCGACCCATCGCGATCTATGGGCGATGGTACAGCAGGGTCGTTTCCGCGCCGATCTGTTCTACCGGCTGTGGGTGTTCCCGATCAACGTGCCCCCGCTCCGGGACATCCGAGAGGATATTCCGCTGCTCGCCCAACATCTGTTGAAGAACATCTCGCTCCCGTGCCGCATCTCGCCCGAGGCCCTGGAGCGTCTGCAAGGTCACCATTGGGCTGGGAACGTGCGGGAGCTGCGCAACGTGCTGGAGCGTGCGGCGGTCCTCTGCCCCCGAGGAGAGATCCTGCCGGAGCACCTCGAGATGCTTCCACCCCCGTCCCCGCGCTCAGAAACGCCAATCCCCGTAAACGTTCCTCCTCATCCTACGCTGGAAGAGGTGGAGAGAAAGATGATCCTGGAGGCCTGGGAACGTAACGGGCATAGCGTGCAGAAGACCGCGCGAGAGCTCGAGATCTCACTCGCCACCCTGAAGCGCAGGCTCAAGGCCTTCAAGGAGGAGAACCTCCTTCCTTCCTGATAGCCGGTCCGTGCAGGACGTTTCTTAACCTCACCGACCACCGGCGTCCGCGGGTTCACTTTGCGCCGCGCCGCTCACTTTAGCCTTTCAACTTGAGCCTTGGGGCCCTCTGCCCGATCCCGCACAGCACCCGTTCGCCTCGCTCGCTGTGGCCCCGCGCTACCGGTCCACTCCGGACGGACCTCGCAACGCCATTGCCTGCAATCGCTTTTCCGAACCGCGATTGCGCCTATGAAGCCCCTGTCGAGAAGCGGTTTGGCGGGGCACGAGGCGCTGGCATAGCGGTCGCATTACCGGTGGGTGTGCACATTGCTATCCGCCCGATGACATATTCGCTTTCGCACTGACCAATCGTTGCCGGCCTATCAGCGTGGACATGAACATCGTATTAACACCGGCATCCCCTGATCTGGCCGAGGTCGTTATTGCCGAGAGCCCCTTTATCATCGGCCGCCATCATGCGCATGTTGCGTCCCCTAAGGGCGTGCCCGCAACGGCCCAGCTGTCCCGGCGCCACGCCGGTATCTTCCACGAGGCCGGACTCCCTTACCTTGTCGATTTGCAGAGTCGGTACGGTACCACGCTCAACGGGGGTCGTGTGGGCGATACACCGGTTCGATTGCGCCACGGTGATGAGATCTGTTTCGCCGCGTGCTTGATCTACACGGTCGCGTTTCGTGACGACGACGCGGCTGTCGATAGGCCCGGCGACCCCGCAGTCCGCCTCGTTCTCGATCCGCACTGGAAAGGGCTGCGACTCGAGCCCATCGTCATTACGCGGTTTCCTTTTCTGGTCAATCGGACCGATAAGGCGTTCTCGGGCTACAAGCAGCACCTTCTTGAGGACGTGGATTATATATCCCGTCATCATGCGTATATATTCGCGAAAGACAGGGCCCTCTACATCGAGGACTTGAGGAGCACCAATGGTACTTTCGTCGCGGGCCTGCGCTTGAAGGATCGCCCGGCGTTGCTCAAAGAGGGGGACGCCATCGCCTTCGGTAGCGATGACCTGCGTTTCATAGTCCATCTCGGCGGGGAGGCCGATGCGTGGGCCGCTAAGACACGCATATTCGGACGATATGACAGGCGCGATGCGAATAGAGCCCCTCTCGAGACGATAGGCGACGGCGCAGACCCACCCCTTCCCGGTATAGGCTCCCCCCGGTGTGAGATAGTGCCGGCATTGGAGCACATCGATGTCGGTCGTGGCGTAGTGGAGCAGAACGTCGTCCGCGAGGGACGTCCCACATCGAGCACGCACTCTCACGATCGGCATCCGCGAAAACGCCGTCATGTCTTTGGGGCACTGGCGGCAGGGATTGCGGTTGCGAGCGTCATAGTCCCGTTCGGGGGGTATACGATCAGCGCTGCCGACGAACAAAGACCGGTGCGGACAGGAAAGTACCCGAGCGTGGATCACAGGGCTGCCTTTGAGGAGCTCAACGCAAAGCTCGAAGCGGGCACAGCGGAGATGAGGCGTCAAGCCCGGAGGATCGCCCGCCTACAGCAGGAGGCGGGCGCCCGTCAGTCCCGAATAGCCGAGCTGGAACGGCGGCAATCGGCCGGCCAGGTCCCGGCGCAGCGATCCTCTACGGAAGCGCTGCCGGTCGAACCGCGCGCCCTGCCGCGCGAATCCTTCGGGGCCTATCATGCCTTGGTCATCGGCAGTAACAGGTATCGGCATTTGCCACGACTCGACACCGCAGTGAACGACGCGAGCGCCCTCGCCGAGGTCCTGAGCAAGCGTTACGGGTTCGAGACCACCACGCTCATCGATGCCAGCCGCTATCAGATCCTTTCCGCCCTCAACAAGTTGAGAGAACGGCTCACAGACAGGGACAATCTCGTTATCTATTATGCCGGCCACGGCGAGCTCGATGAGATCAATCAGCGCGGTCAGTGGTTACCGGTGGACGCCGAGCTCGACAGTACGGCAAATTGGATCTCGAACGCGGAGGTAACGGACATCCTGAACACGATGTCGGCCAAGCATGTGCTGTTGATCGCCGATTCGTGTTACTCGGGCGCCTTGACCCGGGCCTCGCCCGGGTCTCGGATCGCGGCCGGCATGTCCGACCAACAACGCCTCACCTGGATACGAATCATGGTCGAAAGACGCTCACGCATCGCGTTGACTTCGGGCGGGTTGGAACCGGTGGTCGATTCCGGCAGCGGGCGCCACTCCGTGTTTGCCAAGGCCCTACTGGAGGCGCTCAGTACCAATACCGAGGTGCTCGACGGGCAACGCCTGTTCGCCGCAATATCCGGTCAGGTCACGTATGCCGCGTCGCATCTTCAGGTCGCTCAAGTGCCCGAGTACGCACCCATCAAATACGCCGGGCATGATGGGGGCGAGTTTTTCTTTGTTCCAACCTTGCGTTGAGCGCGTTGTGTTATTGCGCTGATCGTCCTGGCAAGAGCCCAGCACCACGCCTTCCAGCTGCACGGCATACGGTATGCTACTTAATGTGTGAAACATTCAATCACTGGAATACACCTGAACGAGGATATATGAAGATGAGCACCAAGACACCCATCGCCGCATCGATTTTGGCCATTGGCATGGCTTCCATGAGCCCGTCGAGCTGTTTCGCGGGGAACGATTCGGTCGATTTCGGAGATGCAGTCCATATTGGGGATCGCACGCCGACGAAGGA